>JBBSIS010000019.1:0-26566 GCA_038231955.1 Acidimicrobiales bacterium
GCTACCTCGACTTCTCGGGCAACCTCGACACGGCCATCGCCATCCGCACCATGCTGGTCGGCGCCGACGGCCGGGCGTCGGTGCAGTCCGGGGCGGGCATCGTCGCCGACAGCGACCCGTGGGCCGAGGACGAAGAATGCCACAACAAGGCGGCCGCCCTGCTGGCCGCCGTCCCTGCCGCCCGGCGGATGAGCCAGGCCCGCAGCGATGTGGAGGTCGGCAGCGACCACAAGGATCCTCCGCTGGACGGCGCCGGGCCCGTCCATTTCGAACCGGGCGATGTGCCCGCCAACGCAGGAGCCGTACCCACGCCATGACCGTGATCGAGGACTACAAGGCGCTGCGAGAGTCGGCCGGGGCGGTCGAACTGCCCCATGACTTCGTCCGGGCGGCAGGGCCCGACGTGGTGGCATTTCTCCAGGGCCAGCTCTCTCAGGACGTGGCCCGCATGGCCATCGACGGCTCCACCTGGGCGCTCCTGCTCCAGCCCCAGGGCAAGGTGGTGGCCTTCCTGCGGGTTCTCCGCCTGAGTGAGGAAGAGTTCGTGCTGGAGACCGACGCCGGTTTCGGCCCGGCCGTCGTCGAGCGGTTGAACCGCTTCAAGCTGCGGGTCAAGTGCGACCTCGACCCCCTTGCGTGGACCTGCCTGGCCATCCGGGGCCCCGATGCCGCGGAGGCGGCTGCGTCGGGCACCGGCCATGCCGTCGGCGCCGACTGGCCCGGCCTTCCCGGCGTCGACCTCATCGGCGAGGCCCCGGCGGCCTCCGCCGACGCACGGCGGTGCGCGCCCGAGGTCTACGAGGCGGTCCGCATCGAAGCGGGGATCCCGGTCATGGGCCGGGAGATCGACGAGAAGACCATCCCGGCCGAGGTCGGGGTGGTCGACCGCTCGGTGAGCTTCACCAAAGGCTGTTACACGGGCCAGGAGCTGGTCGCCCGCATCGATTCCCGCGGTGGCAACGTCCCCCGACGCCTGCGGGGCGTGGTGGTCGCCGGCCACGCCCCGCCGCCCGTCGGCGCTTCGCTCGAAGTGGACGGGAAGCGCGTGGGTGAGCTGACCAGCGTGGCCATGTCGCCCGGCTTCGACGCCACGGTGGCCCTTGCCCTGGTGCGCCGGGCGGTGGAGGCGCCCGCCGAGGTCGTCGTGGCCTGGGATGGGCAGACGGCGACCGCCCGGGTCGAGGTCCTGCCCCTTGTCTCCTGACCGGCGTCGGCGTCGGCCCCTGTCGGCCGTACTGGCCGTGACGATCGCCGTCCTGGCCGCGGCGTGCAGCGGCGGCTCGAAACCGTCGGCGACGCCCGCCGTCACCGAGCCTCCGCCCACCACGGTGTCGACGCCGTCCATCCCGACGTGGTCGACCACATCGCCGTCGGTCCGCTCCACGACCACGACCAGCACCACGCGGCCTCCTCCGGTGAGCATCGGCCCGGGCGAGGCCTCCATCAGTGGCACCGTGGTGGGCCCGGGCGGTCCCGTCGACGGGGCCACGGTCAGGATCGAGCGCCTCGTGGGCAGCGCGGTGGCTTCGGCGGACGTCACCACGTCGGGCGGAGGCGCCTGGCGGATGGACTCCGTCCTCGGCGGCGCCTATCGCATCCGCGCGTTCAAGGCGCCCGACCTGACCCAATCCAACGTCGAGGTCTTCTTCCTGCCGGCCACCGAACGCAGGACCATCGACCTTCGCCTGGCGGGTGCCGGCGGCCCGCAGATCACCGTCGTCGTCAACCCCAACCCGCCCCGCGTCAACCAGTCAGCGACGATCACCGTCCAGATCGGCACCGACCGTCTCGACGACCAGGGCCGGCCGGCCGTCGTCCCCCTGATCGGCGCCGTCCTGCAGTTCTCACTGGGCGCCGGACAGGCGCTGGAGTCCTCGCCGCAGGGCATCACCGACGCCAATGGCACCGCGTCGTGGCGTTTCCGCTGTCTGGTGGAGGGCCCGGTGGTCGCGTCGGTGGCCACCGGCGGCGGGGTAACCCAGCTCAACGTGGCCCCTTGTGCAGCGGTGAACGCCGGCCCTGCGCCCACCACCACCACAACGAAGCCGCGCTAACGGGTGCCGTCGCCGACCACGGCGGCCGCCTGCCACGGCCGCAGGCCGACGACCATCCGGGTGCCGCCGCCGGGCGCCGGCTCGGCCCGCACCGAGCCGCCCATGGCGTCGACCAGCTCGGCCACGATGGCCAACCCCAGACCGCTGCCGACGTGGCGCGTCGGCGTCCGGCTCGACGTCCAGAACGGCTCGAAGACGTGGGCCCGCTCCTCGGCAGGGATGCCCGGGCCGTCGTCCTCGACCCATACGACGACATGGCCGTCGTCGGGCCCGGTGCCGACGGTGATGGCCGCGGTGGCGAACTTCAAGGCGTTCTCGACCAGGTTGGCCACGACTTGGGCCAGGCGGTCCGGGTCGGCGGTCGCCGTGGAGCCGGTCGAAGCTGAGCTCGCCCGCCCGACGTCGACAGCGAGCGCCACGCCGGCGGCGTCGGCCGCGGGGCGGAAACCCTCGGCGGTGTCGAAGGCCACCTCGGCCACGTCGGTGGCGCGCATGTCGAGGGAGAACCGCCGAGCGCCGAGCTTGGCCAGCTCCAGCAGGTCGCCGACCAGGCGCTCGAGCCGGCGGGCCTCGGCGGTGATGACCGTCGCGGCATGAGCCGGGTCGGTGGCGCGGCCCTCGGCCAGCGCCTCAGCGAAGCCACGTATGGAGGTGAGCGGCGTGCGCAGGTCGTGCGACACCGAGAGCAGGAACTGGCGCTCGAGGCCACGGGAGCGCTCCAGGCCGGCGGCCATGGCGTTGATCGACCGGGCCAGCTCCACCAGCTCGTTCCCGTCGCCGGCGTGCTCGGGGACCCGGGCGCCCAGATCGCCCCCCGCGATCCTGCGGGTGGCGGCCTGGGCCTCCCGCAACGGCCGGGTCAGACGACGGCCCAGGTTGGCGGCTACTGCGCCCGCCACGATCAGGACGGCGACGACGAGGGCGAAGTACCACGGCCCGAGCACCCGCGGCCCCGTGCCGACGCGACGGGTCAACAGGACGACGTTGAGGTTCTCTCCCCGTGGGGCCGGTGCGGCGGCGAAGGCAAACGAGCCGTGGGTGCCGGTCACGACCCGACCGGCCCTGAGGCGGTCGAGCCGGATGTCGTTCTGGGTCAGGCCGGCGGGCAGCGCACCGGCGGCGCGGCAGGTGGGGCCGAAGCAGGCGACCGCCCCGTCGTCCAGGCGCAGGGCCACCTGCACTCCGGCCAGGCCCACGCGCTGCACCGTCTCGATGCGCCGGGCCAGGCGCTGGGCCTGTTGGCCGAGCTCCCGGCGGGCCTGGGCGCGCGCCTCGATGCGGGTGACGAACAACGTGCCCACCGTCGCCACGAACAACGCGCCGGCGACCACAGCCACCATGGTGAGGGTGAGCCGGCGGGTCATCTCAGCCGAGCCGGTAACCCACGCCCCACACCGTGGCGAGGGGAAAGCCGGGCCCGAGCTTCTTGCGCAGCTGGCCGACGTGGACGTCGATCGTGCGCTCGTCGCCGTACCAGTCGGCGCCCCACACCGCATCGAGGATCTGCTGACGGGCCAACGCCATCCCCGCGTTCTCGGCCAGGTAGCGCAAAAGGTCGAACTCTCGCGTGGCCAGGGCGACCACTTGGCCCTCGCGGCGCGCTTCCCTGCGCCTCAGGTCGACCTCCACGTCGCGGACGAACAGCACCTCGAGGGGCGCCCCGCCTCGGGCCGGGCCGGCCCGCCGGAGGATGGCCCGGACCCGGGCCACCAGCTCCCGCGGCGCGAAAGGCTTGGTCACGTAGTCGTCAGCGCCCAGCTCGAGGCCGAGCACGCGGTCGATCTCGCCGTCCCGGGCGGTGAGCATGAGGATGGGCACATCGCTGTCGGCCCGCAGCCGCCGGCACACCTCGAGCCCGTCCATGCCGCCGGGCAGGCCGACGTCGAGGATCACCATCTTGGCCTGCTGCGACGTCACCGCCTGGAGCGCCCGCTCCCCGGTGGCGGCCTGCACGACTCGGAAGCCCTCCTGGCGCAGGTACATCTCCACCAGGTCGGCGATGTGGTGGTCGTCCTCCACCACCACGATGGTCGTCTCGGTCATCCCGAACCATGCTCGCACGGGACTCCGGCGGGGGTGTGACAGCTACGCTCGTCAACGATGGGCACCATGCTTGAGCAGATCGTGGCCGCCCACCGGGAGACGGCGGCGACCGACACCAGGGATGCGGACGAGCTCAAGGAGCGGGCAGCCGCCTCGCCCCCTGCTCGCAAGTTCCGCAAAAGCCTGGGCCACTACGGCATCACGGTGATCGCCGAGATCAAGCGGCGCTCGCCGTCGAAGGGCGACCTGGCGCCTGGTCTCGACCCGGCCGTCGTCGCCAAGGCCTACGAGGCGGGGGGAGCGGCCGCCCTGTCCGTGCTCACCGACAGCCAGTTCTTCGGCGGCTCGGCCGAGGATCTGATGGCGGCGCGGGCCGCCGTCGACCTGCCGATCCTGCGCAAGGACTTCACCGTCGACGAGCGCGACATCTGCGACGCCCGCATCATGGGCGCCGACGCTGTCCTGTTGATCGTGGCTGCGCTGAGCGACGACGAGCTCAAGCGCTTCCACGCCCTGGCCGCCGAGCTCGGCATGGCCGCGCTGGTCGAGGTGCACGACGAGGCCGACGTGGCCAGGGCCGTCCTGGTGCACGCTGACCTGGTGGGGGTCAACCAGCGTGACCTCCATACCTTCGAGGTCGACAATTATCGGGCCGTCCGCCTGGCCGCCACCATGCCGAACGGCGTGCTCAAGGTGGCCGAGTCCGGCATCGGCGCCCCCGACGACCTGGTTCGTCTTCGCGATGCCGGCTATGCCGCCGTGCTCGTGGGCGAGCACCTGGTGACCTCGCCCGATCCCGGCGAGGCCCTGCGAGCGTTGCGCTCCGGGCTGTGACCGAAGGGGTCAACGGTCGGTTCCCCTGACATCGCCGGCAACCGGCGCACGACCCGGTACCGTCGGAGGCGTGTTCGTCAAGATCTGCGGCACGACCAGCGAAGCCGACGCCCTCCTGTCCGTCGCCATGGGCGCCGACGCCGTCGGCTTCGTCTTCGCCCCGTCACCCCGCCAGATCGCTCCCGGGTTGGCGTCCGACATCGCCAAGCGCCTGCCGCCGGAGGTGATGACCGTAGGGGTCTTCCGGGACGAGTCGCCCGCCCGCGTGGTGGAGATCGTCAACAGCGTGGGGCTGAAAGCGGCCCAGCTCCACGGCCACGAGACGGCCGAGCAGGCCCGCTGGGTCCGCCAGCGCATCCCGTTGCTGATCCAGGCGTTCCCGGCCGGCGCCCGGGCCCTGGCGCAGGTGGCCGACTACGGCGCCGACGTGGTGCTGATCGACGCCCCGTCGCCCGGATCGGGCCAGGTCTTCGACTGGCAGCTGGCCGAGGTGCCTGACGGCATGCGGCTGATGCTGGCCGGCGGCCTCACCGCGTCGAACGTGGTGGAGGCCATCGCCCATGTCCATCCGTGGGGAGTCGACGTCGTCACCGGCGTGGAACGCTCGCCCGGCGTCAAGGATCCCGTCAAGGTGAGGGCCTTCGTGGCCGCGGCCAAGTCCACCGAGGAACCCGAGTTCACCTCCCTCGCCGCCGCCCCCTTCGACCAGGACGACTGGTAAATGGCGCTCATGGGAGCACCGGCCGACGGCGGCCGGTTCGGGGACTTCGGCGGGCGGTTCCTGCCCGAGTCGCTCATCCCCGCCTGCGCCGAGCTGGAGGTGGCCTTCACCGAGGCCTGGGCCGACCCCGCCTTTCACGCCGAGTACGAGTCGATCCTGCACCACTACGGGGGTCGCCCCACGCCGGTGACCGAGTGCGAGAACCTGTCGGCCCGGCTCGGCGTGCGCGTTCTGCTCAAGCGTGAGGATCTCACCCACACCGGCTCGCACAAGCTCAACAACGTCATCGGCCAGGGCCTTCTGGCCCGGCGTATGGGCAAGACCCGCCTGATCGCCGAGACGGGCGCAGGCCAGCATGGGGTGGCCACCGCCACCGCCGCCGCCCTGTTCGGCTTCGAGTGCCGGATCTACATGGGCGAGGTCGACGTCGTCCGCCAGGCGCTCAACGTCTTCCGGATGAAGCTCCTCGGCGCCGAGGTCGTGCCGGTGGCGTCGGGCAGCCGGACGCTCAAGGACGCCATCAACGAGACCCTCCGGGAATGGGTGGCTACCGTGGGCGCCACCCACTACTGCCTGGGCTCGGTCATGGGCCCGCACCCGTACCCGTGGATGGTGCGGGAGTTCCAGCGCATCGTCGGCGCCGAAGCCCGGGCCCAGTGCCGGGCGCTGCTCGGCGGCCAGGATCCCGACGTGGTCGTGGCTTGCGTCGGTGGCGGGTCGAACGCGGCCGGCACCTTCGCCGGCTTCGTCGACACCGCCGCCCAGCTGGTCGGCGTGGAGCCCGCCGGCGGGGCGGCCATCGGCCGGGGCATCCCCGGCGTGGTGCATGGCAGCAAGTCGTACCTGCTGCAGGACGAGCACGGCCAGGTCCTGGAAGCGCACTCGCTGTCGGCCGGGCTCGACTATCCGGGCGTGGGGCCCGAGCACGCCCATCTCGCCGCCGTCGGCCGGGCCCGTTACGTCGCCGCCGACGATGCCGAGGTGCTCGACGCCTTCCGAATCCTGGCCCGTACCGAGGGCATCATCCCGGCCCTCGAGCCGGCCCACGCCCTGGCCTGGGTCATCCGGGCCGCCGGCTCCGACGAGCTGCCCTCGGGTCGGACGGTGATGGTCACCCTGTCCGGCCGCGGCGACAAGGACGTCGCCCAGGTAGCCGAGATGCTGGCCGCCTCACCGCCCCCGCCGGACTGATCGCCCGGGCCGGAGCGGCCCCTGGAGCAGGTGGCCCCTGGAGCGGGGGATCCGGTTCCTTCGAGCGCCTATCTTCAGGGCTACTGTCAGCGCTACTCTATGCCCACCACATACACCGGCAGGATCGGAGCACGGCGGTGGCACAGGATTTCGAGAACGACGTCGCCCATCCCCGGGCACTGCTGGCGCCATGCCTGCTGTTGCTCCTGGCCGAGGCCCCGGGCCATGGCTATGAGCTGATGGAACGGCTCAAACCCCTCGGCTTCGACTGGGGCGGCCCCGGGCCCATCTACCGTGAGCTGCGAGGTCTCGAGACCGCCGAGCTGGTGGCCTCGGCGTGGTCGGCGCCCCGCGCCGGGCCCGTTCCCCGGGTCTACGAGCTGACCGACGCCGGCCACCAGGCCCTCGACCGCTGCGCGGCCAACGTCGTCGAGCTCACCGGCACGCTGAACCAGTTCCTGGGCCGCCACCGCGGCCTCGGCCCTCGGGCCCCCCAGAGCCGGTAGCGCCGGGGCCCGACGCCCGGACCGGGGTCACTCAGTGCGCTATCCACTCCGGTGAGCCACCGGTTCGAGGAGGGGATGGTCGCCACCCGTGCCAGAGTGGCGTCATGCCCGTGTTCGGTCCGGTCGAGTCCGCCCTGCGGGCCCGGCGCGAAGCCGGGCACAAGCTGCTGGTCCCGTACGTCACCGGCGGCCTGGGTGACTGGACGGCAGTGGTGGAAGCAGTGGCGGCGGCCGGCGCCGACGCGGTGGAGATCGGGATCCCGTTCTCCGACCCGGTGATGGACGGCCCGGTGATCCAGGAGGCGTCGCAGCGAGCCTTGGCCGCCGGCACCACGCCGGCGTCCATCCTCGCCGACCTGGGCCGCATCGACGCCGGCGTGCCCCTCGTCGTGATGACGTATTACAACACCGTCTTTCGGGCCGGCCACCGCCGCTTCGCCCGGTCACTCGTCCAGCGAGGGGTCTCCGGGGCCATCGTCCCCGACCTCCCGCTGATCGAGCTCGACGGTTGGGGCGAGGCGGCCGACGATGCCGGGGTCGAGACCATCCTGCTCACCGCCCCCAACACGCCCGACGACGCCCTGGCCGCCATCTGCGCCCGCTCCCACGGCTGGATCTACGGCGTCGCCGTCATGGGCGTCACGGGGGAGCGGTCGTCGCTGGCCGCCACTGCCGGCGCGCTGGGCAAGCGCCTGAAGGCGGCGACCGACAAGCCCGTACTGCTCGGCGTGGGCGTGTCGACCCCGCAGCAGGCGGCCGAAGCCTGCGCCGACGCCGACGGGGTGATCGTGGGGTCCGCCCTCGTCCGGCGCCTACTGGAGGGGGCCGGGCCCGATGGCGCCGCCGCCTTCGTGAACGAATTACAAAAAGGGCTCCAGAACAGGTAACCCTTTCGACCGGCCACGGTCCAAAGGTCAGTGGCCATCGCAGTGCTCTTCCCCGGTCAGGGGACTCAGACGTCGCGCATGGGCGACCCGTGGCGGACATCCCCGGCGTGGGAGGTGGTGGAACGCGCTGAAGCGGCGCTCGGCCAACCCCTCGCCCACCTCCTCCTCGACGCCACCGACGCCGAACTGAGCCGGACCCGCGAGGCTCAGCTCGCGGTGCTGCTGTCCTCCCTGCTGGCATGGGAGGCCGTCCGGGACCAGCTCCATGCGCCCGTCGCCTTCGCCGGTCACTCCCTCGGCCAGCTCACGGCCCTCATCGCCTCCGGGTCGCTGACTCTCGAGGACGGCGTGCGCCTGGCCGCCCGCCGTGCCGACTGCACCCAGGCCACCGCCGACGCCCACCCGGGCCGCATGGCCGCCCTGATCGGCGCCGACGTGACGACGGCCGACGAGGCGTGCGCCGGCGTCGACGCCTGGATGGCCAACGACAATGCCCCCGGCCAGGTCGTGATCGGCGGCACGCCCGCCGGCGTCGAGGCGGCCAAGGAACGCGCTGCCGCCCTCGGCGTGCGCCGGGTCATCGCCCTCAACGTCGGCGCCGCCTTCCACACCCCGCTCATGACGCCCGCGGCCGAAGCCCTGTCGCCCTTCCTGGCCGGCATCACCTTCCGCGCCCCGTCGGCGCCCGTGGTGTCCAACGCCGACGCCCAGCCGTACGCCGGCGCCGACGGCTGGCCCGACCGGCTGGCCCAGCACCTGATCTCGCCCGTGCGCTGGCGCTCCTCCATGGAGACGCTGGCCGGCATGGGCGTCGACACCTTTTTTGAGATCGGGCCGGGCAACGTCCTCGCCGGCCTGGCCCGTCGCGCCGTCCCTGCGGTCACCACCCGCAGCGTCACGGTGCCCACCGATGCCCTTCTGGAGGTCGCATAAATGGAAGCCGGAGCCGTCAACGACGAGGTTCTCACCGTCCCAGAGCGGGTCATCCTGGCGCCGGCGCCCGGCACGTTCCGGCCCGTCGAACCCCTCGAAGCCATCGGTGAGGGAACGGTGGCTGAGGAGCAGGTGATCGGCTTCGTGGAGGGCAAGGGCCACTCCACGCCGGTGCGGTCGCCCTTCGGCGGCCGGCTCATGGGACTACTGGCCCACGCCGGCGAACGGGTCCGCGAGGGCCAGCCCGTGGCCTGGCTCCGCCTCGCTCATTGAGCGCTCATTGAGCGAGAAGCCAGAGCAGGGCTCATTGAGCGCAGGCCTGCGGGTCTCCGTCTCGGGGTGGGGGATGGCGGTCCCGGAGCGACGGGTGACCAACGACGACCTGGCTCAGCTCGTCGACACCAACGACGCGTGGATCTCCGAGCGAACCGGCATCAAGGAGCGACGGGTCGCCGGTGCCGGTGAGACAACCGCCAGCCTGGCCATCGAGGCCGGCCAGGCCGCCATCAAGGACGCCGGCATCGACCCGGCCGACATCGGCTGCTGCATCGTGGCCACCTGCACGTCCGAGCAACCCATCCCGCCGACCAGCGCCTTCGTGCAGGACGCCCTCGGGCTGCGCTGCGCCGCCTTCGACGTCGACGCCGCCTGCTCGGGCTTCGTCTACGCCCTCATGGCCGGGGCGTCGATGGTGGCGGGCGGTGTGTTCGGCCCCGTGCTGGTGATCGGGGCCGAGACCCTGAGCCGGGTCGTCGACCCGGCCGACCGTTCCACCGTCATCCTCTTCGGCGACGGCGCCGGGGCCGTGGTCCTCACGCCCAGCGCCGACGTGGGCGTGCTGGCGTGGGATCTGGGCTGCGACGGCTCACTCACCGGGCTCCTCGGCATCCCCGCCGGCGGCAGCCGCCTCCCGAGCACCCCCCAGACCCTGGCCGCCGGCGACAACTGGCTCAAGATGGATGGCCGGGAGGTCTTTCGCCGGGCCGTGCGGGTGATCGTCGACTCGGCCACCGCCACCATGGTCCAGGCCGGCGTCACCGCCGACGACATAGCCCTGTTCGTGCCGCATCAGGCCAACGTCCGCATCATCGACTCGGCCGCGGCCAAGCTCGGTCTGCCGCCCGAGCGGACGTTCGTCAACATCGACCGCTACGGCAACACCTCGGCGGCGTCCATCCCCATCGCCCTGGCCGAGGCGGCCGACGCCGGGCGCATGCACGCCGGCGACCTGGTCCTCGTCACCGGCTTCGGCGCCGGGATGTCGTGGGCCAGTGCCCTGCTGCGGTGGGAGCGCTGATGGGCGGGCGAGTGACCCTGGTCACCGGCGGCTCACGAGGCATCGGGCGGGCGGTGGCCGTGGCCCTGGCCGCCGGCGGTCACCGGGTGGCGGTGGGCTATTCCGCCGACGCCGACGGCGCCGCGGAGACCTGCGCCGCGGTCGAGGCCCTGGGCGTCCCGGCCATGGCCGTCCACGGCGACGTCGGCGACACCGCCGCCGTCGATGCCGCCTTCGGCCAGGTGGAGCAGGAGTGGGGCAAGGTCGAGGTGCTGGTGGCCAACGCGGGGGTCACCGGCGACGGCCTGGCCATGCGCATGACCGACGAGCAGTGGCAGCGGGTGCTGCGCACCAACCTCGACGGTGCTTTCCACACCATGCGCCGGGCCATGCCCGGCATGATCCGCGCCCGCTGGGGCCGCATCATCGCCATGGGTTCGGTGGTGGCCCTCACCGGAGCGGCCGGCCAGGCCAACTACGCGGCGGCCAAGGCCGGCCTGGTCGGGCTGACCCGGGCGCTGGCCCGGGAGCTCGGCGGGCGGGGCGTGACGGCCAACGTCGTGGCCCCCGGGCCCATCTCCACGGTGATGACCGAGGCGCTCACCGATGCCCGCCGCGCCGAGATGACCGCCCTCGTACCCCTCGGCCGGTTCGGCACGCCGGAAGAAGTGGCCGCAGTTGTGGCATTCCTGGCCTCCGACGCGGCAGGCTACGTGACCGGCTCTGTTATCCCCGTGGACGGCGGCTTGGGGATGGGCCACTGATCTTGCTGACCGAACCGACTTTGGAGGAACACCAGATGGACCGCGACCAGATCCTCGAGCTCTTGACCGACGCCGCGGTCGAGGTGATGGACGTCGACCGCGAGGTGGTCACGCCCGAGGCCCGCTTCGTCGAGGATCTCGACGGCGACAGCCTCAGCGTGCTGGAGATCCTGGAGATCCTCCAGGAGAAGCTCGACGTCGACCTGCCCACCGAGGCCTTCGACGGCGTGGCCACCGTGGGCAGCGCCGCCGACGTCATCACCAAGATCGTGGCCGAGCGGGCCGGGAGCGCCACGGGATGAGGCCGGCCCGCTCGCAGGCCCGGGTGGCCATCACCGGCATGGGGGTCAAGACGCCGGCGGGCTCCGACCTGGAGACGTTCTGGGCCACCCTGGTCGCCGGCACGCCCCGGGCGGCGACGATCTCCCGCATCGACGCTTCCGCGCTGCCGGTGCGCATCGCCTGCGAGGTCGCCGACTTCGACCCCGCCGTCTACTTCGACAGCAAGGAGACGCGCCGCACCGACCGCGTGGCCCAGCTCGCCTTCGCCGCCGCCGCCGACGCCTTGGTCGACGCCGGCGACCTGGGCGCCGATCCCGCCCGCTGCGGCGTCGTCGCCGCAGCCGGCGTCGGCGGCCTCATCACCCAGGAGGAGCAGGAGTACAACCTGTTCTCGCGTGGGCCGTCGCGGGTCTCGCCCATGCTGGTCCCGATGATGATGCCCAACGCCGCCGCCGCTCTGGTGGGCATGAAGCTGGGTTGGACCGGGCCGAACTTTTGCATCGCCACCGCCTGTGCCGGCGGCTCCCACGCCATCGGCGAGGGGGCCCGGCTCATCCGGGAAGGCTCGGCCGACGTGGTCCTCTCCGGTGGGTCTGAGGCGTGCGTCACACCGATCGCCATCGCCGCCTTCGCCCGCATGGGCGCCCTCAGCAGCCGCAACGACACGCCGGAGATGGCCTCGCGGCCCTTCGATGTGGATCGCGATGGGTTCGTGATGGGGGAGGGGGCCGGGTTCCTGGTCCTCGAAGAGTGGGATCGGGCCGTGGCCCGCGGCGCCCGCATCTACGGCGAGGTGGCCGGCTACGGCCGCAACTCCGACGCCTACCATGTGACGGCGCCGTCCCCCGGTGGGGCCGGGGCGGCCGACTGCATGCGCCTGGCCCTGACCGACGCCGGCCTGGAGGCCTCCGACATCGGCCACGTCAACGCCCACGGCACGTCCACCGAGCTCAACGATGCGGCCGAGGCCGAGGCGGTACGCAAGGTCTTCGGCGAGAACGCCCTGCCCATCACCTCGGCCAAGGGCGTCATCGGCCACCTGATCGCCGCCGCCGGCGCCGTCGAGGCGGTGGCCTCCATGCTGGCCATGCGCGACGGGGTCGTCCCCCCGACGGCCAACCACGAGCGCTCCGAGCCCGACCTGGCCATCGACGTGGTCCACGGCGAGGCACGCCCGCTGGCCGCCGCGCCGGTCATCTCGAACTCCTTCGGCTTCGGGGGCCACAATGCCAGCCTCGTCCTGACCCCGCCGGTATGACCGAGGCAGCGTTTGGTCAACGGGGGTTCGTATGCGGCCCCCAATTGACCAAACGCCCGTGACGCAGGCGCCCGTCGCGGCCAAGCGGGGTGGGGCGGCCACCGCCGCCCTCACCCAAATCGAGGGCCGACGGGTGGCGTGGTTCCGCCTGTCCGGCGGCCCGCACCGGGGGGCCATCGGTCCCACCGAGGGTCAAGTGATCGAGCGGGTGGTCCGCCTGGCCCTGGAGACCGGCGTCCCAGTGGTCGGCGAGATGGCCACGTCGGGCGCCGACGTCGGCGAGGGGGTGGCCTCGCTGTTCGCCTGGGGCAAGGTGGCCAGAGCACTGGCCGACGCGTCAGGCACCGTCCCCATCATCCTGACCGTCACCGGGCCGTGCGTGGGCGGGCCCGCTCTGCTGCTGGGCCTGGCCGACCACGTGGTGATGACGGCCGAGGCGTACGCCTACGTCACCGGCCCCCGCGCCGCAGCCGTGTTCACCGGCGTGACCACCGCCCACGGCGACCTGGGTGGGGCCGAGATCCATGCCGCCCGCAGCGGCGTGGCCTCGCTGGTGGTCGCCGACGAGGAGGGGGCGGCCGGGGCGGTGGCCGACCTGCTGTCCTACCTGCCCGCCAACCACCTCGACCAGCCGCCGGCGTGGCCATGTGACGATCCCGTCGACAGGCTGTCCGCGGCGGCGGCGGGTGTCGTGCCCGACCGCCCCACCGCCTCCTACGACGTCCGCGCCGTCATCGGCGACGTGTGCGACGCCGAGTCGTTCCTCGAGGTGCGGTCGGCCCTGGCCACCAACGTGGTCACCGGCTACGCTCGCCTGGCCGGCATGCCCGTGGGCGTGATCGCCAACCAGCCCAAGAGCCAGGCCGGCACCCTCGACATCGAAGCGTCTCGCAAAGCGGCCCGTTTCGTCCAGTGCTGCGACGCCTTCGGCCTGCCCCTGGTGACCTTCGTCGACTGCGGCGGCTTCCGGCCCGGCCGTGATCTCGAGTGGCGGGGGATGATCCGCCACGGCGCCGAGCTGGTCCACGCCTACGCCACCGCCACCGTTCCCCGCCTGTGCGTGGTGCTGCGCAAGGCCTACGGGGGCGCCTACATCGCCATGGACTCCCGTGGTCTGGGCAACGACCTGTGCCTGGCGTGGCCCAGAGCCGAGATCGCGGTGATGGGGGCGCCGGGGGCGGTCGCCGTCCTCCAGCGCCGCAAGCTGTCGGCCATCGACGACCCGACGGAGCGCGCCCGGGCCCAGGGCGACCTCGAGGCCGAGTACACCGAGCGACTGTGCTCCCCGGTGGTGGCGGCCGAACGGGGCTACGTCGACGACGTGATCGACCCGGTCGACACCCGCCGGCTCCTGACCGAGGGCCTGGTGGCCCTGCGGACCAAGCGGGCGACCCCGGGGTCGCGGGCCAAGCACTCCAACACGCCCCTCTGAGGAGGAACACGGTGACCGACATGCTCGCAGGCAAGAAGCTCCTGGTCACGGGAGTTCTCAACGACGACTCCATCGCTTTCGGCGTGGCCAGGCTGGCTCAAGAACAGGGGGCGGAAGTCGTTCTCACCTCGTTCGGCCGAGCCATGAGCCTTACCCGGCGGACGGTTCGGCGGCTGACACCGGAGCCCGACGTGCTGGAGCTCGACGTCACCAACGCCGAGCACCTGGCCGCGGTGGCCGCCGACCTGACCGCCAGGTGGGGCCGTCTCGACGGCGTCCTCCACGCCGTGGCCTTCGCCCCCTCCCGGGCCCTGGGCGGCAACTTCCTGGCCACCGAGTGGGACGACGTGGCCCTCACCCTGAACACCTCGGCGTTCTCGCTCAAGGCTCTCACCGTCGCCGTCCAGCCCTTGCTGCAGGCCGCGGGCGGGGGATCGGTGGTGGGCCTCGACTTCGACGCCGCCCAGGCGTGGCCGGCCTACGACTGGATGGGGGTGGCCAAGGCGACCTTGGAGGCCACCGCCCGCTACCTGGCCCGGGATCTCGGGCCCTACGGGATCCGGGTCAACCTGGTCTCCGCCGGCCCCATCCGCTCCGTCGCCGCCCGGGGCATCCCCGGCTTCGACCAGATGGAGGGGGCCTGGGCCGGCCGGTCACCCCTCGGCTGGGACACGCGCGACACGACTCCGGTAGCCAAGGCCTGCGTGGCTCTGCTGTCGGACTGGTTCCCGGCCACCACGGCGGAGATCGTCCATGTCGACGGCGGCTTTCACGCCATGGCCGCACCCGTGCTCCCCGAAGCGTCCGACCCCTCGCAGTAGCCTCGCCGGCGTGCGCAGCGCGGACACGTCGGCCCAGGCCCGGCACCGTCAACTGGAGGTGTACCGCGCCATGAGCCCGGCTCGGCGGGTGGAGGCCGCCGTTCAGATGTCCGACGAGGTCTGGGAAATGGCCGCGGACGGCATCCGAGCGCGACACCCGGACTACGACCCGCCCGCGGTCCGGTGGGCCCTTCTCCGCCTGCGGGTGGGTGAGGACATGTTCCCGCTGGTGTGGCCGGGGGCGCCGGTCCTCGCGCCGTGAGCGCAGCGCAGACCCTGCGGATGATCATCACCGCGCTCGACGGGGCGGGAATTCCCTCCATGCTGGTCGGCTCGTTCGCCAGCACGCTGCACGGGGCGCCGCGGACCACCCAGGACATCGATCTCGTCATCGATCCGACGAGTGCGTCGTTGGCCAGGTTCGTGGCGTCCCTGGACCCTTCGGCGGTGTACATAGGGCCTTCGCCCCAGGAGGCCCTCGTTCGCCGCGAACAGTTCAACGTCGTCGATGTCTTTTCGGGGTGGAAGGTCGACCTGATCGTCCGCAAGGACCGTGACTTCAGCTTGACCGAGTTCGCACGCCGCATAGAGGCGGAGCTATTGGGGGTCACCGTGCGGGTGGCGACCGCGGAGGACACCGTCCTGTCGAAGCTGGAGTGGGCAGCGATGAGCGGCTCAGATCGCCAACTCGGTGACGCGTCAGCCGTGATCGCCGTCGTCGGCAAGGCGATGGACGACGCCTACATGGACCAATGGGCTGCCGCCCTCGGTGTCGGCGCCCTTCTCGAACGGGCCCGCCGAGCCCGAGGCGGGGCATCCGATCTAGCCTGAACCCCATGCCCCTAGAATCAGGTGACAAGGCCCCCAACTTCACTCTGCCCGACCAGCACGGGCAGCCCTTCACGCTCTCGGAGTCGATCACCGAACGGAGAGCAGCTCATCTGATCTTTTTCTATCCTCGCGCCGACACGCCCGGCTGAACCACGCAGTCCTGCGCGATGCGTGACATCGCTGGTCAGGTCGGGAACACGGTCATCATCGGCGTCAGTCCGGACAAGCCTGAGAAACAGGCCAAGTTCGACACCAAGCACAGCCTGGGGTTCCCGCTCCTGGCTGACGAAGACCACGCGGTGGCCGACGCGTTCGACGTGTGGGTCGAGAAGAGCATGTACGGCAAGAAGTACATGGGCATCCTCCGCTCGGCGTTCCTCGTCGACGAGGACGGGCGGGTCGCCCAGGCCTGGTACAACGTGGAGCCGGCCGACACCGCAGCCAACCTGCTCGCAGCGCTTCGCTAGCCACATCCTGCGAGCTGTCACTCTCGTGCGGCCCCGTGTTCGCCTCCCATCGAGTCGACCCTCTGCACCCGAGCTACGACCCCTACGACTTCGACTGAAGCGTCTTGGCCGTACGAGAAAATGAGGCGTGCCGGGGCCGGAGATGTCCAAGCTCAGGACGAACTCGCTGCCGACAGCGCCAAGACCACGACCCTGGGGTATCGCTCCACTTAACCCCGGGCAAGTTGGCCGAGGTTTGGTACAACGTCAAGCCCGAGGCCACCGCCACCAACCTCCTCGCCTCCCTCTGACGCGGCCATGCATGGAGCCCAGTTCGATCATTGCTCGGGCGGGGGCGACGGACGGCGGCGTACAGGCGCTCGGCCCGGCGGCTGGGTCGGCGTGGGATGCACGGGGGCCGGCGGGATCGGTCGCATGACCGGCGCGGCCGTGCTCACGGTGAGGCGCTCGCCGTGGTGGGTGAGCTCGATGGGCTCGCCGCTGCGGAGCTGGTAGCGGGCCTCGGCGGCCGTGGTCTCGATACGGATACTGCGGCCCCGGTACCAGACGTGGAACGCCAGCCGGGTGAGCGCAGCCGGCAGCCGGGGCGCGAAGGACAGTCGCCCGGCCCCGGCCCGGAAGCCGCCGAAGCCGACCACCAGCGCGGCCCACCCGCCGGCCAGGGCGGCCAGGTGCAGGCCGTTGTCGGTGTTGTGGTGCAGGTTGGCCAGGTCCACCAGAGCGGCCTCGCCCAGGTAGTCGTAGGCCAGCTCGAGATGGCCGATCTCGGCCGCCAGCACCGCCTGGGTCGACGCCGTCAGCGACGAGTCCCGTACGGTGAGGCGCTCGTAGTAGGCGAAGTTACGGACCTTCTCGTCGTCGGTGAAGGCGTCGCCCCGCATGAGCATGGCCAGGACAAGGTCGGCCTGCTTGACGACCTGCTTGCGGTAGATGTCGAAGTAGGTGAAGTGCAGGAAGAGCGGGTACTGATCGGCGCGGGTGGCGTCGAAGTCCCACACCTCATGGGTGGTGAAGCCGGCGGCCTGCTGGTGCACCTCGAGGGCCTCGTCGTACGGAATGTGGATCTCCTCGGCGCAGTGCCGCCACGCCTCCAGCTCGGCACGGTCGACGCCGAGGGCTTCCGCCTGAGCGGGATGGCGCTCGGCCACGTCGGCGGCGGCATTGAGGTTCTGCTGGGCCATCAGGTTGGTGTAGACGTTGTCGTCGGCCAGGGCGCTGTACTCGTCTGGGCCGGTGACGCCGGGGATCCGGAACGACCCGTCACGGTCGTGGTGGCCGACGGACTGCCAGAGCCGGGCTGTCTCCACCAGCAAGTCGTGGCCGACCTCCCGCTCGAAGTCCTCGTCACCGGTCACATCGACGTAGCGGATCACCGCGTCAGCGATGTCGGCGTTGACGTGAAAGGCGGCCGTGCCGGCCGGCCAGTAGCCCGAGCACTCCTCGCCGGTAATGGTCCGCCACGGGAAAGCGGCGCCGGCGAAGCCCAGCGTCGCCGCCCGCTGCCGGGCGACGGGCAGCGTGCTGTGGCGCCAGCGCAGGGCATCGGCCGCCGCGGTCGGGAAGGTGTACGCCAGCACCGGGAGGACGAAGCTCTCGGTGTCCCAGAAGGCGTGACCGTCATAGCCGGTGCCGGTGAGGCCCTTGGCCGGGATGGCCCGGCCTTCGGCCCGGGCCCCGGCCTGGAGCACGTGGAACAGGGCGAAGCGCACGGCCTGCTCGATCTCGGGATCGCCGTCGAGCTCGACGGCGGCCCGGTCCCAGAACCGGTCCAGGTACGCCCGCTGCTCGGCGACCAGGCCGTCCCAGCCGGTCTGGCGGGCTGCCGTCAGTGCCCCTACCACCTGGTCCCGCAGCGCCTGCCTCGAGCGCAGGCTCGACCACCCGTAGGCCAGCAGCTTGACGACCCGCAGCCGTTGGCCCGGCTCCAGCACCGTCGTGATCGTCACCCGTCCGATGTCGGGTGAGGACTCCGCGGTCATGTCGAGCACGCCCGGACAGTCGACCAGGTGGTCCATGGCCGCAGCCAGGCGCAGCTCGCTGACCGCGGTGCGGTGAGCCAGCTCCACCGCCGTCTGGCCCCGGGTGCCGTGGTCCTCGGAGACGAGCGGCGACGCCAGGGCGGCGGCCACGCGAGGGTCGCTCCCCGGCATGGGCAGAGGCTCGTTGGCCACCAGCTCGGACTGGACGACGATCCGGGCTCGGTCGTCGACGGCCTCGACCTCGTAGCAGATGGCCGCCACCGCCCGCTGGGTGAATGACACCATGCGAACCGAGCGCACCCGCACCGCCTGGCCCGCAGGGGACACCCACTCCACGTTGCGAGTCAGCGTCCCCGCCCGCAAATCCAAGACCCGCTCGTGTGACTCCAGCCGGCCGTAGCGGACGTCGAACGGCTCGTCGTCGACCAGCAGCCGCAACAGCTTCCCGTTGGTCACGTTGATGAGGGTCTGGCCCGACTCGGGGTAGCCGTAGCCGGCCTCGGCGTAGGGGAGCGGTCGGATCTCGTGCAGCCCGTTGAGGTAGGTGCCAGGCAGGCCGTAGGGCTCGCCCTCGTCGAGATTGCCCCGCAGGCCGAGATGACCGTTGGCCAGGCAGAAGATCGACTCCGAGGGCGCCAGCGCGTCAACGTCCAGGGCCGTCTCCCGGACGGTCCACGTCTCCTGCGACGAAGTCGGCTGGACGATCACCCGGCCGGGGCGAACTCGGCTGTCGGCTGGTCGACGTCGGCGTAGGCCACCGGTCCCACGGTGGCGCCGGCCGCGGCCAGTCGTCCCGCCAGATCCTCGAGGGCGGTGCGCAGAGCATCGTGCTGGTCGACGGTCACCGCCTCACCCAAGAACAGCGCGGACTCGGTCCCGGCGGTGAGACATGTATCCCGGGAGTCACGGCAGTTGTAGGCCCAGCAGATCACCGTGTGACCGGCGGCGTACACCACGACCCGGTCGCTGAGGACCATGTCGCCGTCCCGACCACCCAGGGGCGCGAACGTGTCGGTCGAGGGGTCGGCCATGCGCAGTTCGAGCCCGGTCGACGGCAGCCGGGCCAGGTCGTAGCCCCCCAGAGGCGCCAGGTGACGGGTGGCCACCTCGCAGTACAGGTCGACGAGGGGTAGGCCGGTGCGGACCGGGCCGCTCTTCAGCGTCCTGCGGGCCAGCTGCTCGGGACTGGACTTGTAGGTCGACGGCTTGAGGCCGCTGGAGGCGATGGCGGTCCGCCAGTCCCTGACGAGGGGATGGTCGGCGATCAGCTCGACGGTGACGTCTTGGCTGACCAGGGCCTGCGCGGTATCGGTCGGGAAGGGCTGCTGTTCCACGGTTGCCGCCGCCGCCACCAGCCCGGTGGCGGACAGTCCGCCGACGAGGATGCCCGGGTGGCGGGCGCCGACCTCGCCGGCGATCCGCAGCGAAGGGAAGGGCTCAGGCATCCAGTCCGGTGCGGACGTTCTCCAGCACCTTCTTCCGCCACTGGATGGAGGCGGCGAAGTTGGCGCCGTCGAGCTCGGCCAGGGCGAGGTGCATCTGGGCGATCTGGTGGTGGGGGACCGACGACCACAGGTGGTGGAGGGTGTGATGGCCGTCGCCGTGGGGGTGGATGATCCAGCGGTGGGCCCAGCCCAGGTTGGAGATGGTGGCGTCGAAGGCGCTGTCCCCGGCGATGAAGCGGTGCTCGCCCGCCTCACCGAGCATGCGGATGACGGGCAGGACGAGGCCGAAGCCGGCCACGAAGTGCAGCCAGGTCAGCAGCGCCGCCTGGGGCCCGGCTACCAGGGCGATGAGCCCGGCGACGACGGCGTACCAGGCCCCGGACAGCGCCAGGGTGGCCCGGCTGGTGCCGATGGCGCTGTACCACGACCAGTTGTAGGCCGGGAGGCGGCGGACGACGCCCTTGACCAGCTCGGTTCCCCGTAGACCGGTCATGGCCTCCAGGTCGAACTGCTCGTAGCGGATGATGTCGGGGTCATCTGCGCTGCCGAGCCGGGCGTGGTGCACCATGTGGCTGCGCCGGTACTCGCCGACCTGGCTGGCGGTGGGGAACCCGGCCAGCACGTTGGCCAGCAGGTCGTTCCAGCGGCCCTGGCGCTGCCAGTTGCGGTGGGAGGCCTCGTGCACCATGCACTCCAGAGCCCGGCCGCAGCGGCCCATGACCAAGATGGCGACCAGGCTGACGGCCCACGCCAACGGGGCGGGCAGGAGCAGGTGGGCGAAGGCGGCGGCTACGCCAGTGCCGACGAACAGGCCGAGGTCGGCCAGGGTCGTGAGCGTCGACCGGCGGAGATCGGTCTTGGCCGCGGCGGTGAGCACCGGCCGGGCGACGGCGGGCAGCTTGTAGCCCCTCGGCAGGCCCCGGGTGGCCGTCTCGACGGCGCGGAGCTCCTGGGCCGACCGGTTCTGAACCGGCGCCCAATCCAGGGGATCCTCGGCTTGTAGGGGTACGTCGGCGAGCAGCAGATCTGGGTTCGGCATCACCTGCAGTTTGATGGCCCGCCGTCGCCGGCGCCAGGGAGCGAACAGGGAGCGAACGGCGAACTTCGCCAAACCCCGACGGCGAATCACCTTTGGGTGCAGGAGTTTACTCAGAATGCTCTGTTCCCGGGCGGGTCACCGGTGTCAGAGCGGGGCGGGCACTCCGATGGGCAGGGTGAGGCGGACCTTGCGGTGGACGAGCAGCCGTCGGCCGATCTCGTGGACGTCGAGCTCGACGATGACCGGCCCCGTGCCCGGGCCGACGATCTCCACGTCGATCTCGGCGGTGCAGGACTCACCCGGCTGGAGGATGTTCGACACCCACCAGCCCCGTTCCGGCGGTTGGCTGCCCTTGCGGGTGGCCAGGACCCGGCCCGGGGGGCCCTCGACGAGGACGCTGTCGACGCGGCGGACCACCCCGGCCTCGCGTCCCCGGTTCATCAGCTCGACCTCGGCGTGCACCGAGCCCTCGCCGGTGCCCATCACCGTGCAGGGGCCGTAGCCCATCTCGCTGTCGCCCTGGATCCGGGCGAGAACGAACCACCCGGCCGTCGCCGCGGCACCAGTGAGACCGGCTGCACCCAGGACGGTCCGGATCACTCGCATACGACCTGGATGCGGTCGAGGCGGGGATCCTGGGGGCCGACGATGCGACCGCCGGCTGCCACTTGGGCCTGGAGGTGGGCGACCAGCGCCGGGGTGAGGCGCTCGCCGGGGACGACCACCGGGATGCCGGGCGGGTAGGTGGCGGCCATCTCCGCCGAGATGCGCCCGACCGCCTCCTCCAACGGCACCCGCTGCTGGCGGGCGTGGAAGGCCTCGCCCGGACTCATCACCTGCTCGGGAACCTCGTAGAGCGCCCGCTCGACGAAGCCCTGGGAGTCGAGGCCGTGCTCGCTGGGCGAGCTGGCGATGGCGTGGAGGGCGTCGACGAGCTGGTCGAGGTCGGCCTGGCTGTGGCCCATGGTGACGTTGCACAGCACATTGGCGTAGTCGGCCATCTCCACGGTGACGGCGTGGTCGTTGAACAGCATCTTCTCCACGTCGTAGCCGGTGTAGCCGGTGCTGATCACGTTGACCGACAGCCGGGTGGGGTCGAAGGCGACGACGCCGTGGGAGCCCACCAACCGCTTGTCGAGGCAGGACAGGAGCGGGTGCTCCTCGATGCGGGCCCGGGCGTCGGAGGCCAGGGCCATGGCCGTGGTCAACAGCGCTTCGCCCTCGGTGGCCATCTGCATGCGGGCCACGTCGAGCGACATCCGCAGCAGGCACGACGGGCTGGTGCTCTGCAGCATGCGGTTGACGACCTCGACGCGGTCCTGATCGACCAGGTCACCCCGCACGTGGAGCATCGAGGCCTGGAGGAAGGCGCTGAGCAGCTTGTGGGCGCCGGTGACGACCATGTCGGCGCCCAGCGACAGGGCGTGGCCGGGCAGGTCAGGGTGGAACGGGAAGTGCGGCCCCCACGCCTCGTCGACCAGCAGGGGCACACCGTGGCGGTGGCTGGCCTCGGCGATGCCGGCGGTGTCGGAGCACACGCCGTAGTAGGTGGGGGAGACGATCAACACCGCCCGGACCTCGGGATGGCCGGCCAGCGCCGCCTCCACCTGGGCGGGGGTGACCCCATGGGCGATGTGGCTCTCGGGGTCGAGCTCGGCCGGGATGTACAGCGGGCGGACCCCGGCGATCATCAACGCCGAGATGATCGAGCGGTGGGTGTTGCGGGAGGTGAGGATGACATCGCCGGGATGACAGACGGCGGTCACCATGATCTGGTTACCCAGGGTCGAGCCGTTGGCCAGGAACCAGCTGCGGTCGGCGCCGTAGGCCCCGGCGGCCAGGGCCTGGGCCTGGTCGAGGGCCGAGCCCGGCACCCCGTCGAGGTCGCCCAGTCCGGGACTGATGTCGAGCGACAGCATGGCGTCGCCCACCACCGCCCGCAGCGCCGGATGAGCCCCGCGACCCTGGATGTGGCCGGGGGTGTGGAACGCGGCCCGGGGGACGGCTGCGTACCGGCACAGCGCCTCGAAGTACGGGGCGCGGGACTGGTCGAGCGGGGCCGGGTCGGGAGACGATCGTTCGAGAGGGGACTGGTCCGACATGGCTGGGGCGGGCCTCGCGGTCAGGAAGCCCGGACCAGCACGAGCGGCGTCCGCTCGTCGGCGTTGCCCTGCGGGTTCGGGCGCATGGCGTCGATCAGCACGTCGTGGTCGATGAACGGCGAGGCGCCGCAGATCTCCACCCGGCCGAGATCGTTGGCGTCGACCACCGCCGCACCGCAGCCGAGGGCCTCGGCCACCTTGCAGGCCACGCCGCACGGGTCGTCGGGGCCGAGGACGATGTCCTGGGTGTAGGGCGGGAGGTTGCCGGGGATGTCGTCGATCCAGGTGACCTGGCGGCCGGCGATGCGGTAGAAGTCGCCGTGACGGCCCAGAACCCGGCCCGGCATGGCCGCCAGGAGGGCCAGCAGGATGCGGGAGAGCCCGGCGAGGTCGATGGCCACCTGGAAGGCATACGGGTTGCACAGGCTGCTGTCGAAATCGAAGAAACGGCAGAGGACACGCGCCGGGACACCCGGGTGCACGTCGTCGATGTCGATGATCCGCCCCTGGGTGATGGCCAGGGGCGACTCGCAGATGACGAGGATGTCGGTCGGCTCGGTTCGCAGGCCGGCGGTCTCCAGCGCTTCCTGGGCGACGCCGACAATGTCGTCGCCCGGGACCAGCAGGGCGGTCTTGAGCGGGATCACCTTCATCGGACACGAACGGTACATCGGATTCATCCCGGTTCCAGCGATCCCGAAGCGGTAGCCTGGAACGGCGAACACACACGAAACTCTCGCTGATCGACTGCGCCGGCTGCGGGCCACCGAGGCGCTCACCCGTGAGGGCCTGAGCGTCCGCACGGCCGAGCTCGACCCGCAACGGCCGGTCTCGGTCGCCATGCTGGGACTCATGGAGAGCCGACTTACGCCCTACCGGCTACCGACCAGGCCGAGCTCGAGGGGCCTGGCCATCGAGACCGTGGCCCGAGCGCTCAACGTGGGGCTCGAGGAGCTGCTCGAGTGCTTTTCGTCCGAGGATCTGGCCCGCTCCTGCTTCGCCCATCGCCCGGTCTGCCGCGTCCCCGGACCGGCCGGCGGCGCCAGCTTCGCCGCCTTCGTCGCCGACCTGCCGTCGGTGGCCGTCGAGCTGCTGCGGGTCCCCGGCGCCGCCCACCTCCAGAACGCCCAAGCCTTCGCCTACCTGTTCGCCCTCGAGCGCGAGTACCCCGGGCTGGAGATGCTCGTGGCCGACGAGCCCCCGCTGCTGTTCCTCGACGAGGAGGACCGCCGGCGCTGGACCGACGGTATGAACCTCGCGGCGGACGACGCCGAGACGTTCCGCCGGCTCTTCGCCGACTACCAGGCCCATTTCCGGGCGTTGGCGCTGGGCGGCCGCAAGCGCTACCAGGTGGTGCTCAACCGCCAGACTTTCGCCGCATTCCTGGCCAACAAGTCCCCGCACCGGGCCGCAGCGCTGGTCGACGACATGATCGCCGTGCTGCACGACGCCCCCTTGTTCCAGCTCCTGCTGGTGGACTACCCCCGGGCCCCCGCCGAGCTGGAGATCATCTCCCGGCACACGTCGATCCCCTCCGACTTCGCCGACACCCTCAGCGTGGTGATCCGCCAGACGTCACGCAACTCGGCCCCGGTCGAGTACTCCCTGATCCCCATGCCCCAGACCTACATGTCGCTGCACCGCGACATCGCCGAGGCCAACCGGGCCTGGTCGATCGGCCTCGACCAGTACGAGTCCCGGCATCGTCTGGCCGGCGGCTCCAACTGGGCAGCGTCGTCCAACGACACCACTGCGCAGTTGCTCAAGGAAGTCCTGGCCAGCCTGCGCTAGCCCGCCGTCACCCGGCGGAACATCGGGCTGGCTGCGGACTAGTGGTGCCGGCCACGGACTGCGACACCCAGCCGCCAGCCGCCAGCCGCCAGCCGACGTGACCAAAGTAAGGTCTCGCCCGTGGGGGGAAGGCCGCAGCGTCGACGGTCGATGGGCGCCGGGCGGCTGACGCGCTGGCCGATCAGGTGGCGCGGGTGACCACCCTCCTACGCTCCGTCGGCGACCCAGGAGCGCCGGCGGTGGGCGACTGGAATCTGGCCGAGGTGGCCATGCACCTGTCTCAGGCCTGGCTCGTCGTGCCCGGCATGGCCGCCGACGACCTCCGAAATCGGCAGGGTGCTGCCCGACGTGGAAGTCCCCTCCGGAGGGTCGTTGATCAAAGATCTCTGGGATCTTTCCGGTGTTACCACCACCGGTGTCGACGCTGACTCCGAGCGCGATCCCGCCGTGCTGGCCGAGGTTGTCCCGGAGCTTGTTGAAGTGAGGTGGCGGTCCCCCCGCCGATCGACCCGCTGGCCTCTCTAGCCCGCCCATGTCGGCCCAATGCTCGGGCCGCTGGCACCAGCGCCAAGTAGGGGCTCTGATGAGTGCCGGTTTCAGGCCCCGCCGGTGGTGCCACTCCGGGCGGAGTCGGCACTTCAGCGTCCGCTTCGGACTCTTCGACCGCGACAGAACACTGCAACTCGGGCCTTGATAGGCGAACGTGTGTTCGTCTATCCTGGACCAGGTGTCGGCGCCCAGGTGGGGGCGCTACTTGCCGCCGCACGCGAGACCGACCAACCCCACGGCCGTTGAGGACAGGTCCGTGCGGGCGTCGTCATCAACGGCGGGACCTCATCTTCTACCGGGCGACGAGCGACACCCACTACCGCCACATCGACGGACTCTTCGGGGAGCTGGGCCAGAACACCATCAACTGGCGCCTGATCGAGACCCACTGGCAGGATCTGATGCGCGTCGCCCTGTCGATCCGGGAGGGCAAGCTGTCCTCCACGCTGCTGCTGCGCCGCCTGGGGACCGAGTCGCACCGCAACAACATCTACAAGGCGTTCCGGGAGGTGGGCCGAGCGGTGCACACCATCACCCTGCTGCGCTTCGTCTCCGAGCCCGAGCTGCGCGAGCAGATCACCGCGGCCACCAACAACGCCGAGGCCTACAACGGCTTCTCCGCCTGCTGATGTTCGGCAACGACGCCGAGGTCGGGTTGGAGTGGCTGCTCGGCGGCGGAGAGGGCCGAGGCGGAAGGTGACTGGGTGACCCGCCCGGCGGCGTCGGTGATCTGGGAAAGGTTGGAGGCGGCGTCGTAGCCGAAGGAGGTGAGGCCTCCGGCCGCGTCGGTGACCTGGGACAGGCCGCTGCCGTCGGAGTTGTAGGCGTAGCTCACCGTGCGGGTGACGCCGTCGGCGGAACGGGTGATCGACGACACCCGCCCGTTGGTCCCGCCGTAGTTGATGGTGGCGGTGTTGCCGGGGGAGGTGCCGGCGGTGGAGGTGATGGTGGTCGAACTCCGCCCGCAAGCTGCCAGGGGCCGAGCTCGACCGCCTCGCCTGCGCCGTCGAGAACCTCAAAGGGGCAGAGCAGGCACTGGCCCAGGCCGTCGGCTCGGCCCGCCGGGGCGGTGCGTCGTGGGGCCAGATCGGCGACATCGTCGGCACCACCCGCCAGGCTGCACACCAGCGATGGTCGCCATGAGATGAGTCAGCGATATAGGTTGAGACCCAAGGGCCGTCACCGAACTTCAACAACGATCGTGACATCCTCGATGGCGAAGCCGGTGGGGGCAACGATGTTGTTGCCCGAGGCGTCGTAGGTGGCCGGGCCGTTGGTGGCCCCCCATGTGTCGGTGCGGCGGTGGTCGGCGTCGTAGGCGAAGACGTCGGTGCGCCCGCCGGCCTCGGTGACCTGGTCGA
>JBBSIS010000020.1:0-26401 GCA_038231955.1 Acidimicrobiales bacterium
CGGAGGCCGAGCCCCACACGCCGAACTCCTGGTTGGTCTCGACCGCGAAGGTCAGGCAGGCGACACGGCACGGGCAGCTCCGGCAGATGGCTTTGGCCTCCTCGATCAGGACCAGGGCGTCGCCCGTGGTCCCTCCCGGGACGAAGAGGTTGGTGTCGACGCCGGTGCAAGCCGCGCCGACGCGCCAGTCGTCACCCCATTCCAGGGTGCGTACCGAGGTCAGGTTCATTGCACTGCCTCTCACAGAGTTGATCGTTGTCATGTTCGCCGACCCCTCTCCGCTCGACCGTTTGGTGGCGGGAGCAGAGAAGTGGCGCCCCGCCCGCTTGACGGCGGACCAAGCGGACAGGGGCGCCGGGAACATCGTGACAGAGCGCTCCGGTAAATGCAAGGCGCATCTAGAAGTTTTTCTGCATTCTTGCCTAGACGTGCAGTTCCTAGGCCGGCTTGGCCGTACGGCTCGGCCGCCGGCGCCGAGCCCGTTCGGCGGCCGGGAGGACCACTTTCCGCAGCCGCACCGCGCTGGGCGTGACCTCGACGCACTCGTCGTCGGCGATGAACTCCAGCGCCTGCTCCAACGACATGCTGCGTGCGGGAGTCAGCCGGACCAGCTCGTCGGCTGTCGAGGACCGGATGTTGGTGAGCTTCTTCTCCTTGCAGGCGTTGACGTCCATTTCGTCGGAGCGGGAGTTCTCGCCCACGATCATGCCCTCGTAGATGTCGATCCCAGGGCCGACCATCAGCTCGCCCCGGTCCTGCAGGTTCATGAGGGCAAAGGTGTTCGTCTGCCCCCGGCGATCAGCGACGATGCTGCCCCGGTCGCGGGTCCGTAGCTCACCGTGCCAGGGCTCGTAGCCCTCGAAGACGTGATGGAGAATGCCCGTGCCCCGGGTCTCGGTCATGAACTCGGTGCGGAAGCCGATCAGGCCCCGAGCCGGGACCAGGTACTCGATGCGGATCCACCCGGTGCCGTGGTTCACCATCTGCTGCAGGCGGCCCTTGCGGGTGGCCAGCAGGCGGGTGACCACGCCGAGGTATTCCTCGGGGACGTCGACCGACAGCCGGTCGACCGGTTCGTGGACCTTGCCGTCGACCTGGCGGGTCACGACCTGCGGCTTGCCCACGGTGAGCTCGAAGCCCTCACGGCGCATTATCTCCACCAGGATGGCCAGTTGGAGCTCGCCGCGGCCCTGGACCTCCCACGTGTCGGGCCGGTCGGTGGGGAACACCCGCAGCGACACATTGCCGACCAGCTCGGTGTCAAGGCGGCTCTTGACCTGGCGGGCGGTCATCTTCGAGCCGTCCTGGCCGGCGAGGGGTGAGGTGTTGATGCCGATCGTCACCGCCAGGCTGGGCTCGTCGATGAGCATGACCGGAAGCGGGCGGGGGTCGGAGGCGTCGGCCAGGGTCTCGCCGATGGTGACGTCGGCCAGGCCGGCCACCGCGATGATCTCGCCTTGGGCGGCCTCGGCGGCGTCAACCCGCTCCAGGCCCTCGGTGACGTAGAGCTCGACGATCTTGACCTTCTCGATGGAGCCGTCGGCCTTGCACCACGCCACCGTCTCGCCCTTGCGGATGACGCCCTCCCGTACGCGGCAGATGGCCAGGCGACCCAGATAGGGGGAGCGGTCCAGGTTGGTGACCAGGGCCTGAAGGGGGTGGCCGACCTCTTCCATGTCGTAGTCGGGGGCGGGGATGGACTTGATCAGCAGCTCGAAGAGGGGCTGCAGGCTGGTGCCCGTCGCCCCCTGCTCCATGGTGGCCCAACCGGTCTTGGCGTTGGCGTAGACGATTGGGAAGTCGATCTGGTCGTGGTCGGCGTCGAGGTCGAGGAACAGCTCGTAGACCTCGTCCACCACCTCTTTGATCCGGGCGTCGGGCCGGTCGACCTTGTTGACGACGAGGATCACCGGCAGCTTCGACTCCAGCGCTTTGCGCAGGACGAAGCGGGTCTGGGGCTGGGGGCCCTCGGCCGCGTCGACCAGCAGCAGCACGCCGTCGACCATGGTGAGGGCCCGCTCCACCTCGCCACCGAAATCGGCGTGGCCGGGCGTGTCCACGATGTTCAGCTTCACCTCGCCGAAGCGCACCGCGGTATTCTTGGCCAGGATCGTGATGCCCTTCTCGCGCTCCAGGTCCATGGAGTCCATGACCCGTTCGTTGACGTCCTGGTTGTCACGAAAGATGCCGGACTGCCACAGCATGGCGTCGACGAGCGTGGTCTTGCCGTGGTCCACATGGGCCACGATGGCGAGGTTGCGCAGGTCTTGACGCGCGGGCATAAAACGGCCTTTCGATAGGGCTGCCGGGGCGATAGGCCGCCAGCCCCACCATTGTACG
Organism: Acidimicrobiales bacterium; assembly: GCA_038231955.1. GTDB lineage: Bacteria > Actinomycetota > Acidimicrobiia > Acidimicrobiales > AC-14 > CADCTB01. Next base: position 2,341 of record JBBSIS010000020.1, read on the forward strand.
TGGTACCCGGTTCGAACCGGGACATCGCCTTCTCGGGTGACACTGTCTAGCCTGGCGCCGGTCGACTTACGTGAGGAGCTCCGCATGCAACTCGGAATGATCGGGCTGGGCCGCATGGGGGCCAATCTGGTGAGGCGCCTGATGCGGGACGGCCATGAGTGCGTGGTCTACGACGTGAATGCGGCGTCGGCGGAGGCCCTGGCCGCCGAGGGGGCGGTCGCCGCCTCGTCCCTCGCCGACTTTGCGGCCAAGCTCACCGTGCCGCGGGCGGCATGGATCATGGTGCCCGCCGCCTTCGCCGGGGACACGGCCATGGAGTTGGCCGACCACTTCGAGCCGGGCGACATCATCATCGACGGCGGCAACTCCTACTACCGACTCGACATCGAGCGGGCCGCGACGCTGGCTCCGAAGGGGATCCACTACGTCGACGTGGGCACCAGCGGCGGCGTGTTCGGTCTCGACCGGGGCTACTGCCTGATGGTCGGGGGTGAGCTGGAGATCTTCGGTCACTTGGAGCCCCTGTTCGCCACCATCGCCCCCGGCGTCGACGCCGCAGCTCGGACGCCGGGGCGGCAGGGCGAGGCGTCGCCGGCGGAGCACGGGTACCTGCACTGTGGGCCGAACGGGGCCGGCCACTTCGTGAAGATGGTGCACAACGGCATCGAGTACGGGCTCATGGCCGCCTACGCCGAAGGTCTAGCCATTCTGCGCAAGGCCGATATCGGCAAGCACGTCGGCGACGCCGACGCCGAGACCGCCCCCCTGACCCATCCCGAGGCGTACCAGTACGACATCGACACCACCGAGGTGGCCGAGGTGTGGCGGCGCGGCAGCGTGGTCGGGTCATGGCTGCTCGACCTCACCGCCGCGGCGCTCGTCAAGGATCCTGACGTCGCCGGCTTCAGCGGCCGGGTGTCGGATTCCGGCGAGGGCCGGTGGACAGTACTGGCCGCGGTGGACGAGGGCGTTCCCGTCCATGTGCTGACCGCGGCGTTGTTCGAGCGGTTCAGCTCCAGGGGTGAGGGCGACTTCGCCGACAAGGTTCTCTCCGCCATGCGCAAGGAGTTCGGCGGGCACGCCGAGAAGCCGGCATAGTCGGCGGGCACGCCGAGAAGCCGGCCGGTGCACCCGGGGCGTCCGGCTCCTGACGGCGGCCGGCCCGGCTCAGCGGGGCGTGAAGTTGGGGTTGAAGATGAACCCGGCCACGGTGCCCATCGGCGTGCGCACCGTGGCGGTCACGATGCCGCCGCCGACCTCGGTGGCGGGGGCATGGACGGTCGCTCCCTGGGCGACGGCGGCATCGACCGCCTCGGTCACATCGGCGGTGCCCCAGTAGGTCAGCGCGCCGTCGACGGGGTCGCCATCGGGCAGCAGGCCCAACTCGTAGCCGCCGACGTCGTAGCCCACGTAGAACGGCTCGTCGAAGTAGGGGCCGGCGCCGAGAAGAGCCGTCCACCAGGCCTTGGCTGCGTCCAGATCGGGCGACGGGTAGATCACGGTGCGCAGTCCGTCCAAGGTGATGGCCATGGAAAGAGCCTCCCACCACGAACCGGGGTCATCCAGTGCCAGATATCGCGCTGCGTGACCCGGTTCGGATCCGCGACCGGGAACCGGTGACGCCGGGCTACTCCAGCGGGAGGCGGCGGCCCACGGCGCCCAACTGCGACAGGTCGCGGGGGAAGAGCATTGAGGTGGTCCAGTCGGCCACGACGCGGACCTTGCGAGCCAGGCCGGGGGTCATGAGCAGGTGGTACGAGCGGCCCATCAACCAGGCGATAAGGCCGGTGAAGGTGAACCGGAAGACCTGGGCCGCGCCCTGGTTGCGACCGAGGGTGACGGCCAGCCCGCGATTGCGGTACCGGAAGGTGGTCGGCTCGCCCACGCCCAGGGCGGCGGCCACGTTCTGGGCGCACACCTTGGCCTGGCGCACGGCGTGCTGGGCCGTCCCCGGGCAGATGCCGCCGTCGGGGTCGGGCACGGCGGCGGCATCCCCGAGAGCGAAGACATCGGGGCGGCCGATGGCCCGGACCTCGTCGTCGACCACGAGCCGGCCGGCCTCGTCGCAGGTGAGCCCGAGCGCGGAGACGAGGGGAGCGGGACGCTGGCCGGTAGCCCAGACGATGGTTTCCGACACGTATGGCTGCACGCCATGGCCGGAGAGCACCACCAGCTTGTCGACGCAGCTCTCGAGCCAGGTCTCGACCAGGACTTCGACGCCGCGGCTGCGCAGGTTCTCCTCGCAGTAGTGGGCCAGGCGGGGACTGAGCCCTGGCAGCAGGCTGTCGCGCGCTTCCACCAGCACCCACCGCAGGTCGTGACGGCTGAGACCGGGATAGGTGTGGAGGGCATCACTGACCAGTGACTCCATCTCGGCCAGGGCCTCGACGCCGGCGTAGCCGCCGCCGACGAAGGTGAAGGTGAGCAACTCCCGTCGCCGCGCCGGGTCGGCGGTGGCGTCGGCCGTCTCCAGCTGGCGCAGCACCCGGTTGCGCAGCCAGATGGCGTCGGGGAGTGTCTTGAAGCCCACCGCGTTCTCGGCCAGGCCGGGCACGGCGATCACGCTCGGCACCGACCCGGGCGTCAGGACGAGCTGGCCCCAGGAGATGTCGTGCTGTGTCCCCGTGAGATCCCTGGCCACGGCGGTCCGGGCCTCGATGTCGACGCTGGTCACCTCGCCGACCAGCAACTGGGTCCGGCGCAACATCTCCCGGAGGGGGATGACGGCGTGGCGCGGTTCGATGGTGCCCGACGCCGCCTCCGGTAGCAGGGGGGCGAAGAGAAGGAAGTTCTCCGGGGCCACGAGCAGCACTCGCGGCCCGCCGGGCCGGCCACGACTGGCCAGCAGATCCTGGAGGTGGCGGGCGACGGTGGCCCCGCCGAAGCCACCGCCGATGATGAGGACATCGAACTGTCTCAGGGCCGCCACGCTACCGGCGCGTGCCGGGCACCTCCGAGCGCAGGAACTGGGCGGTGCGGTCGATCGCCCGCCTGGTCGCGGATAGCCGTATCCGACGGCCGGCCGCCGCCGTGGGCCCGGTGGTCGGCGGGCACCGCGTCGATGTGGCCGTTGCGATCATTGCGGGCGACGGTTGGCACGATGAGCACTGCGCCGACGGGGCTGTTCCTGGAGGCCGGCATGGACCGGGTGCCGCCCAGGATCCCCACCGCGGCCACGGCCCACGGACGACTGCACGGAACGCGCATAGCGCGAAGAGTAGTCCTCGGCCGGTTGCGCCAGACTGCCTCCATGGCCGGACCTCTTGGCGTCGTTCGGTCCCGCTGGGGCGCGACCAGGTGACGGTCGGCCCTTTCACCCACGAGGCCGCATCGGTCCGGGTGGTCTTCGGCGCCGGCGCTCGTCACCAGCTCGCCGCCGAGGTCGACCGTCTGGGACTGCGCCATGTCGTGCTCGTCGCCGCCCGTTCGTGCCGCGTGGCCGCCGATGCGCTCTCCGGGCTCCTTGACCACCGCCTGACGTGGCGGGTCGACGGCGTGGGCCGCCACGCCGTCGTCGAACGCGCCGAGGAAGTGGCGGCCGACGCGGCCCGGGTCGGCGCCGACGGCGTAGTGGCTCTCGGGGGCGGATCGGCGACCGGTCTGGCCAAGGCGGTCGCCCTCACCGGCCTGGCCCTCGTCGCCGTGCCCACGACCTACGCCGGTTGGGAGTTGACCGCGTGCTGGGCGACAACCGATCTTGGCGGACATCGGCATGCCGGCCACGACGTCATGGCCGGGGCGGCGACCGTGGTCTACGACCCGGAGCTCACCCTGGGCCTGCCGCCTGAGGTCACCGCAGCCAGCGGCATCAACGCCCTTGCCCACTGCCTGGAGGCGCTGTGGTCGCCGGGGGCCAGCCCCCTGTCGGCCCCGTTGGCCCTGGAGGGCGCCCGCGCCCTGGCCGAAGCGCTGCCGGCGGCGGTGGCTGAGCCGTCCGATCTCAACGCCCGCAGCCGCCTGCTCCTGGGCGCGTGCCAGGCCGGAATGGCCCTGGCCGGGGCGGGGAGCGGCTTGCACGAGCGGATCTGCCAGGTCGTCGCCGGCCGGCTCGACGTGCCGCCCGCCCAGATCCACGCCGCGGTGCTGGCCCATGTGGTGGCCTTCAACGAGCCCGTGCTCGGTCCGCTGGGCGCCCGCATGGCCGTGGCCGTCGGAGCCGGCCGGGCGTCGACCGGGCTGCACGAGTTGGGAACCCGCCTGGGTCTGCCCATGTCGCTGGCCGGGCTCGGCCTGGCCGACAGCACGATCCCCGAGGTCGCCGACGAGGTGATGCAGGAGGTGCCGGCGAACCCGCGGCCGGTGGACGTCGACGCGATCCGGACCATCGTGCGGGCGGCATGGGACGGCGACCTGCGCAGCTGACCCCCGGCCGTCAGCGCGTGGAGGGCTCCTTGGCCGGCGGCGGCGTGGCCGTGACTGACGACGACGGCGTTCCGCCCTTTTCCCTGGCCCCGCCCTGGACCACGGTGACCAGTACCAGGCCGCCGAGAGCCAGGGCGGCGGCGGCGCCGAGGAAGCCGGCCGCCCACGGCGACGCGCTCCAGCCGACCTTGCCTCCGAACGTCTCCGCCGCCGAGGTATACCGGGCGCGGGTGAAGTAGATGTCCTGAGCGCCGTTCGCCTCGTTCCCGCTGCGGGTGTCGTCGCAGGCGACGGCGACGCTCTTGTCGCCCGACACGAGGCCGAGCGGCCCGTCGATCGAGCCGGTGCGACGGGGCCCGAAGCGCCGGTCGATGGCCCGGTCGTTGAGCTTGACGTTCTTGGAGAACGTGCGTCCGGCCGCCGGTGGACGAGGCGTAGTAGACGTCCTGGAAGCCGTCGCGGGTGTCGCCCTGCTTGTAGGTGGCGTCGTTGCGATAGTCGTACCAGGCGATGTCGATCCGACCGTCGGGGGCCACGCCCATGGTGGGGAACTGCTCCACGAAGTCGAAGTCACGCTTCGGGTCGGCGTCGTTCACCTTGACCGGCGGGCTCCCGGTCCGGCCATTGTCGGCACTGCGCTCGAACAGGATCTGGGGGACACCTGCGTCCAGCTCCTCTCAGGTCACGTAGATGTTGCCGGACTTGGGGTTCGACGGCTGGCGACGGTGCGCTGAGCCAGTCCGATGTGGACGTGGAGGCGGTGCCGTCGGTGGGCCCGGACTGGGCGTGGATGGGCGTGACCGAGAAGGTGCTGCCCTGGTCACGAGAGACGGAGAAGAACAGTTGGCGGGCGGGGCTTTGTCGGCATCCAGGGTACGGGTGGGCTGCCCGAAGAAGGCGAGGAGGGCGCCGTCCTTGGCCTGGGCCAGGTACGGCTCGGTGGTGCACAAGTCCACGCCGGCGCCATGTCGACGGGCGCCCCCGAAGCTCCGGCCACGGACCGGCCGCCATGTCCGTCGAACCGCGAGGGCTGTGGATCTGTGGGATGGTGGAAATGTGAAGAACATCACCGTTTCAGTGCCGAACGACGTGTACCGCGCCGCCCGAATCCGTGCCGCTGAGAGCGGTAGTTCGGTGAGCGCTTTGGTGGGCGAGTACCTGCGTTCGCTTTGGGAGCGTGAGGCAGGCTTTGCCCGGCTCGAGGCCCAGCAGCAACGAGTCCAGGACGAGATCGAGGTCTTCTGTGCCGGCAACCGTCTCGGCCGCGAGGAGACCCACACCCGTGCGGTTCGTTGACACCAATATCCTGCTCTATGCCGTCTCGCGTCACCCCGAGGAGCGGGGAAAAGCGGAGCGTGCCAACGAGATCCTGGCGACCAGGGACGTGGCCCTCTCTGTTCAAGTTCTGCAGGAGTTCTATGTCCAGGCCACCCGGGGCTCGCGCCCTGATCCGCTCACCCATGCCCAGGCTGAGGAACTGGTCCGGTCGTTCCTGCGCTTCCCCGTCCAGGAGACGACAACGGGAATCGTGCTGGCGGCGATGACAACCCGTCAACGATTCGGCATCTCCTACTGGGATGCCTCGATCTTGGAGGCGAGTCGTGCGCTCGGCTGTGAGGTGGTCCTTTCGGAGGATCTGAGCGACGGCGCCGATTACGCCGGCGTGCGGGTCGAGAACCCGTTCGTCTAGCAGCATGAGCGTGCCTGTCCCAGGGCCAGGCCGAGGCGGTCCCTCGCCGGTGCGCTGTCGGACGACGGGCCAGGACGCAATCAGCTTGCCAGGCTTCACGCGTCGCTTCCAGGGACAGACTGGGTCGAAATCACCCGTTCGGCGACGGTCACCGCCTCTGCCAAGGCGTCGGCGTGCGGCATGCCTGCCCGCATCCGCTCGGCGACAAACTGGCCCGCCAGATAGGTGGACAGCGGGGCGAATCTCCGCTCGGTGCCATGCGCCACCACCCGGGCCAGGTCGAGTACAGCGGCGATCTCGTCGGCGCCCATCTCGAGGCCGAGGGCCTCCGCGTAACGCTCTGGGTAGGTTGCGCTCATGCCCATCACCGTCCGGCGTCGGGTGACCAGAATCTCGAACGGTAGCCGCCCGAAACGCTTCGACACGCTCGCCGTCGTCCTCGTACGAGTGGCGTACGCCGTTCACCGTCAGCTCGGCCACACGTCCTGCGTTCCTGCTCCGGCCAGCCGCTCCTCGGCGGCCAGGAGGTCCTCGGGTCGGTTCACGTTCAGCGTCGCCGGTCCCAGGTCGACGGCGGCGGTGCCCAGCGGGAGTAGACGGGCGGCGGCCGCTCCGGTGCCGAGACCGGTGCATGCGGCGCGCAGGGCGGGCCCCCGGTAGGCCGCCAGCAACGGGTTCGGCGCCGCACCCTCACCCTCGCCCGACGCGGCCGCCGCTTGGGCGCCGGATGCTTCGAGGGTCGAAATGAGCCGGCGCAGGTGCTCCGGCGTCAGCAGCGGGAGGTCCCCGGCCATGATCAGCACGACGTCGCAGTTCCCGACGACGGTCAGTGCGGCCGCCACCGCGGGCACCGGGCCGCCGCCCGGCTCGTCCTCGGTCACGAACTCCACGCCGGGCACCGTGGTCGGGCGAGGAGGCCCGACCACCACCACGCGGTCGCACACGGGCCGGGCGGCGTGCAACACCCGGTCGAGTAGCCGCACGCCGCCGACGACAAGCGCGGCCTTGTCCACCCCGCCCATCCTCCGGGCCCCTCCGCCCGCGGGGACGATGCCGGCGATCACCCTGCGGGCCTCAGTCGGCAGGCGTCAGGGAGCGACGGTGGTGGTGGGCGCCGTCCGACCGAGGGGCGCCACGGCGTGGACGGCGGGTGTCTGGGTGCAACCGGCCTGGCGGCCCACGAGGCGCCACGCCTGGATGTCGCCCAGGCCGTACTCGGTCCTGGTGAGGGTCTGCTCGAGGAGCTGCTCGTGCATGATCGAGTTCTTGCTCTCCACGTGCCCGAGCCCGAAGACGTGGCCGAGCTCGTGCAGCATCACCCGGCCCCAGCTGATGCCGGGCCCGAACCCGTCGGGGACGGGTACCGAACGGGCCAGGTCGGTCCGGGCATCGGCGTTGAGGTTGAGCATGCCGGTCACGATGGCGCCGTCGACCACCACGCCGTTTCCCATGCCGGCGATCACGACGTCGTTGGTGCCCCGGTTACCGAGCTTCGACCAGCTGACGACGATCGGGGCCCACTTGTCGCCGTAGCGGGCCGGCTCGTAGGCCAAGCGGCCGAAGTCGAACCGGTCGGAGCCGGTGGTACCCATGTCTTCGAAGGTGTAGCCCCCGACGCCGGCGATGATCTTGAAGGCGGCGCGGACATCGTCGACCCCGCCCGGCGGCGCGTCGGTCGGGTTGACGATGTAGCGGATGGGCTCGCAGGGGTTGAACTTCACCGGCTGGCAGCCGTCGGGCGTGGTGAACAGGAACGAGTAGTTGAACGGCAGGCCGCCGGCGACCGAACGGTTGCGGTTGTCATGGTTGCGCGCCGGGCAGGCCGGGTCGTCGCCGGCGGCCGCTTGAGTGGCCCCCGCAGGGGGGGCGACGGCGGAGGGGGCGACGGCGGCGGTGGCGGGGGCGTCGCCGGGTGTGCTCGTGCCCCCGCCCCCTCCGCTCAGGGCCACGGCGACGCCGCCCATGAGGATGAGGGCGACCACGATGGCCACGATCACCGCTGTCTTCCCGATGCCGGTGCCTTCCTGGGTGAGGACGCCGTCGACCTGCAGCGGAGCGTGGCCCTCCGACTCGGCCACGACCTGGAACGGGCGTTCGGCCGGACCCCGGCGCAACTTGTGGTGAGGGCTCACCCGCAGGTTGGCTTCGGCGCTCGTTCCCGGCGCAGCCTCGACGGTGACCGGCTCGATGTCGAAGTCGAGGTCCCCGTTCGGGTCGCTGGCGCGGAGGCGGGCGCGGACCGGCGCGTTGCCCCGGTTGGAGATGCCCACCACGTGGTGGGAAGGCCCGCTGCCCTGGGACGTCCTCGGGTTGAGGGTGGCCAAAAGATCATCGAACGCCTGCACGTCGACGATGCCGTCGGCGACGGTGGAGACCGACGCGTCGGTCACCGACTTCACTACCACGGTGAACGGGAAAGGTCCGGCGGGGGGCTTCGGCGACTTGGGCAGGCGGAACTGGACCTTGACCGAACCCTCGTGGCCGGCGGCGACCCGCAGCGTCGGTGGGGACACCCAGCCCCACTGCGCCGCCTCGCGGTCGATGACGAAGCTGAACTCGTCGTCGGTGTCACCGGTGTTGGTGACCTGGACCTCACAACCGGCGATGGCGAGCGCTCCTACCGCCAGGGGCCGCGGCACGATGACGGCGCGGACCCCCATGGTGGCGACACTAGCCCTGCGCCGTCGCTAGGGGACGGCCAGGCGCCCCGGGTAGGATTCGGGCAATGACGGAGCCCGAGAACGACCCCCCCGGGCTCGACCGGATCGCCACCATCCCCAATGCGCTGTCACTGGGTCGGCTGGCCTGCGTCCCTCTCTTCCTGTGGCTGCTCTTCGGCCGGGAGAACCGGGTGGGCGCCGCCCTGCTGCTGGCCGGGCTGGGCGCCACCGACTGGGTCGACGGCTATGTCGCCCGCCATTTCAACCAGGTATCGGACCTGGGGAAGATTCTCGACCCCGTGGCCGACCGCATCCTGCTGGTCGTCGGGATGGTGGCCATCCTGGTCGACGGGTCGGTGCCCCCCGTGATCTTCTGGCTGGCCATCGCCCGTGAGGTGCTGGTAGCCGGGACGACCCTGGTCCTCGGCGCCCTCGGCGCTCGGAGGATCGACGTGAGCTGGGCCGGCAAATGCGGGACGTTCCTCATGTTGGTGGCGTTCCCGCTGTTCCTCTGGGGCCACGGCCACGGCGCCGCCACTGCGGTGGCCTGGCCCGTTGCCATCGTGGGCCTGGTCATGGCCTGGTACGCGGCGGCCACCTACGTCTCGCCGGCCATGAAAGCCCTCCGGGAGGGTCGGGCCGCCCGCCAGGGCATCGCGTGAAGGCCGTGATCATGGCCGGGGGCGAGGGAACCCGCCTGCGGCCTCTCACCTCCAACCAGCCCAAGCCCCTGATGCCCCTGGTCAACCGGCCGATGATGGAACACGTCGTGCGGCTGCTGAAGGAGCACGGCTTCGACGACATCGTCATCACCCTGGCCTTCCTGCCCCAGACCATCCGCACCTACTTCGGCGACGGCTCCGAGTTCGGCGTCCGCATGGTCTACGCCACCGAGGAGACGCCCCTGGGCACGGCCGGATCGGTGCGCAACGCCCGGGACGAGCTCGACGAGCCGTTCCTCGTCATCTCCGGCGACGTGCTCACCGACATCGACCTCACCGAGCTGGTCCGGGTGCACCGGGACAAGGGATCTATGGCCACCCTGGCCCTCAAGGCCATGGAGAACCCTCTCGAGTTCGGCATCGTCATCACCCGGGAGGACGGCTCCATCGAGCGCTTCCTGGAGAAGCCCACATGGGGCCAGGTCTTCTCCGACACCGTCAACACCGGCATCTACGTCTGCAATCCCGAGGTGTTCGACTACATCCCAGAGGGCGAGCAGGTCGATTTCTCGAGCGATGTCTTCCCCCGGCTCCTGGAGGACGGCAAGCCCCTGTTCGGCCACGTCGCCGACGGCTACTGGGAGGACGTCGGCACGCTCGAGGCCTACCTGCGGGCCCATCGCGACGTCCTGGACGGCAAGGTGAGCCTCGACGTGCCCGGCTTTCGCATCGCCAAAGGGGTGTGGTTGGGCGAGGGGACCGAAGTCGACCCTGACGCCAACGTCGTCGGCCCGGCCATCATCGGCGACTATTGCCAGGTAGAGGCGGGCGCCCAGCTACGGGAGTACTCGGTGCTGGGCACCAACGTCATGGTCCGCTCCGACGCTTTCATCGAGCGCTCGGTGGTCCACGACAACGCCTACCTGAGTCACGCCGTCCGCCTCCGCGGCTCGGTGATCGGCCGTTCCACCGACCTGCGGGCCTACGCCCGTTGTGAGGAGGGGGTCGTCTTGGGCGACAACTGCTTCGTCGGCGAGCACGCCGTCGTCAACCCGGGTGTGAAGGTCTACCCGTTCAAGACGGTGGAGCCCGGGGCCATCATCAACTCCTCGATCGTCTGGGAGTCGCGCGGCGCCCGCAGCCTCTTCGGCCGCAACGGCGTGACCGGGCTGGCCAACGTCGACGTCACCCCTGAGCTGGCCTGTCGCGTGGCCATGGCCTACGCCACCACCATGAAGAAGGGCTCCACGGTCACCACCTCCCGTGACTCCAGCCGGGCGGCACGGGCGCTGAAGCGGGCGGTCATGGCCGGGCTCAACGCCGGCGGGCTGAACGTCAACGACCTGGAGATGGCCCCGGTCCCCGTCACCCGCTTCCAGGTCCGCAGCGCCCGCAGCCAGGGCGGCATCACGGTGCGCCTGGCCCGGGGCGACCCCCAGTCGGTCACCCTGCGCTTCCTCGACGCAGACGGGACCGACGTCGACGAGGCCGGCCAGCGCAAGATCGAGCGCTATTTCTACCGGGAGGACTTCCGGCGGGCCTTCGCGGCCGACATCGGCGACATCTCCTACCCGGTCCGCGCCCTGGAGTACTACTCCGCCGCCCTCCTCGACACCGTCGACGCCGCCCTCATCCCGGCCGCCGGTTTCTCCCTGGTGCTCGATTATGCGTACGGCTCGACCTCGCTGGTGATGCCCAACGTGCTGTCCAAGTTGGGGGCCGACGTGCTGTCGGTGAACCCGTACGCGTCCACCGCGGGGGCCACCGCCTTCGAGCCCCGGGCCCATGCCGCCCGGGTCGCCGACCTGGTGCGGTCGGCCAACGCCAACCTCGGCGCCGTCATCGATCCCGATGGTGAGCACCTGACCCTGGTCGACGACGAGGGCCACGTCCTCACCGACGAGCAGGCCATGCTGGTCATGATCACCCTGGTCTCCTCCCAGCGCGACGGGGCGCGGATCGCCCTGCCGGTGTCCGCCAGCTCCGGCGCCGAGCGCATCGCGGCCGAGAGCGGCGCCGAGATCGTGTGGACCAAGGTGTCCTCGGCCAGCATCATGAGCACCTCGGAGTCCGAGGTGGGCATCGCTCTGGCTGCCAGCCAGGACGGCGGTTTCATCTTCCCCGCCTTCCTCCCCGCTTTCGATGCCATCGCCGCCCTCGTCCATCTCCTCGAGCTGCTGGCCCGCTCGGGCCTACGCCTGTCCAAGTTGGTCTCCGGGCTACCGCAGGTCCACGTCGCCCACGAGAGCGTGGTCACCCCCTGGGAGCAGAAAGGCCTGGTCATGCGCAAGGTGGTCGAGGCGGTGAAGGACCACGAGATGCTGCTGGTTGACGGGGTGAAGATCCTGCTCGACGACGGGTGGGCCCTGGTCCTTCCCGACCCCGACGAGCCCCTTACCCACGTGTGGGCCGAGGCGACCTCCGATGCCGACGCCCGCGGTCGGGCCCAGGCCCAGGCCCGCCAGATCCGCCAGCTCCTGCGCTGAGCTGGGGTTGTGAGCGCCCGACCCCCTCGCTGGCGCTAGCGTCTCGGCCATGAGCGACCGAAGCGCAGCGGAAGAGCGCAGCGCCACGGCGGGCGGCGTACCCGAGGACCGGCGCTACACCGAGGACCACGAGTGGGCCATGCTCGACGGGGCCCGCGTGCGGATCGGCATCACTGTGTATGCCCAGGACGCGCTGGGCGACGTGGTCTTCGTGCAGTTGCCCGAGATGGGCACGGTGGTCGAGGCCGGTGGCGCGTGCAGCGAGGTGGAGTCCACCAAGTCGGTGTCCGATGTCTACGCCCCGGTGGCAGGGACGGTGGTCGAGGTCAACGGCGAGCTCTCCGAAGCCCCCCAGCGCCTGAACGAGGATCCCTACGGGGCGGGCTGGATCTGCTCGATCGAGCCGTCCGACCCCTCGGCGCTCGACGCCCTCCTGGGCCCGGCGGCGTACGCCGCCCTGATCGCCGAATGACGGAACTGGTCTGCGTGCACTGCGGGCACCGCAACGTGCCCCCGGCCCGGTTCTGCTCGTCGTGCGGGGCCGTCCTCGACGCCACCGACCAGGGGGAGGACTGCACGATCACCTTCGCCCCGGTCGACGCCACCGGCGAGGTGCTCGACGAGGACGTCGCTCTGGCCCTCAGCGAGCTGGGCGAGTCGACGGCCATGGTGGTCGTCAAGCGGGGGCCGAACGCTGGGTCGAAGTTCGTCCTGGAGAACGAGGTGACCCGCGCCGGCCGTCATCCCGAAAGCGACATCTTCCTCGACGACATCACTGTCTCTCGGCGCCACGCCGAGATCCTCAGAGGCGTCGAGAGCTATTCGGTGCGCGACGCCGGCTCCCTGAACGGCACGTACCTGAACCGGGAGCGGATCGACGAGGCCCTGCTGTCCAACGGTGACGAGCTCCAGATCGGGAAGTTCCGGCTGGTGTTCTTCTCTGGCGGCACGGGAGAGGAGTGACCGCCACCGTGGACGACCGTGCCTACCTGTCGATCGGGGAGGTGCTCGCGCTGCTCAAAGAGGAGTTCCCCGACGTCACCATCTCCAAGATCCGCTTCCTCGAGAGCCAGGGCCTGTTGGATCCGGAGCGCACTCCGTCGGGGTACCGGAAGTTCTACGAGACCGACGTGGAGCGCCTTCGGTGGATCCTCCGCCAGCAGCGCGAGCACTTTCTGCCCCTGAAGGTCATCAAGGGCCGCCTGCGGGGCGGCGGTGAAGGGGTAGAAGACGAAGCTGACCTCGAGCCGGAGGCCGCCGACCGCCGGTCGCCAGCTCCGGACAGCTCCGCGACTCCGGCGGCGGCCATCCCGGTCACGTCGGTCCCGGCCATCCCGGTGATGTCCGATGCCGCCCCGCTGGACATCTCCCAGAGTGGGGTCAGCATGAACCTGGCCGAGCTGGCGGCGGCCAGCGGCCTGGAGGACGACGACCTGCGCGAGCTCGAGCGCTACGGCCTGCTGAGCGGGCGCAAGGCCGCCTCCAGCGTCTACTACGACGAGGAAGCGCTGCTGGTGGCCCAGCTGGCCGCCGGCTTCATGAAGTACGGGGCCGAAGCCCGTCACCTGCGGATGTACCGCACGGCCGCCGAACGGGAGGCCGGGTTCTTGGAGCAGGTGGTCATGCCCATGCTCAAGCAGCGCAATCCGCAGGCCCGGCACCAGGCAGCCGACGCCCTGTCCGACCTCACCCGGCTGGGGCAGGGCCTCCGCGCCGCCATGCTGCGCCAGGCGCTGCGGAAGTACATCGAGGGGCAATAGAGGCTCCCCCGGTCCTCATCACCGCTGAGGAGCTCCAGGCCGGCGTGGCCCGGGTGGCGGCGGAGGTCTCGGCGTCCCATGACGACGGTGTGATCCTGGTGGCAGTCCTGAAAGGGAGCGTTCCCTTCCTCGCCGACATGGCCCGGGCCCTGACCATACGGCCGGTCGTCGACTTCATGGCCATCTCCGCCTACGCGCCGGACAGCGGCCGGGCCCGGATCCTCAAGGATCTCGACACCGACATCTTCGAGCGGGACGTGGTCCTCGTCGAGGACATCATCGACACCGGCCTCACCCTTCACTTCCTGCTGGCCGAGCTCGGGCGGCGTCGCCCCCGGTCGATCGAGGCGTGCACCCTCCTCGACCGGACATCGCGGCGGATCATCCCGGCGCCCGTACGCTACGCCGCCTTCGAGATCGGCGACGAATTCGTGCTCGGCTACGGGTTGGATTATGCCGAGCGCTATCGCAACCTCGACCGGGTGGTCATCGCCGATCTCGGCGTCCTCCGCCACGACGCCGACGCGTATGTCGCATCGTTGTACGCGAGGTAGGGTCGACAGGTGGTCGAGATGCACCTTGTCGGGGTGCGGGTCGAGATGCCGACGAACAGCCCGATCGTCCTGCTGCGAGAGGCCGAAGGCCAGCACCGGGTTCTCCCGATCTTCATCGGGCCGGTGGAGGCGACGGCCATCGCCTTCGCCCAGAACGACGTGGTGACCGCCCGTCCCCTGACGCACGACCTGCTGCGCGACCTCCTCCTGGCCCTCGGGGTCGGGGTCGAGCGGATCGTGATCACCGAGCTGCGCGACCGGACCTTCTATGCCGAGATCGAGATGACCAACAACGGCTCCGGCTACAAGGTCTCCAGCCGGCCCTCTGATGCCATCGCCCTCGCCGCCCGTCTCGGCACCCCGATCTTCGCCGACGAGGCCGTCCTGGAAGAGGCGGCGGTGACCATGAGCGAGGACGACGACGAGGAAGCGGAGGAGGAAGTAGAGGTCGAGCGCTTCCGGGAGTTCCTCGAAGGGGTCAACCCGGAGGACTTCGCGTCGTAGCCCAGGTCGGCCTTCTGGTCGACCCTTGACGGTCGTTGAACTTTGCCGCCCGCCGCTCTACGCTGCATGACAAGGGCGTAACTACGGCTACGTAAGCGCTCGACCCCTAGTGTGTCATGGGCGTGGAAAGGCTGCGAGATGGGTGAAGAGCACGGGATCGGGTTCCGGGGGCCGCAGGTCTGCAAGATCGTCGGCATCACCTACCGCCAGCTCGACTACTGGGCTCGGACCGACCTGATCCGCCCGTCGATCCAGGATGCGCGGGGCAGCGGCACCCAGCGGACGTACTCCTACCGGGATCTGGTGGAGCTGAAGGTCATCAAGGGCCTGCTCGACGCCGGGGTGTCGCTCCAGTCGGCCCGCAAGGCCATCGAGTACCTGCGCGACAACCTGGGTGAGGACATCGCCACCGCCAGCCTGGTCATCAACGGCTCCGGCTCAGTGGTCGTGCGTACCGACGGCGAGCTGGTCGACCTGGTCCGGCGAGGCCAGGGCGTGCTGTCCATCGTCGCCCTGGGGGGGGTCAAGACGGAGCTCGATGCCGCCATCACCGAGCTGCCGGCGCGGCCCGACCCCAAGGGCCAGCACCCGGCCCGAGGCGCAGCCGTTGTCGGTCGCGGAGGGGGCTAGGGCCCTGAGCGAGCGGCGCGCCACTGAGTTTTCCGGGGAGGTGGGGCCTTCGAGGGGAGCGTCGCCGGCCCCGGTCGGCCCGGCCCTTCCCCTTCCCCACGCTCAGGTCCGCTTCGCCCACAATTCCGAGCTGCAGTTCGCCAAGCTCCTCGACTTCTACGGCATCGTCTGGGACTACGAACCCCGCACTTTCGTCCTTGAGTGGGACGGGAAGGGCGGCCCGGCCCAGGCGTTCACGCCCGACTTCTACCTGCCGGCCTACGACCTGTTCATCGAGATCACCACCATGAACCAGAAGCTGGTGACCAAGAAGAACCGCAAGGCCCGGCGCCTGAAGGAGGTCTACCCCGAGACCCGGATCAAGGTGCTCTACCAGCGCGACTACCTCAACCTGTTGGCGAAGTACGGTCTCGAGCCGCCATCGCAGACCGTGCCCCCCCTCGACCCCGGCGTCGAGCCGCTTCCGTTGACCCTGTGTTTCGTCGATGTCGACGAAGGCCCCGGTGTGGCCGAAGGGCAGCGCAAGCCCGCGTAGGCCAGCCAGGGCCGCCGACGTCGGCGTCGACCCAGCTCGTAGGACGGCGGCTCCTGAAATGAGGATTATCGGGGCTTCTCCCTGAGGCCGACGGGGAGGGCTCCCCATAGTCGGCGGGGCGTGACGCTGCGAGGGTTCGTCTGCCGAGTCAGTCGCCTCGGTGGCCAAGGTGGCAACGGACCACGTCGGCCCTGACGAAAGGATCGAGCAATGACCACCGACGCACCAATCGCACCCGGGGCCAACGGCTCCACCGACCGGACATACTTTGCGGCTAGTGATATCGCTGTGGCCATCACGTCCCCGGGGGGCCAGGTGGATCGTATGGAGCGGGGCGGCCGCTCCAGGGCCTCCGCCCGGCGGGGCCCGGAGTTCATATACGGGCAGAACAGGACGGCGGACACGATAGAGACAGCGCCTGCGGCCAAGCCCCGTCGCCGGTCCGGGCGTCGCATGGCGCTGGCGGGCGCCGCCGTGGTCTTGGCCTCGGCCACGGTCGTGGCGAATGTGGCCCTGATGGAACTCAAGGCTGACCTGGGCCGCCAACGGCACGGCTTGAGCGCCCTGGACGAGCGGGAGATTGCGGCTGCGCAGAGCGTGGACGAACTGCTTCAGCGTTCGCAGGCCGCCGATGCCAGGAGCGGCACCCTGAGCGCCGAAGTGGGCGGCTTGAAGACCGCGGTGTCGTCCCAACTGGACCCCGTGGCCGTGGCCCGTCAGGTCCAGCCGTCGGTGGTGATGATCAACACGCCCAGAGGGGAAGGTTCGGGCTTCGTGATCTCCTCCCAGGGCGGGACGTCCACCATCGTCACCGCCTACCACGTCGTCGCCGACGTGTGGGCCAGTGACGCACGCTTGGTCAGGGTCACTCAAGGGCCGGCCCGCTTCGAGGGAACCGTCGTCAGGGTCAACGAGCAGGAGGATCTGGCGCTGCTGACGGTGCCGAGCAAGCTGCCCGCCCTGGCGGTGGCCACCGCTCCTCCGGCTGTCGGTGACCCAGTGGTGGTGGCGGGAGCCCCATTTGGCTTTCAGGGAACCGTAACCAGTGGCATCGTCTCGGCCCTGCGCCCTCTGGACGGTAAGTCGTACATCCAGTTCTCCGCCCCTACCAACCCGGGCAACAGCGGCGGTCCCGTCGTTGATCGATCGGGTCGGGTGTTGGGAATCGTGCGATTGGGCGGCGATCCCGGAATGGCCTTCGCTATCCCCGCCTCCCGCGTATGCGCCGGGCTGCCTGTCTGCTGACCCCTACGGATGCCGTGCTACCGAGGATCTCGGCGAAGGACTGCGCTACGGGGATCGTGAAACGATCCCCGTAGCGCTTCTCATCCTGTCAGGGGCTGATGGGCACGAGCAGTGGAGGGGAGGTGCTTTTCTCGCAGTCCGACGTGCCTGCCCATTGTGCAACTACTACCCCTACGTCCGGCCGGTCCAATGGGCGAATCATGGGTACATCCAGACTGGCGCGGCCGTCCGACTTGAGCGGCGCAGACCCGTACAACTTACTGTCCCGAATGGCGCCATCGTAGAACGAGACAAGCGTTCCGGTCTGCGTGGACGCGCACCCACCCTTGACTTCGGCGACAAGTGTCGATGATTGAGCCGCCTTCACTGGACCTGATGGACCGGTGACCGAGACGCTCGCCAAACCACCCCCATTACCGAACGTCCGTATTGCAAATCCCGCCGCACTGACCTGGTTCATGAAGTCGTCGAATTCTCCAGCGGGAGCAGACAGAGTGACTACCACTTTGGCGGCGCCAACGTCGAATATTTGAAATCGCACCTTCTGTCCCCGGAATCGAATGAACGCCCTCGTGCTATTATCTGGTGGTGACGGCTCAAGTTGGAAAAGCAATAGGCACTGGGCAGCACAACTGTCGTAATTCACGCCGGCGAGCGACACGTCCACCTCTCGGCCCCGCAGATTTCCAACCGTCACGTCCCGTATCTCACTGCGTGCGGTCGACGGCAGGGACTGCAGCCAGCGGGCTAGATCCTCGGGTGCTCTGTCAACAGCCTTGAGCGCGGTGGCCTCAGAGTTGGCCCCATTGGGGTCGGCATTGAATTTCTCCGGCCGATAGACTCGCTGCACCCGGACGACGCTGATCTGACGGTTCAGCTGATCAACCCGACCGACTTCCAGAAGATCGCTGCTCTCGCCCTTCGACGTCCAACCGTCCCCGACCTGAAAGAGGACCGGGGGTTTGAACTTCGATGAGGAGTAACTTCCGGCTGGAAGGGGGCCCAGCGCCGGGAACGCCACTGCCGGACGACTCGTCGTGGTGGTCGGGGCTGTAGTAGAGGTTGTCGGATTGCTGGTTGTAGTGGTTGGCGTCGAGCCTCCGCCACGGTTCGTCGCCACAAGGACGATGCTCAACAGCACGAGGACGCACACGGCGCCGACGCCGACAGGTAGGGCAGGCTTCCGCTTGCTTCGCCGCACAGGGCTCGGCGGTCCCACCTTGGTTGGTTGCGACTCGTCGGCAACCGTGGGATTCCCAGAAACCGTCGTCGAACCTGCGATCGGTGGCTCCACAAACTCGATGGGCGGGGATTTCCATGCGGGAGGACTCTGAGGGACAGTCCCTGTTCCGGGCCCGCGCGTCGGAGGAATACGGGCTGAAGGCACGGCGGACGTGTGTGCGTCGCCGCGATCGACTTGTGTGAGGTCGCTGTTACCTTGCTCTGGGAGGGTCTCTTGGGCTTCGTTGCCCGTTCTTCGCGGAGCGTGTTGTGCCGGGGAACGGTCCGCGATGGTGGTGGTACCAGGGCTGGCAAGGCGGATCAGGGTGCGAGCCCAATCCGTCGCGCTCTCCGGCCGTGCACGCGGGTCTTCGTCCAGCATCTCCAAAACAACGTCGGCAAGGTCTTCCGGATGCGGGACTGGGGCTTGTCGTAGGGCTGCGCTCCGTTCGGCGTCGTCGCGGCCCGGAGCTTCCCCGGTGATCACGTAGAACGCTGTAGCTCCTAGTGCGTACCGATCGGAGGCCGGGCTGAACTGACCATTAAAAGTCTCGGGCGCCAAGTAGTTAGGCGTTCCTCCGAAGGTCAGGAAACTGTCACCGTGGAGCCGAGCGAGGCCAAAGTCGACAAGGCGTACGACCGGTCCCGTAATCAGAATATTTGCCGGCTTTATATCTCGATGAATGACGGGCAGCCCAGTATGGTCGCCTCGATGAAGATAGTCAATCCCCTCGGCCACGGGCTCGAGAAATCGGAGACCTCTTACCAAGTCCTGGCGGGGTCGGGAGTGGACCCAGCTCTGTAGACTCACGCCGTTCTCCCAGTTCATCGAAAGATAGAGTGTCCGTTCCGTGGAGTGGGATTCCCCAGCTCGGTGCGGCGGTGGACCCTCGAAGAACTCACGAACTCGCACAAGGGCGGGATGGTCCAGGGACCGCAGCAGCTCGGCTTGTCGCTTCCAACGTTTTCGCCATTCGCGAACATTTGCCATATGGCGCTCATGGACGATCTTGAGGGCGACGGGGAGCAGCATGCGGTCGAGTGGCAGATGGGCTCGCCAAATTTCACCCTCTCCGCCGCTCGAACGAGCCTCGACGAGCTCGTACCGGTCGGGATCGTCGAAAGGACCAGCCCACTCACCCGCTCTTGCCACCCGTTACCGTCCCCGAGCCTCTAGTTGGATTCGTTCAGAAAGTATAGTTGTTCACTGCGGATCGTCAGAGATGCACGGCGCAGCATTCTCCGGCGTCAGCGCTCCGGTGCCGATGAGGAAGATGGCAAGCTCGTCAAGGCTCATCCTTGGATAACCGCTTTTGAGCAAGCTGCCTCGGAAGTTCGATATTCGATGCTCGAGAGCCTTTCCAGTGTCACCGATGAGGATGGCGGCCTCCGCATACGTCATCGGTTTAGGCGAGCGCTGACTGTCCGGCTCAAAATTGTCTCTGAACAGCGCCCTCAAGTCCTGGCACTGCCTAGGACTAAGGTTTGGCGGTCCTAATGTCGCTGAAGTGTCAGTTATCCGCAAGTCGTTCGGGGCCGCATTTAGCTGAGGAGTGATGACGGTGAACTGGAAAACGGACCGGTTCGAGCCGTACATCGACACTATGATTCGTTGCTCGCAAATTGCGAACGCGTGACCGGGCAAGAGATTGTGCATGCTTCCCGACCGATGATCTGTCAGACGTAGGTTGCGGTTGGAACTGCTGTTCGTCAACATCCAGTGTTCACCGTTGAAACGAATCGTCCCGGCCTTGCGGGAGATATTCCGATCGGTATCATCTACGCAGAAAGTGCAGCTATCGCTTCTTCCGAACGTAAATATGTCTTCCGGCGCGATCTGGAACTGCCCATCGACCGTGTCGACGACGAGCGTCATTCTCTGCCCGCAGTCCCCGCAACGGCCAGTCGCCTGCAACGACCGTCAAGCATCCTCTGTTCGCGTCCTTCCGAAGGAACGTGATCTGGTACGTGATCCTAGCGGTACGAGGCATGTGGGCATACCGGGAAACTCCGAGTCAGCCGGGTTCGTGCTTGGCCCAGGACGGATGAGGTACGGATCGTCACCGTCTCAGATCCGGAGCTTGTCACGGGAAGGTTGCCGGGCGTGACCCCGCATAGGCTTTCCCTTGTGCACACCGATCTGGAACTGGCCCTCGAGCTGGCCGACATGGCCGACGTGATGACGATGGCCCGCTTCCGCGACCTGTCGCTGGTCGTCACCACCAAGCCGGATCTGACCCCGGTCACCGAAGCCGACCGCGCCGTCGAACAGGCCATCCGCGACGGCATCACCAAGGCCCGTCCCGAGCACGGGATCGTGGGGGAGGAGTTCCCTACGGTGGGCGGCACCGCCTGGCGGTGGATCCTCGACCCCATCGACGGCACCAAGAACTACGTCCGGGGCATCCCCGTGTGGGGCACCTGTATCGCCCTGCAACAGGAGGGCCGACCCACCGTCGGCGTCGTGTCGGCGCCCGCCCTCGGTCGGCGCTGGTGGGCCGCCCGCGGCGAGGGCGCGTTCGCCGACGGCTCGCCGATCCGGGTGTCGCAGGTCGAGAAGCTGGCCGACGCCCAGCTCAGCTACGACAGCGTGATGAGCTTCGAGGCCTACGGCCTGGGGGAGCAGTTCCTCGGCCTGGCCCGGCGTTGCTGGCGGACTCGGGGCCTGGGCGACTTCTGGTCGCATGTACTCGTGGCCGAGGGCGCCGTCGACGTGGCCGCCGAGCCCGAGGTGTCGCTGTGGGACGTGGCCGCCGTGCAGCTCATCGTGGAGGAGGCGGGCGGCCGCTTCAGCGACCTCGGCGGGTCCGGCCGCCCCGATGGTGGCAGCGCGGTGTCGACCAACGGCCTCCTCCACGACGAAGTCATCGCCGCCCTCGCCCCCTGAGGTCAGCGGCGGCGATAGACGTCGCTGCGGTGGTCGATGTCGACCACGAGGACAATACCGAGGTCGGTCGGCTCCGGCTGAGCACCGGGCACCTTCGCCTCGTGGTCATGGATCTGGTAAAGGATCCGGTAGCTACCGCGTCGCGCCGACCAGGTGCCGGCAAGCTCCCGCTGCAGTTCATGGCCGACCCGGCGGGGCGCCACGAGAAGATCGCCGTTCAGGAACTGGAGGACAGCCGCGGCGATGGGCTCCGGTAACCGATCGCTCAGGGCTCGAGCAGCAGTCGCCGTGACCGCCAGCCGGTAATGGGACGAAGACGCGGGTGCGGTCAGGGCATGCGGGCCGCAAGCAACGCCTGGAGCTGGCGGGCGTCGAGGACATCGCCCCGGGCGACGTCATCGCCAGACTGGCGCAACCGGGCCATCGAGCCGGGGTCAGAAAGGACATCGAGCGTTTCCTCGAGGGCGGCGAGGTCTGCGGGGCTGACGAGCACCGCGGCCGGGATGCCCCTCCGCGTGATGACGACGCGCTCGTGAGTGCCCTCGACCTGGTCGACGACCGTCGACAGGGTGTTCTTGACGGTGACCAGAGGAAGCGTCTTCATGGCTAGAAGTGTAGCCATGAGCGCGGCTTATCCCCGACTTACCTCCAGCGATCTCTCGGCCTTACCGATATTTCCTGTAGCGAAACAATCGGGAGGGACGACTGACATGTTCGACAACACCAGACGGAACCGGAGGGCCCTGGCGGGGATCGTCGGGGTGAACCTGGCTCTGGCCTTGGCCGTCAGCGCCGGCGCCGTGCCCCTTTCCGGGGCGCACGACGACGGGCGCTCGGCCGCCACGGTGGCATCGGCGGCCGTCACCCAGGAGCCGGCGGCCACCGTCCGCCAGGCCGGCGACGGGGTATCGGCGGCGATGGCTCAAGGCTCGGCCGCCACCACGCCGCCGCCGGTCCCCACTGCGGAGGCCTCGAAGGCGACGGGGACGACGGTGGCGCCCACGACCGTGCCGGTCGTCACCGCGGGCAGGTCGGCCGCAGCCGCGCCCACCGCGGCGCGGCCGACGGTGACGGTCCCGGCAGTGGCCACGCCCAGTGTGGCCGCCGGTGTGGTCGCCCAGGTGGCCCGGCGAGTGCCCGCCGCCGCCGAGGTCCAGCAGGCCATCTCGAACCTGCCCCAGCACGTCAGGAGCATCATCAAGCCCTCGCCGGCCCAGGTGGCCCAGCTCGGCGCCACGGTGTGCGGGATGTTCGACGCCGGCCAGAGCTTCGCCCAGGTCAAGGCCACCGGGCTGCAGATGGTGACCCAGGTCCCGCTCACCACCGTGCTGCCGGGCGGCGCAGACTGGGTGGTCAAGACGGTGGTCACCCTGTACTGCCCCGGCCACCTGGCCAAGATCGGCTGAGGGGACGTCGCCCGCCATGGCCCTGCTGATGCGCCCCTCCATCCTCCTCGCCGCCGAACCGTCCGCCACTGAACCCGCCGACCTTCGACGCAACTGCGCTCAACTCGCAGCCCGGACCGTCGATGCCGTGAAGGTCCACGGCGCCGACCAGGGCGCGGTCCGGGCCCTCGACGGGGTGTCGGTGGGCTTCGACCGGGGTGGGTTCACCGCCATCATGGGCCCCTCCGGGTCGGGGAAGTCCACCCTGCTCCACTGCCTCGCCGGGCTCGACACGCTCACCTCGGGCCGGGCCTACGTGGGCGACGTCGACCTGGCCGGGCTGCCGGACAAGCAGCTGACCCGCCTGCGCCGCGACCGGCTGGGTTTCATCTTCCAGGCGTTCAACCTCCTGCCCACCCTGACGGCGGCGGAGAACATCACTCTGCCTCTTGCCCTGGCCGGCCGCCGTCCCGACCCCGGCTGGTACGACACGGTGATCGACGTGGTCGGCCTGCGCGATCGACTGGGCCATCGCCCGGCCGAGCTCTCCGGCGGCCAGCAGCAGCGGGTGGCCGCAGCCCGCGCCCTCGTGTCCCGGCCCGAGATCATCTTCGCCGACGAGCCGACCGGGAACCTCGACTCCCGGGCCGGCGCCGAGCTCCTGGCCTTCATGCGCCGGGCCGTCGACGGCTTCGGCCAGACGATCGTCATGGTCACCCACGACCCTGTCGCCGCCTCGTATGCCGACCGCATCGTCTTCCTGGCCGACGGCCGGGTGGTCGACGAGATGGTCGACCCCACCGTCGAGCGGGCCGTCGACCACATGAAGGACCTGGCCGACCGCACCGGCCGTCGGGGCGCCTGATCCCATGGGACGGCTGCTGCGGGGCGCACTGTCCCAGACCGCCCGGCTGCTGGGCACGGCCTTTGCCGTCGCCCTGGCCGTGACCCTGGTGGCCGGCACGTTCGTGCTCACCGACACCATCGAGACCGCCTTCCACCGGGCCACGCTGCCGGCCGGTGGGAGGACCGCCTCCGACGTGGTCGTGCGCTCCACGGCCCAGTTCAGCGCCCAGGCCACCAGCCTCCCCGAGCGGGAGCCGGTGCCCGAGTCGCTGGTGGCCCGTGTCGCCGCCGTCTCGGGCGTGCAGGCGGTGTGGGGCGCCGTCCAGGGTTACGCCGGGCTGGCCGGCAAGGACGGCAATGCCATCGCCCCCACCGGGTTGCCGTCGGTGGGCAGCAGTTGGGCGCCCGGCGACGTGATGCAGGCCGGTCGCGCCCCGCAGGGGCCCGGTGAGGTGGCCATCGACGCGGCCACCGCCCGCCGCAACGGCCTCGTTCTCGGCGACAAGGTCCGGGTCCTGTTCGAGGGGACGTCGAAAGAGTTCACCATCGGCGGGTTCCTCAAGGCGGCGGGCGAAGTGGTCGCCGCCACCAAGACCATCTTCGACCCGGCGACGGCTCAGCAGGTGCTGGGCGA
>JBBSIS010000021.1:0-25262 GCA_038231955.1 Acidimicrobiales bacterium
GAATGACTTGGACGAATCGATCGAGCTCGAAGCGTTGTCGATCTGCACGCCCGATCTGGATGACGTGTTCTTTGCCCTCACCGGGCAGGCCAACGTGGAAGGAGCTGGGCGATGACGACGCTGACGGATGCTATGGGGGACTCGGCGACGATGCTGCGGCGCAACCTGCGCCACGTGTAGCGGTACCCGTCGTTGACGTTGATGCTGATCGGGATGCCCATCGTGTTCCTGCTGCTCTTCGTGTATGTGCTGGGCGGCACGATGGGCGCGGGGCTCGATGGCGTCACCGGCGGTCGGACGCAGTACCTGGCGTATGTGGTGCCGGGGATTCTGATGATCGCAGTGGCGGCGGTCGCCCAGGGCACGGCGATCTCGGTTGCGATGGATATGACGGAGGGGATCATCGACCGCTTCCGCACGATGGCCATCTCGCGGGCCTCAGTGCTGACGGGTCACGTCGTGGGCGCCATGATCCAGACGTTGGGCTGCCTGGCGATCGTACTCGGCGTCGCGGTGGCGATCGGCTTCCGCCCAACGGCGGGCCCGCGGCAATGGCTGGGGGTGATCGGGATGCTGGCGTTGATCGCGCTGGCGCTGACGTGGCTGACCGTCGCGCTGGGCCTGAGGGCGAAGAGCGTGGAGACAGCGAGCAACAGCCCGATGCCGCTGCTGCTTCTGCCGTTCTTCGGGAGCGGGTTCGTGCCGTCGGAGACGATGCCGACCGGCCTGCGCTGGTTCGGCGCCCACCAGCCGTTCACCCCGATGATCGAGACGGTGCGCGGCCTGCTGATGGGCACGCACATCGGCCACAGCGCCATCATCGCCGTCGCCTGGTGCACCGCCATAGGGACGTTCGGCTACCTGCGGGCCCGCTCCTCCTACAACCGTCGAGCGGTTCGGTAGGAGGTCGAGGTCAGTGCGACAGCGCTGCCGATCTGGGCACGGGCGATGAGCGTCGAGAAGGCGGCCTGGAGATCGTCACGCCCGGCAAGGAACGGCGGTGGTGTGCCCGCTCCAGGCGAGTAGGGATTCCTGATGGGGTCCACCGTTGAACCGTATCAGGTCGTATATGAAAAACTAGACACAGCCACACATTTCCACATACTCACGGTGCCCGCGTACTGAGGCGCTCAGCCGGCGATCACGCCGATGTCGACCCTGGCGAAACGGGCGTGCCCGTCAGGCGATCGAGATCCAGACCCTGTTCTTCGTGTGGTGCGCGAGGGCCTGAAGGTCCTTCGGATCCGACGTGAGGACGACGGCGCCTCCGACGCGATCGGCCTGTGCGACAACGATCGCGTCGACGGCCGAGGGGCCACGGGAGCCCCCCGCCGCCGTTCGCAGCAGCGCAGCATGTCGGGCTAGGTCCTCGTCGACCGGCTTGATGACGCACGTTCGCAGGAACCGGTTCGCGTGGAAGTCTCTGCGATGATCGCCGGTGAGCGACTCCACCAAGACGGCGGTCGGGACGATCGGGGGCCATTCCCCTCTCCGTCTTACCTCGTGCAGCCGCGCGCGGTGCCGTGCGAGCATCGATACCCCGCCGGAGTCGAGGACCAGTGTCACGCCGAGTCCCGTCGCGATTCTTGACCGAGCACTCGGTCGGCCCAGTCGCTCGCCTCGACCTGCTCAGTGTCGCTGACGGGACCGAGTTCGGCGTCCAGTTCGGCAAGGTAGGCATCGAGCGCTACGACCTTGGCCAACCGGTCGAGCTCGTCGTCGACGGCGCGTTGGGCGAGTCGAGAGATGTTCAAGCCGGCGTGGCGCGCCCGACCGAAGAGCTCGTCGGGCATCGAAATGTTGACCCGAGCCATGCGCAAAGAATACACACTCGGCGGGCGAACCCCCGGTCAGGCCTTCTTCAGGGGCGCCCACGCCAGCAACAGCCGCTTCTCGCCCACGCTGGGGAAGCGGACGATGACCTCGGCGGCGTCGCCGGTGCCGATGATCTCCAGCACCACGCCCTCCCCCCACTTGCTGATGATCCCCACGCTGCCGTCGAGGCCGACGTAGGTGAGCCCCTTGTCCCGGGCCGCCCGCTCCCGGGGATCGAGATGGTCCAGGTTGCGCCACCCCTCCCAGTCGGGGTGGCACCACGCGGCTTGTCGTCGAGAACCACTTTGGCGTCGAGGGCCAGCACCCGCCCGTCGGCCACCACCGACAGCGTTGACCTCCACCAGCTCGGCGTCCTCGGCGACGTAGGTCTGGTACAGCCTCACCAACACCGCCGCAATCTCGGCCGCCGCGCTCCCGCCCATTCCCGCCTGCTCGACGGCCGTCGCGGCGTCGACCTCGGACAGCGTCGCCAGGGGGTTGACGTGGAAGCGGTGGATGCCTCGGGGAACTCCTCGGCCACCGCCTCGATGTTCATGCCGCCCCGCGCCGACAGCATCCGCAGGTGCAGCTTGGCGGCCGTGCGACGGTCGAATCTACCCGGCCGACGGACCGGCCTGATCACCTTCCCGGCCGAGGTCAACGACAAAGGCCGGGTCATCTCGACCTCACCCGCCTCCCGATCCGCCGCCGCTCGTCGTCGAGGAGCCGCCAACGGTGCCCGCGTCCTGATCATCCCGGGCGACAGTTCAGGAGAACTCGTGGGTCGGAAGGGAGCGTAGCAGTTGGGACTAAGTCTAGTAACCAAACCATCCCTGGACGTCGGCCACTAGATCTACCGTCCCAACATTGTTGTATAATGTGATTTTTCCGGCGGTGCCCACGGTCGCTTGTACCAAGTTTGGAATAGTCTGGCCGGCCACAAAGTTCAAGTTTGACGCTAAAGGCCGCGCCGCTCCGGTTGGAAATGCGGTCACGAAACTCTCGGGCCCACTTGCATTTGTGGCGGTCGTGTTAAGGAGCACTGCGGACACGTGTTGACTCGGCACGCCCGCTGTACCCGTCACCGAAAGATCGAGGCTACCCCCAGGTCCTAGCGGGGCTGGGGTGTTGACTCCCGTTCCGATCCGAGTGTCGAGACTGCGGGTTGGCGGAAGAGGGAAATAGTAGCGTCCCGAGTCAGAAACGGCGTAGTAGCCCAAGACGTCCGCCACGAGGTCAACTGAACCGAGATTATTGTAAAGCGAGACTTTGCCGTTATCGCTCACTCGGGCAACGACAAGATTTGGTACTGACCTGCTGCCGCTAACATTGAGATTCGACGACAAGGGTCTTGAGGCCGAGGACGGGAAGACTGTTATAAACGTTTCCGGGCCCACGAAATTCGTTGCGGTGACGTTTAGAACGACCGCCTTCGCCGAGGAAGGCACGCCTCCCGCTCCATTCACTGTGAGGTCGATCTGTTGACCGGCGCCGACCTTGCCTAACGGGGCACCCACGCCTGTCCGCGTGTCGAGAATCCGGGCTGGGGCCTGGGTGAAGGCCCCAGTGCCACCGGCCGTCCCGGCCGTCACATACCAGCCCTGAACGTCGGCCACCAGGTCCGTCGACCCCAGGTTGTTGTAAAACGAAACCTTACCGTTGTCTCCGAGGCGGGCTGTAACCAGATTGGGTACTGCGACACTGGTCTGAATGTTGAGATTGGAGGCAAGCGGACGAACTGTGCCCGACGGGAATACGGTGATGAAACTCTCCGGGCCGGCAGCGTTCGTAGCAGTGACGTTGAGCACCACTGCGGCGACCCCCGATTGGGGAGCGCCACCTATTCCGCTGACTGACACGTCAATGGTACCCCCAGCAGGTACCTTTGCTACCATTCCGGCCAGTCCAGTCCCGTCACGCGTATCGAGGAGACGAAACGGGGAGGTTGGTAGATAGGTGTTAGACCCGGGCCTTGGAGTGAGAGTAAACGTCGGGCCGGAGCTGGGTACCTCGGCACCATGACAGAGGAGAAAGGTGCTGTAGGTCCCAGGGGGATCTGCCGCGGTGTCGTAGACTCCACTAAATGATCCGTCGGCATTTGAAACGAAATGGACACTGGGTCCATTCGTCGACGGCGAGTCGAACCCAAAGACCCCATCGAACGCTTTAGCGGAGTCCCTTGCACACCCTGTGCCGCTAAACGCGATCTTCGTCCCGATCGGTCCGCCGGAAGGCGATATCGTGTATGCTGCTGCGGCGGCCCTAGCCACCGGTGGTGTTACGATACCGGCTCCAACAAATAAGGCAGATATGGAAGTGACCAGTAGAAATCGTACTCGCACGTACCGACCTTTCGAACGATCCAGTGTGTCCGGTGTCGGGATGCCGCACCGCCAATCGATGCTGTAGTGCAGGATACCTTTAACGTCGCTGCGTCCCGCGCTCCTGCTCGGATCTCCACTGAGACACGAGGGGCCAGAAGCGATTGTATCCCCTGCTCCGCCAGCGCAACAGACCCTCCTCCGACGCATCGGCGCGCCAGCCGAGCAAGACCACCGTCTTGCCGACCCCACGAGGCCCCGACAGGGCGAGTGGGCTGCATCGGATCGCCGATCTGGGCACGGGCGATGAGCGTGGAGAACGACCCTTGAGATCGTGCGGCCGGCAATGAAAAGATGGCGGTGCCCCGCACCAGGCGAGCAGGATTCCTGATGGGTCCACGGCCGAACCGTATCAGGTCGTATATGAAAAACCGCATACAGCCACACGTTTCGACATACTCAGCAAGTGACCGGACCGGTCAGGCCTTCTTCAGGGGCGCCCAAGCGAGCAACAGCCGCTTCTCGCCGACGCTTGGGAAGCGGACGATGACCTCGGCGGCGTCGCCGGTGCCGATGATCTCCAGCACCACGCCCTCCCCCCACTTGCCGTGAACCACGTCGTCTCCGGTGCGGATGCCGATGCGCTCGGCACCGGTGGTGCGCACCGGTCTGATGGCGGACGGTGACGACGGTGACCGCGTGGCCGACTCGACGATGCGGTCCCGCCCGGTGGTGCCGGACGATCCCCACGAGCCCGACGACGATCGCCCCCGGCTGCGGCTCCCCTCGACCATGCGAGTGAGCTGCTCGGGGATCTCCTTGAGGAACCGGCTCGGAGGGTTGTACTGCGTGGAGCCGAACAGGGTGCGGCTCCAGGCATGGGACAGGTGCAGCCGCTCGCGGGCCCGGGTGATGCCCACGTAGCAGAGCCGGCGTTCCTCCTCCAGCTCCTCGGGCTCGCCCAACGAGCGGAGGTGGGGGAACACGCCGTCCTCCAAGCCGATCATGAACACCACGGGGAACTCCAGGCCCTTGGCCGTGTGCAGGGTCATCAGCACCACGCTGGATCCGTCGTCGGGGATCTGGTCGGCGTCGGCCACCAGGCTCACGCTCTCGAGGAAGGCCCCCACGCCACCGTCGCGGGCCTCAGAGGCGGCCAGCTCCTCGAACTCCCTCGCCCCGCCCACCAGCTCGGCCAGGTTCTCGAGGCGGCCCTCGGCCTCGATCGTCCCCTCGGCCTGCAGCTCCGCCGCGTAGCGCGTGCGGCTGAGCACCGCCTCGAGCATCGCCACCGGGCTGCCCTCGAGCGCCCGCAGCTCGTCGAGGATGCCCACCAGCTCGGCGATGCCCGTCAGGGCCCGGCCCCCGACCCCCGCCTCCTCGGCCTTGGTCAGAGCATCGGCGAAGGGGCGACCGTGGCTCGTGGCCCAGGCATCGAGGCGGCCCAGGCTGGTGTCGCCCACACCGCGCTTGGGCACGTTCACCACCCGCCGCACCGACACCTCGTCCGACGGATTCACGACCGCCTTCAGGTAGGCGAGGGTGTCCTTGATCTCACGCCGGTCGTAGAACCGGGTGCCGCCCACCACCCGGTACGGGATCTTCCGCCGGACGAGCTGCTCCTCCAGGACGCGGCTCTGGGCGTTGGTCCGGTAGAACACCGCGAACTCGCCCCAGCGGTAGTTCTCCGACTCGTACAGGCGTTCCATCTGCCCGCCCACCCACGACGCTTCCTCGTGCTCGTCCTCGGCGAAGTACCGCTGGATGAGCTCGCCGCCGACCTGCTCGGTCCACAACGCCTTGGGCCGGCGCATGGCGTTGTTGGCGATCACCGCGTTGGCGGCGTCGAGGATGGTCGACGTCGACCGGTAGTTCTGCTCCAGGACGATCACGGAGGCGTCGGGGAACTGAGTCTCGAACTCCAAGATGTTGCGGATGTCGGCGCCCCGGAAGCGGTAGACGCTCTGGTCACTGTCGCCGACGACACAGATGTTCCGGTGTTTCGCCGCCAGCTGGACGACGAGCTCGTTCTGGGCGCGGTTGGTGTCCTGGAACTCGTCGACCAGGACGTGGGCGAACCGGCGCTGGTAGTAGTCGATCACGTGCGGGTACCCTCGGAGCAGCTCGACCGCCTTGGTGAGGAGGTCGTCGAAGTCCATGGCATTGGCCGTGACCAGCCGCTTCTGGTAGTTGCGGTAGACCTCGGCGATCCGGCGCTCGTAGACGCTGCGGGCCTGCTCGGCGTAGGTCTCCACCCCCACCAGCTCGTTCTTGGCCGCGCTGATGACGGCGTGGACGGTCCGGGGTGGGAAGCGCTTGGGGTCGACGTTGTGGTCGCGCAGCACGTAGGCGGTGAGGCGCTCGGCGTCGGCCTGGTCGTAGATCGTGAAGGACGACGTATAGCCGAGGTGATGGCCGTCGCGCCGTAGGATGCGCACGCAGGCCGAGTGGAAGGTCGACACCCACATCTTGCGGGCCACCGGCCCGACCAGGGCGGCGATCCGCCCCTTCATCTCGTCCGACGCCTTGTTGGTGAAGGTGATGGCCAGGATCTCGAAGGGCGAGACGCCCTGGTCCTTGATGAGCCAGGCGACCCGGCTGGTCAGAACCCGCGTCTTGCCCGATCCGGCGCCGGCCACGATGAGCAGCGGCCCCCCCGGGTGGGTCACCGCCGCCCGCTGTACGGGATTCAGGGTGTCGAGCAGGTCAGCGACGGGCATGGGCCTTCCCACCATACCGACGCCTCCGTAGGATGGCGTCCATGACAATCTCGGCGGCAGTACCCGAGTCCCGGACCGACCGGCCGCGGGTCTCCGCCCAGGAGAACCTGGTCACCGTCGCCCTGGGCGCCTGGCTCATCCTCGGGCTCTTCGTCGACGGCTGGGCCCACAACAACGCCAAGCCCGAGTCGTTCTTCACGCCTTGGCACGGGCTCTTCTACTCGGGTTTCGTGACCACCGCGGCCTGGATGTGGTCCCTATACCAGCGCCACGGCGGCGTGCCCGCCGGTTACGGACTGGGCCTGATAGGCGTGGGTGCCTTCGCCGCCGGCGGTATCGGCGACCTCGTCTGGCACAGCGTCTTCGGCATCGAGGTCGACCTCGAGGCCCTCCTCAGCCCGACGCACCTTGTCCTCTTCGCCAGCGCCCTCCTGGTGCTCTCCAGCCCGCTACGAGCGGCATGGTCGGAGCCCGACGACGGCCACCCGCCCCTGGCCCGATTCCTACCGACGCTGCTCTCGGCAACCCTGGTGACGGCCACCGTCGCCTTCTTCCTCATGGAGCTGTCCCCGTTCCTCACCAACGCGGCGACGGCCAGCCCCTACCGCTTCATCGCCGGGAACGTCGACCCCGACATCGGTGGCTGGCTGGTCGACGAGATCCGGCTGGAGGGTTTCGCATCTATCTTGCTGACCACGCTGGTGCTGATGGGCCCCACCCTCGCGCTGCTGCGCCGGTGGCGGACACCACCCGCCACCTTCACCATCCTGTTCACCACCGTCGCCGGGCTGGTGTCGGCCCTCCAAGGCTTCAGGCTCGGCGTCACCGTCTTCGCCGCCGTGGCCGGGGGCTTCGCTGCCGACATGCTGCCCAGTCGCTCCAGCCGGCCCGGTCCACCACGACGGTGCTGCGGGCGGTCGGAGGCGTGGCCCCGGCCGTCCTGTGGCTGGCGTACTTCGCCACGCTGGCCGTCTTCCGCTCCGTCGGATGGTCGGTCGAGTTCTGGGCCGGGATCACCTGCCTGTCGGCGTTGGCCGGCATGGGCCTGGCCGTGCTGATGACCCTCCCGGCGGCCCCGGGCCGGCACGTCCCTCGCCACTGGAAAGCTGAGCCCGCCTATTCCCACTCGATGGTGCCGGGGGGCTTCGACGTGATGTCGAGGGCCACCCGGTTGACCCCTGGCACCTCGGCGATGATGCGGTTGGCCAGGCTTTCCATCACGTCGTGCGGCAGTCGGGCCCAGTCCGCCGTCATGGCGTCGTCGCTGACGACGGCCCGGACGACCACCGGATACGCGTAGGTCCGCTCGTCGCCCATCACTCCCACGGTGCGGATGGCCAGGAGGACGGCGAAGCTCTGCCACAGTTCGCCGTAGAGGCCGGCCTTCTTGATCTCCTCGATGACGATGGCGTCGGCCTGGCGGAGGATCTCCAGCCGCTCAGGGGTGACCGTGCCGACGATGCGCACGGCCAGGCCCGGTCCGGGGAACGGCTGGCGCCAGACGATCTCCTCGGGCAGACCGAGCTCTTCACCGACGGCCCGGACCTCGTCCTTGAACAGGTTCCGGAGAGGCTCGACCAGCTCGAACTGCATGTCGTCGGGCAGCCCGCCCACGTTGTGGTGGGACTTGATGCGGGCCGCATCCTTGGTGCCTGACTCGATGATGTCGGGATAGAGGGTGCCCTGGACGAGGAAGCGGGCGTCCTCGAAGTCGGCGGCCACCTCCTCGAAGACCCGGATGAACGTGGCCCCGATGATCTTGCGCTTCTGCTCGGGGTTCTCGACGTCACGCAGGGCGTCGAGGAAGCGGTCGGCTGCCTTCACGTGGACCAGGTCGACCTGGAATTGGCGCCGGAAGGTGTCCTCCACCTGGTCGGCCTCGCCCGCCCGCATGAGGCCGGTGTCGACGAAGACGCACGTGAGCTGGTCGCCCACCGCCTTGTGCACGATGGCGGCGGCCACCGCCGAGTCGACGCCACCCGACAGCCCGCAGATCACCTTCTCGCCGCCGACCTGGGCCCGGATGGACTCCACCGCCTGCTCGACGATGGAGGTCATCGTCCACCGGGGCAGGCACCCGCACACGTCGTAGAGGAAGTGCTTGAGCACCTCCTGGCCCCGGGCCGTGTGGGCCACCTCGGGATGGAACTGGACGGCGTAGATCATGCGCTCGGCGTCTTCGAGGGCGGCGACCGGGACGGCCTCGGTCCTGGCCGTCACCCGGAAGCCGGCCGGCACGGCCACGATGGAGTCGGCGTGGCTCATCCATACGTCCTGCTCGGTGGGCAGCTCGGCGAACAGGGCGGAGCCGCCCGTCACCTCCAGAGCGGTGCGGCCGTACTCGGCCACGCCGGTGCGGGCCACCTCGCCGCCGAGCTGCTGGGCGACGAGCTGGGCGCCGTAACAGATGCCCAGGACGGGCACACCACTGTCGTAGAGGGCGGGGTCGATGAGGGGCGCGCCCGGCACATGGACCGACGCCGGGCCGCCGCTGAGGATGATGCCCGCGGGCTTGCGGGCCAGCATCTCGGCCATGGGCATGGTGCGGGGCACGATCTCGCTGTAGACGTGGGCCTCGCGCACCCGCCGGGCGATGAGCTGGGCGTACTGGGCGCCGAAGTCCACCACCAGCACCCGGTCGACAGCCATGGGGTCGAAGGCCATGGCTCAGCCTACCGGCATGGCGCCGATCGGTCTACGATGTTGAGCGAATGCTCAATCGCCCCGTCCATGTACGAAGTTCGTCGCCGGCCATCGTGGTCTCAATACCCCGAGCGGGAGCGGTTACGGGGCAACGCGGGCGCGTCGGGTCAGGCCCCCATGCCGATGGCCTGGGCGATCTGGAGGCCTTTGCCTTCGGTCTGAAGGGCGGGGGCGACCATGACCTCGGCCTTCTGGAACTCCTTGACCGTCTCGTAACCGCAGGTGGCCATCGACGTCCGCAGGGCGCCGAAAAGGTTGAGGCGGCCGTCGTTCTCGTGGGCCGGGCCGGTGAGGATCTCCTCGAGCGTGCCCCGGGTGGTGGTGCGCACCCGGGCGCCCCGAGGCAGCGTCGGGTGGAAGGTGGCCATGCCCCAGTGGTAACCGCGGCCCGGCGCCTCCTGGGCCGCCGCCAGCGGGGAGGCGATCATCACCGCGTCGGCCCCGCAGGCGATGGCCTTGGCGATGTCACCGCCGGTGCTCATCCCGCCGTCACCGATCACGTGGACATAGACCCCGGTCTCGTCGAGGTGGCGCATGCGGGCCCCGGCGGCGTCGGCGATGGCCGTGGCCTGGGGAACGCCGAGCCCCAGAACGGCGCGGGTGGTGCAGGCGTGGCCGGGGCCGACGCCGACCAGCACACCGACGGCGCCGGTACGCATGAGGTGGAGGGCGGCCTGGTACGAGGCGCAGCCGCCCACGATCACCGGGATCTCGAGCTCACGGATGAAGCGCTTGAGGTTCAGGGGCTCGACCGTCTTGGAAACGTGTTCGGCCGACACCACGGTGCCCTGGATGACGAGGAGGTCGAGCTCGGCGGCGAGGATGGCCTTCGACATCTGGGCGGTGCGCTGGGGCGTGACCGAGGCGCACGACACCACGCCGGCATCCTTGATCTCGGCGATCCGAGCGGAGACCAGCTCCTCCTTGATGGGTTCGGCGTAGATCTCCTGCATGCGTAGAGTGGCCTTCTCGGTGTCGAGACCGGCGATCTCGTCGAGGAGGGGCTCCGGGTCGTCGTAGCGGGTCCACAAGCCCTCGAGGTTCAGGACGCCGACACCGCCGAGGCGGCCGATGGCGATAGCGGTGGTGGGGCTGACGACACCGTCCATGGCCGAGGCCATGAGGGGCAGCTCGAAGCGGAAGGCGTCGATCTCCCAGGAGATGTCACAATCCTCGGGGTCGCGCGTCCGCCGGCTGGGGACGATGGCCACATCGTCGAAGCCGTACGCCTGCCGACCTGACTTCCCGATCCCGATCTCGATCTCTGCCATCAGCGGAGGATACCTGCGCCGCCGGGAGTACTGCCGGTGGGGCGCTAGGACGGGAGGTTGGCGCCCGCCGAGGCGGCCAGGTCGGCCTGGGCCTCGGCCGTGGCTTCCAGAAATTCCCGCATGCCGGCGATCTTGAGGTTGCTCATTACCCGGCCGGGCGGGGTCTGGCCGCGCTCCCACTCCATCCAGGCCACCAAAAGCTTGACCGGGTCGGGCGGGGGTCGTTCGTCCACAACCGGTCAGCCTAGACGAGTGGGCAACTAACCTCCGGGCTATGGCCACCGAGATCCAGGTCAGCGCAGCCCGGTGCATCGCGTCGAAGGCCTGCACCCATGCCGCCGAAGGCGTCTTTGAGGTGGTGAACGGGTCGGCTCGCGTCGTCGACCCGACCGCCGCCTCTCTCGACGACATCCTCGTCGCGGCCGAGAGCTGCCCGACGGGAGCTATCACCGTTCAGGGGGAGCCGGACTGAGACGGGCCGACCCTGAGCGTTGGTCAACTGGGGGCCGGGCAGGGCCGGGGATTGACCAAACGGCGCCCGAAGGCGGCAACGAAGGCCGGCAGCCGGGCGTGATGCCCGTCTGCCGGCCTTCGCCGAAAACGCTTCTCGGTACTTCTAGCGCCGCATGGACGCGAAGGAGCTGGCCTGCTGGTTCCGGTTGGGCATCGGGATCGGCGGCTCGCCCTCGGGCACGTCGGTGATCAGGCACTCGGTGGTCAGCGCCATGGCCGCCACCGACGCTGCGTTCTGCAGCGCCGAGCGGGTGACCTTGGCCGGGTCGATGACGCCGGCCTTGAGCAGGTCCTCGAAGTCACCGGTGACGGCGTTGAGGCCGACGGAGCCGGTCTCGCGCTCGACCTGGCGGACGGTGATCATGCCCTCCAGGCCGGCGTTGAGGGCGATCCACCGCAGGGGCTCCTGTAGGGCGGAGTGGACGATCCTGGCACCGGTGGCCTCGTCGCCGACCAGGGCCAGTTTGTCGAGCGCCTCGCGTGCCCGTACCAGGGCGGTGCCGCCGCCGGGGACGATGCCCTCCTCGATGGCCGCCCGGGTTGCGGAGAGGGCGTCCTCGATGCGGTGCTTCTTCTCCTTGAGCTCCACCTCGGTGGCCGCACCGACCCGGATGACGGCAACACCGCCGGCCAGCTTGGCTAGCCGCTCCTGCAGCTTCTCGCGGTCCCAGTCGGAGTCGGCATCGTCGATCTCGCGCTTGATCTGGGCGATCCGGCTGTCGACCTCACCCTGGTCGCCGCCGCCGTCGACGATGGTGGTGTCGTCCTTGGTGATGGTGACCCTGCGGGCCCGTCCGAGCTGGTCGAGGGTGACGTTCTCCAGCTTGGAACCCACCTCGGTGGACAGCACCTGACCGCCGGTGAGGACGGAAAGGTCGTTCAGCATGCTGCGACGGCGCTCGCCGAAGCCGGGGGCCTTGACGGCCGCCGAGTTGAACGTGCCCCGCATCTTGTTGACCACCAGGGT
This sequence comes from Acidimicrobiales bacterium, assembly GCA_038231955.1. Classification (GTDB taxonomy): domain Bacteria; phylum Actinomycetota; class Acidimicrobiia; order Acidimicrobiales; family AC-14; genus CADCTB01. The sequence continues at coordinate 12,311 of JBBSIS010000021.1, forward strand.
GGCCAGGGCCTCGCCGTCGACGTCCTCGGCGATGATCAGCAGCGGCTTGCTGACCTCCATGACCTTCTCGAGAACGGGCAGCAGGTCGGAGACGGCGCTGATCTTCTGGTTGATGAGCAGGATGTAGGGGTCGTCGAGGACGGCCTCCTGACGCTCCGGGTCGGTGACGAAGTGGGGCGACAGGTAGCCCTTGTCGAACTGCATGCCCTCGGCGAACTCGAGCTCCATGCCGAAGGTGTTGGACTCCTCGACGGTGACCACGCCGTCCTTGCCCACCTTGTCGATGGCGTCGGCGATCAGCTCTCCAACCACGGTGTCGGCCGCGGAGATGGATGCGACCTGGGCGATCTCCGCCCGGTCCTCCACATCCTTGGCCTGGCCCTTGATGTTCTCGACGACCGCGGTGACGGCGATGTCGATCCCCCGCTTGAGCGCGAGGGGCGAGGCGCCGGCGGCCACGTTGCGCAGGCCTTCGTGCACCATGGCCTGGGCCAGCACGGTGGCGGTGGTGGTGCCGTCGCCGGCGATGTCGTTGGTCTTGATGGCGACCTCGCGCACCAGCTGGGCCCCCATGTTCTCGTAGGGGTCCTCGAGCTGGATCTCACGGGCGATGGTGACGCCGTCGTTGGTGATGGTGGGTACGCCGAACTTCTTCTCCAGCACCACGTTGCGACCGCGCGGGCCGAGGGTGACCTTGACCGAGTTGGCCAGCTTGTCCACCCCCGCCTCGATGGACCGGCGAGCAGCGTCGCCGAACTTCAGCATCTTGGGCATGAGCGCCTACTTGCTGTCGGTGACGGCCAGGACGTCGCGGCTCGAAAGGATCAGCACGTCCTCACCGTCGACGGTGATCTCGGTGCCGCCGTACTTGCTGTAGACGACGGTGTCGCCGACCTTGACGTCGAGGGGGATGACCTCGCCGGTCTGCTCCGAGCGACGGCCGCCGCCGACGGCGAGCACCTCGCCCTGCTGGGGCTTCTCCTTCGCGGTGTCGGGGATCACGATGCCGCTGCTCGTGGTCTGCTCTGCCTCGTTCGGGCGGACGACGATACGGTCGTCGAGGGGCCTGAGGTTCATGCTTGGGTCAACCTCCACTGCATTTGGGGGATTCGGGATTTGGGGATTCGGGATTTGGGGGATTCGGGACTGCGAGTGGCGCGTTAGCACTCTCGTGTGTTGAGTGCTAACGATACCCCGGCCTGCCGGGCTGGGCAACCGCCCCCCGGCCGGGTCAGACGAGGCGAAGGTTAGGCTGGGCGCCCACGTCGAGCCGCGTGGGGCCATCGGCGCGGTAGCGCCACCAGGCCGCGGCGGCGATCATCGCCGCGTTGTCCGTACACATCGACCGGCTGGGCAGGAAGCAGCGCAGCCCCTCGGCCGTGCACAGGTCGAGGATGCGCTGGCGCAGCAGCGAGTTGGCGGCCACGCCGCCACCGATGCAAAGGCTCCTGGCCCCCACCTCGGCCACCGCCCGCCGCGACTTGTCGACCAGCATGTCGACGGCGGCGGCCTGGAACGAGGCGGCGATGTCGGCCACCGGCGTCTCGGGGTGGTCCCGGACATAGCGGATCACCGCCGTCTTCAGCCCGCTGAGGGAGAAGTCGAAGCCCTGGGGCATGGGCCGGGGGAAGGCGATGGCGGTAGGGTCGCCGGTGAGCGCGACCCGGTCGATCGCCGGGCCGCCCGGGTAGCCCAGGCCCATCACCCGGGCCACCTTGTCGAACGCCTCGCCCACGGCGTCGTCGACGGTGGTCCCCAACAGCCGGTAGCTGCCGTGGTCGTCCATGGCCACCAACATGGTGTGCCCGCCGGACACCAGGAGGACGACGAGCGGCGGCGCCAGATCGGGATCCTCGAGGAACGAGGCGTAGAGGTGGCCTTCCATATGGTTTACGCCGATGAAGGGCCGGTCCCACGCCATGGCGTAGGCCTTGGCTGCGCTGATCCCGACCAGCAGGGCCCCGGCCAGGCCGGGCCCGACGCTCACCGCCACCGCACCCAGGTCGGGCCCCTCGACGCCGGCCTCGACGAGGGCCTGGGCCACGACGGGGACCAGGAGCTCCACGTGCGCCCGGCTGGCGATCTCCGGGACCACTCCGCCGTAGCGTGCGTGGATGTCGACCTGGCTGGAGACCACCGAGGAGACCACGGTCGTCCCGTCGGCCACCACGGCGGCGGCCGTCTCGTCGCACGACGTCTCGATCCCGAGGACGAGGAACTGCTCCGGCATGTCTCTAGCGTAGGCTCTTACTTCCCGCTCCAGGAGCCTCTCGGGCCCTCTACTTCCCGCTCCAGGAGCCGCTCGGGCCCTCTACTTCCCGCTCCAGGAGCCGCTCGGGCCTTGATCGACCACGGTCACGCCGGGGATGCCGGCCTCGATTCCGGCCAAGCGGTGTCGGTACTCGGGCGTGTCGACATCGTGGGCCCACATCACCAGGGCGTCTTCGTTGGTCTCGACGTAGTAGTTCTTGCGGATGCCGGCCGGACTGAAGCCGAAGCGGCGATACATCTCCTGAGCGGCGGCGTTGCCCACCCGCACCTCCAGGGTCAAGCTCCCCGCGCCGCGATGGAGGGCCTCGCGCGCCTGTACCAACAACAGCCGGGTGCCGATCTTCTTGCGGTGCCACGCCGGGTCGACGGCCAGGGTGGTGATGTGCCCGTCGCCCTCGGTGACCATGAGCCCTGCGTAACCGCACAGCGCGCCGTTGACCCGGGCGACGTAGTAGGCACGCGTCGTCCGCAGAGCCAGCTCGCTGACGAAGAGGCTGAGCGACCAGGGCCGGGCGTAGACTTGGGCCTCGATGCGCAGCACCGACCGCAGATGCCGACGGCGCATGGGCAGGACGTGGACTACGAGCGCCTCCGGCTCGACCTCCCTGCGGGCCTGGACCATCAGCGCCTACAGCCTTCTGTGCATGACTACAGGGCCCGTTCGGTGGCGTCGGCCCAGTTGATCTCGGCATCGCTCTTGCGCAGGTAGAGGGGCTGTAGCTCCGACGGGGCGACGAACTCCTCGCGCAGGGCGCGTGGGTGGGCCAGCTCCACCAACGAGGCCGCCGACGGGTGCGCCGAGGTGGCGTCGCCGAGCTCGCAGCCGGATACGCCCTCGAAGTGCTCCCGGTAGCGCAGGGCGCCGTCACCGACGACCAGACAGGCCTCGTTGCGGGCCACCAGCTCCGACACCAGATCCTCGGCCGAGCCCAGCTGGTGGCCGCTGAGGCGCTGGACGCCTCCTGGCACCTGGCGGTAGAAGGCGTAGAACAGCTCACCCCGCCGGGCGTCGATGGCCGGGACGATCAGGCGGTTGGTGCGGCGGACGGGGAAGGCCAGGAGGTCGAGGCTGCAGATGCCGATGGTGGAGATCCTCAGGGCATGGGCCAACGCCTTCGCCGTCGCCACGCCGACGCGCAGCCCGCTGAAGAGCCCCGGGCCCACGTCGACGGCAACGACGGCGATGTCCCCGAGCGCCACACCGGCCTGCAGGCACATGAACTTGATGGCGGGCACGAGGATCTCCACATGCCTGCGCTTGTGGGCGACGTGGAACGAGGCCAGAACGCCTTCGTGGCTCCCGAGGGCACAGCCCACCTGCGGGGTGGCGGTCTCGATCCCGAGGATCAACATCGGTGCGACCCTCTCATAACCGAGCCGTGCCTCCTGCTCATCACGACGACCCGACCCAGGCCGTGACGGCGTGGCGCAGAGCGTCGGCGCGCGACGCCCAGCCGAGCCCGACCGAGCGGATGGTCAGCAGCCGGTCGTCGACGGTATCGGTGGTGGCGAGGCGGACCTCGAGGAAGTCAGGTGGAAGGCCGGGGAGCACGGCGTCGCCCCACTCGACCAGGGTGACCGCCCCATCGTCGAGGATCTCGGAGATCCCCAGGTCGACCAGCTCCTGGATGTGGTCGAGGCGGTAGACGTCGAGGTGCACCAAGGGAAGCCGTCCCTCGTAGGTCCGCACCAGGACGAAGGCGGGACTGGTGACGGGCTCCTCGACGCCGAGGCCCTGGGCGAAGCCCTGGGCGAAGGCGGTCTTGCCCGTCCCGAGATCGCCGGCCAGGACGACGAGATCCCCAGGCTCGGCCAGGCCGGCGATCTCGGCGGCCAGCGCCCGGGTGCCGTCGACGGAGGCGGTGGCCGCGGTGATCACGGCCGGACGGGGCTGGAGGGCAGGTACTGCTTGGCCCGGACGAGGTCGGCCCGCACCTGGGGGACGAGGCCCGGTGAGCGCAGGACGAAGGCGGGATGGAAGGTGGGCACCAGCACGCCGCGGCCGAACGGGTACGACCGTCCGCGCAGCTTGGTGATGCCGTCGGTGGTGCCCAGCAGGAGCTTGGCCGCGAAGTTGCCCAGGGTCACCACCACCTTGGGCCCGATGAGATCGACCTGGGTCTCCAGCCACGGCCGGCAGGCCGCGACTTCGTCGGGAAGCGGGTCCCGGTTCCCGGGCGGACGGCACTTTACGGTGTTGGCGATGTAGAAGCGGTCCCGGGTGAGACCCATCTCCTCCAACACCAGACGGTCGAGCAGCTGGCCGGACCGGCCGACGAACGGCTCTCCTCGCAAATCCTCCTGCTCCCCCGGACCCTCGCCGACGAACATCAGGTCGGCGCGAGGGTGGCCGACGCCGAAGACCACCTGGGTGCGCCCCTGGGCCAGGCGGCACCGCACGCAGCCCTTCGCCTCCCGTTCCACCTCGCCCAGCACTAGCGGCCCCGACTCCGACTCCAGCCGGGCGGCGACCGGCCCGGCGGCGACTGGGGCCGTCATACGTACACCCTGGGCACGCGTGGGCTGATCCCACAGAGGATCTCGTAGGCGATGGTCCCCGTCAGCGACGCCCAGTCCCATGCCGTGACCTGCTCCGCTCCCTGGCGGCCCAGGAGCACCACCTCGTCGCCCGGCCGTACGCCGCTGTCGCCGCAGTCGACGAGGATCTGGTCCATGGTCACCGCGCCGGCCAGCGGACGGCGCCGGCCGCCGATCAGCACCTCGCCGCCCGATGCCCCCAGGCGCCACGGGACACCGTCGGCGTAGCCCACCGGCACCGTGGCCACCGTCGACCGACGGGAGAGCGGTCGGTGCAGACCGTACGAAACCGCCTCTCCGCCGGCGACCCGCTTCACGAAGGACACCCGGGCCCGCAGCGACAGGGCCACCCGCAGCGATGGCAACGGCGTCACCGAGGCCAGGGCCGGACTGGGGGCGACCCCGTACAGCGAGATCCCGCAGCGAACCAGGTCGTAGCGCGACGGCGGATGGGCCAGGGCTCCCGCCGAGTTGGCGGCATGGACGAGGGCTGGGCGCAGACCCAGCGAGGTGAGCTCTTCGACCGCCGCTCCGAACCGGTCGCACTGCAGGGCGGTGAACGGATCGCCGGGCTCGTCGGCGACTGCGAAGTGGGTCCAGAAGCCACCCAGTCGCAGCTCGGGGTGCTGACCGACCGAACGCACCGTCGACAGGGCGTCATCGACGCCGACCCCGACCCGGTGCATGCCGGTGTCGACCTTGACGTGGACGGGCAGCGGCTGGAGCGCGCCCGCCGACGCCACTGCCTTGGCCGCCGCCCCCAATCCCCTGCGCGTGTAAATCGTGGGGGTCAGGCCAAGTGCGACGACGTCGTCCATGGCCTCCCCCGGCGGCTCGGACAAGAGCAGGACGGGAGCGTCGATCCCGTGGGCTCGTAGCTCCGCGCCCTCCTCGACCAGGGCCACGGCCAGCCACGAGGCGCCACCTTCCAGGGCGGCCCGGCCCACGGCGACGGCGCCGTGCCCGTAGCCGGACGCTTTTACCACCGCGCACAGCCGGGCCGGTGCGACCGTGCGGACCAACAACGCGGCGTTGTCCCGGATCGCCCCCAGGTCCACCTCGGCCCAGGCCGGGCGGGAGGCCACCGCTCTAACCGCTTTCGTCGCTCACGATGGCCCGGACCAGGTCACCGCGCGACACGATGCCCACCAGGCGGCCCGCTCCGTCGATGACCGCCATGCGCGACGCCCCCCGCTTGTGCAGCGCGGTGGCGATGGTCTCGAGGGTGTCGTCCTCCCGGCACGTCGGTGCGTCGGTGTCCATGACGTCGGCCACCGTGGCGCCCACCGCCTTGCGCAGGTCCTTCTCGAAATGGGCCAGCGACGACGGCAGTTCCAGGTAGGCGCCCAGCACCGAGATCACCGTCGGGAAATGGAGCCGGGTGTCCTGGACGATGAGGTCGTCGTCCTCCAGCAGCCCGACGACGAGCCCGTCGTCGTCCACCACGGGCGCCCCACCCAGGCGGCGCTCGGTCAGCCGGCGGGCGGCGGCCTCCACCGTGTCGGTGGTGGTGAAAGTCAGGACGTCGGTGGTCATCACCTGACGGACGAGCGTGGTACGGGGCACTACGACCTCACGGTTCGGGGGGTCATGCTAGGTCAGCGCGATCGATTTCAAGACGGCCGGCAGCAGGTCGAGCAGGTCACCGGCCACCAAGCCGCGCTGCCAGCCTAGGCCCGCGGCTGCCCCGTGGACGAAGGCCCCGGCGGCCGCGGCGCAGGGCCCGTCCAAGCCCTGGGCCAGTAGGGCGCCGATGACCCCGGCCAGCACGTCGCCGGTCCCGGCAGTAGCCAGGCGAGCGTCTCCGGTCATGCTCAGCAGGACATCACCGGACGGGTCAGCGACGATCGTCGTCGAGCCCTTGAGCAGGACGGTCGACCGGGTGGTGGCGGCAAGGTGGCGGACGGCGGAGATGCGCCGGGGCCCCGGTGGGCAGCCGACGAGGCGGGTGAACTCGCCGTCGTGCGGGGTCAGGACCGTCGGGCCCGGGCGGTTCCGGAGGAAGCGGGCCGGGTCGTCGAGCGATCCCAGGGCGTAGAGAGCGTCGGCGTCCAGTACGACCGGGAGCCGGGCCGCGGCCAGCAGACGGCGGACACCGGTAGCGGTGGCGTCGGCCCGCCCCAGGCCCGGCCCGAGCACGACGGTCTTGATCCGATCAAGGTCGGCAGCGACGAGGCCGTCCCATCCCTCGGCGGGCAGTGGTCGGCCCACCACCTCGGGGAACCGGGGGCTTGGGAGCTGGCCGGGGATCCCCAGGCGTACGGTGCCGGCGCCGCACCGCATGGCCGCCCGCGACGCCAGGTCGGCGGCCCCCGTCATGCCCGGCGATCCGGCCACCATCCACAGCGCCGCCTTCCACTTGTGGCTTTCCCGGGGGGGCTCCGGGATCCAGCCGGCCACATCGGTGGCCTCGACCACCGAGATGGTCGACCGGCTCACGTCGAGGCCGATGTCGGCGACGGTGACCCGACCGGCACGGACCTCGCCCGGGCCGAAGAGCAAACCCGGCTTGAGGGCGGCGAACGTCACAGTCGCCATGGCCCGAACCCCGCGCTCCTGCGCCTCGCCGGTCAGGCCGTCGACACCCGAGGGAATGTCGACCGCCAGCACGGGCGCGCCCGCCGGGTCGGGCGCGCCGTAGGCGCCCCGGAACCCGGTACCGAAGGCGGCATCGATCACCAGATCGCTGACCGGCAAGCGGTCGGGCGCATCGCCTGCTTCCACCACCGACACCCGCACACCTCGCCGCCGCAACCGGTCGGCCGCCACCCGCCCGTCGGCGCCGTTGTTGCCTTTCCCGGCCACGACGATCACCCGCCGCCCGTAGGTTCCCCCGAGCATGTCGATCGCGGCGCGGGCGACCGCCGATCCGGCCCGCTGGACGAGCACCTCGGACGGTTCCGGAGCAGCCCGGTCCACCGCCCGCATCTCCTCGGGGGTAAGGACGGGGATCACGGCTTCGCCCCTGTCCCGTCTGCGGCCCTCTTCTCCGGAACGGTCACAGGGCGACAGCAACCGCTTCAGCGACGAGGGCAGTGTGCGTCAGGGAAAGCCGCCACGACGTCACGCCGAGGCGCGCCGCCAACTCGGCCGCCCCTCCGGTCAGAACCACCGACGGGGCGCCCGACGGGGCCTTGACCACCTCGACGTCACGGAACGCGAAGGCGCCGAGGCCGACGCTCAATGCCTTCATGACCGCCTCCTTGGCCGCGAACCGAGCCGCGAGTCGCTCGGTCGGGTCCCGTGCCCGTTCGCCGTAGGCCCGTTCGGCCGGGGTGAACAGCCGGTCGGCGATGCCAGGGCGCGTCACGAGCGCCCGGCGGAACCGTTCGACCTCCACGGCGTCGATCCCGATCCCGATCACGCTGGGCCGATCGTTCTTGGGCCGATCACTCTTGGGCCGATCACTCTTGGGCCGATCACTCTTGGGCCGATCACTCGCGGCCGGCTACTCGACCGTGACCGTCTTGGCCAGGTTGCGGGGCTGGTCGACGTCACAGCCCCGGGCCTTGGCGATGGCGTAGGCGAAGAGCTGGAGGGCGACCACGTCGATCATGGGCGAGAACAGCTCGGCCCCCTTGGGCACGGGCGGCACCCACAGCGCGCTGTCGGCATGGGCGGCGGTGGCGGTGTCGCCGTCATTGGCCACGACCACCACCGTCGCCCCTCGGGCCCGCACTTCGTCGATGTTGCTCATGATCTTGGGGTGGAGCCGGCCCCGTGTCGCCACCGCCACGACCACCGTGCCCGGCTCGATCAGGGCGATGGGGCCGTGCTTCATCTCCCCTGCCGGGTAGGCCTCGGCCCGGGCGTAGGAGATCTCCTTGAGCTTCAGCGCCCCCTCGAGCGCCACCGGGTAGCCGACGCCCCGGCCGAGGAAGAAGAAGTCCCGGGTGTGGACATAGCGGACCGCCGCCTCGCAGATGGCGTCGGAACCGGCGAGCACCTCCTCGATCAGGTCGGGAAGGGCGTGAAGGGCGTCGACCTGGCGGGCGACCTCCTCGGGGTAGAGCAGCCCCCGTGCTTGGGCCAGGCGTAGGGCGAGCAGCTCCATGGCCACCACCTGGGCGACGTGGGTCTTGGTGGCCGCCACTCCCCGCTCGGGGCCGGCCCGGGTGTAGAGCACAGCGTCGGCCTCCCGGGCCATGGAGGAGTCCACGACGTTGCAAACGGCGAGGACCCTTGCCTTGTTGGTGGCCGACCGGGCGAACCGGCACGCCTCCATGGTGTCGAGGCTCTCGCCCGACTGACTGACCCCGACGACCAGGCTCTGGGCGTCGAGCACCGGGTCGCGGTAGCGGAACTCGCTGGCGACGTCGATCTCGGTGGGCAGGCGCGCCCAGTGCTCGATGGCGTGGCGGGCCACCATCCCGGCGTGGTAGCTCGTGCCGCAACCGACGATGAAGACCTTGTCGACGGCCCGCAGCTCCTCGTCGGACAGCTCGATCTCATCGAGAGTCAGGGCGTCGCCGCGGGCTCGCTCCCTTAGCGTCTCCCGCACGGCCCGGGGCTGCTCGTGGATCTCCTTCAACATAAAGTCCGGGTAGCCCCCCTTCTCGGCCGTCTCGACGTCGCCCTCGATCCGGCGTCGTACGGGCGCCACCTCGTCGCCGGCCAGGGTGGTGACCCGCAGGCTCCCGGGTCGGACCTCGACGAGCTGGTCGTCGTCGAGCACGTACACCTCGCGGGTGGCGGCCAGCAGGGCCGGGATGTCGGAGGCCACCAGGCCGCAGTCCGCCGTTCGGCCGGCGACGAGCGGCGAGGACCGGCGGGCGGCCACGATCAGCTCCGGGTCGTCGGCGTGCACGACGGCGACGGCGAAAGAGCCCTCGATGCGGAGCAGCGCGGCGCGCACCGCCTCGACCACCGAAAGACCGGTAACCATGCCGGCCTCGATCAGGTGGGCCAGAACCTCGCTGTCAGTCTCCGAGCGCAGGTCGTGGCCGGCGGAGACCAGCTCGTCGCCCAGCTCGATGTGGTTCTCGATGATCCCGTTGTGGACCAGAGCCAGGGCGCCGGTGCAGTCGGTGTGCGGATGAGCGTTGTGCTCCGTCGGTCCCCCGTGGGTTGCCCACCGGGTGTGGCCGATACCCGTGGAGGCCAGGGGTGCATCGCCTACCGCGCCGGCCAGCTCGGCCAGCTTGCCGGCCCGGCGCCGCACCCAGACCTGGCCGCCATCCACCAGGGCCACGCCCGAAGAATCGTAGCCCCGGTACTCCAGCCGGCCGAGACCGTCGATCAGGAAGGGGAGGGCCGGATCACTCCCGGTGACGCCGACGATGCCGCACATCGGCCAAGGCTACGTTGTCTGTCGGCCTACCGGCCGAACGTCCGTCTCGTCGGCCTACCGGCCGAACGCCCGTCGGACCGCCTCGCACAGGATCTCCGAGGCGGCCTCGGCCTCGGCCACGGTGACGGCCTCCACCATCACCCGCACCACCGGCTCGGTGCCGCTCGGCCGTACGAGCACCCGGCCCCGCTCGCCCAGCCCGACTTCGGCCGCCTTGACCGCGACCGCCAGCTCTCCGGCGCCGTTCATGCCGCTGCGACTGGCCACCGGGACGTTGCGCAGCACTTGGGGCAGGCGGATCATGACGGCGGCCAGCTCGGCCAGCGATCGACCGGTTCGGGCCATGACGTCGAGGAGCTGCAAGCCGGTGAGGACGCCGTCGCCGGTGGCCAGAAGGTCCCCGAAGATGATGTGGCCCGACTGCTCTCCTCCGAGCGCCCAGCCGCCCCGTTCCATGGCCTCGAGCACGTAACGGTCGCCGACCGCGGTCTCCACCAGGGTAATCCCGTGCTCGGCCATGGCCCGGCGGAACCCGAGGTTGGCCATGACGGTGACGACCACGGTGTCGCCGGGCAGGCGCCGGTGGGTACGTCGGTCCAGGGCGCAGATGGCGATGAGCTGGTCGCCGTCGACCACGCCACCGGCGGCGTCGACGGCCAGCACCCGGTCGGCGTCGCCGTCGAAGGCCAGGCCGACGGCGGCGCCACGAGCCACCACTTCTCGCTGCAGGGCCTCGGGATGGGTGGAGCCGCAGGCGTCGTTGATGTTGAGGCCGTCGGGAGCGTCGTTGAGCACGACAATGTCGGCCCCCAGGCCGCCCAGCACCGCCGGCGCCGTCTGCCAGGCCGCCCCGTTGGCGCAGTCGATGACCACCGGGAGACCGTCGAGACGGCGGCCATCGATCGTGGCCATGACGGCTTCGACGTAACGGGCGGTGGCATCCTGCGCCGATAACCGCCCGATCGTGGGACCGGTGGCACGGGCCTGGGTCTCCTTCGGACCGACGACGAGCCCGTCGAGCTCCGCCTCCAGCCGGGTCTCCACCTCATCGGACAGCTTGCGGCCGCCCGGCATGAAGAACTTGACCCCGTTGTCGGGGAACGGGTTGTGCGACGCCGAGATGACCGCGGCCGGCCGGCGGTCGGCCGCCGACAGCCAGGCCACCCCCGGGGTGGGGATGACGCCGAGGTCGACCACGTCGGCGCCCTCGGAGGCCAGGCCGGCGGACAACGCAGCCTGGAGGAGGGGCCCGGAGATCCGGGTGTCGCGCCCCACCAGGAAGGGGCCGCCACCGAGCACGCGGGCCGCGGCCCGGCCCAGGGCCAGCACCAGCTCGGGGGTGAGCTCGGCGTTGGCGACGCCGCGTACTCCGTCCGTGCCGAACCGCAACGTCATCGCCGGGGCCCTCGTCGCCGCCGTCGACGGATCAGCGCTTCGAGTACTGCGGCGCCTTACGGGCCTTCTTCAGGCCGTACTTCTTGCTCTCCTTCTTGCGGGCGTCACGGGTGAGGAACCCGGCCCGCTTCAAGGTGTTCCGCAGCTCCTCGTCGAGGTTCACGAGGCCACGGGCGATGCCGAGGCGCAGGGCGCCGGCCTGGCCGGAGATGCCGCCGCCGTCCATGGTGGCGTCGATGTCGTACGTCTCGGCCAGCGTGGTGAGGCGCAGCGGCTCGGTGACGATCATCCGGTGCGTCTCGGAGGGGAAGTAGCTCTCGATCGGGCGCTTGTTGACAGTGATGACGCCGGTTCCCGGGCGGAGGCGGACGCGGGCGACGGCCTGCTTGCGACGGCCGGTCGACTGCATGAGGGGCTTGGGCACGGCGTTCCTGTCTGGTTTCTCGCTGAAGGTCGGGTACTTAGAGGCCGGCCGGGCGGGCGACGGCGCTCGCCAGCTCGAGCGGCTCGGGGAGCTGCGCGGCATGGGGATGGGTGGGGCCGGCGTAGACCTTGAGCTTCTTGAGCATCAGGCGGCCAAGTGGGCCCTTGGGCAGCATGCCGCGCACAGCCTTGCGGACGGCGGCGTCAGGGTTGTTGGCCATGACGTCGGTGTAGGACCGTTGCTTTAGCCCGCCCGGATAGCCGGAGTGGCGGTAGGCGATCTTCTTGCCTTCCTTGCCCGACGTGAGCACCACCTTCGACGCGTTGATCACGATCACGTGGTCACCGGTGTCCAGGTGGGGGGCGAACATGGGCTTGTGCTTGCCGCGCAGGAGCCGGGCGACCTCAGACGACATGCGACCAAGGACCAGGCCCTCGGCGTCGACGAGGTGCCAGGCCCGCTGGACGTCGGATGGTTTTGTGGAGAAGGTGCGCACCGGGGAGAGAGTGTAGTCGGGCTCAGGGGTTCCTGAGCCAGGAGCGGAGCTTGAGGCCCAGCCAGGGCTTCCGTCCCCAGGCCACCAGCTGGCCCCGGGCGATGGCCGGCCACTGGCTGGTGCGTCCCCACGAGACCAGCAGGAAGGCGGCCGGATCCACGGAGAGATGGCAGTCGACCAGGCCCTGGGGGGACGGTTCGACCAAGAAGTCGCCGTCGTGGAAACGCAGCCAGGCCCGCCCTCCGCCCCGCAGGTGTACCGCGAACCGGGCCCGTACGAGCCCGGCCGCGGCTTGGTCGACAACGCTGCGGCCCAAGGCGTTGAGGGACGGGAACAGGAAGCCGCTGACGATCAGGACGGCGTGGGCGGGGTCGATCGGCCACGGCGCACCGATGGCCCGGGCGACGTCCAGGCCGTGGACGGTCAGCTCGCTGAGCACCTCGCAGGTCAGCGCCGACAGCGGTAGCGCGGTCCCTGCGACCAGCCAGGGTCGTAGGGCGTCACCGTCGCCGCCGCCCTCTGCCATCGCGTCGAGGAA
>JBBSIS010000022.1:0-25195 GCA_038231955.1 Acidimicrobiales bacterium
TCGAGAGGCGCAGGGTCGGCATCGCCCATGGCCACATCATGGGCGCGGTCCATCGTCAGGGTCATCGTCGTGTGAGTCCATTCTCGCCCTGCAGGGATCGGGGGCTACTGCAGGTGTCTCAGCTCAGCCTGACAGACAGGGCTCATCACCACCACGTCCGGCTTCACCTCGGCGGCAGCGATCACCGCGTCCAGCCCGTTGGCCGCCTCGCCCACTACCTCAATGCCGGCCTCAGAGTCGAGGAGGGCCCAAATCCGGGCAAAACGCAGATATCACGTTCGACCGTGAGGTGACTGCGCTGGTCGGCCAAGGCCGGCGTCGCGGGCTCGGACGACCGCTTGGGAGCGGTCGGTAATGTGGAGTTTTACGAATATCGTCGAGATGTTGTTCGCAACTGTCTTCGGGCTCAACCCGAGGCGATCAGCGATGGCCCGGTTCGTCTCGCCGCATGCGATGCGCTCGAGGATCTCATGCTCCCGGCCGGTGAGATCGGGAAAGGGCGAGGCCGGCTCGTCCGGTGGATTGGTGAACAGATCCAAAATCCGTGTGGCGATGATCGGTCCGAACGTGGCACTTCCGTGCGCAACGGCGATCGTGGCGCTGACGATCTCTTCCTGCTCTGCGCCCTTGAGTAGGTAGCCCGAGGCGCCGGCCCTGAGCGCGGACAGCACGGAGTCGTCGTCTTCGTACATCGTCAGCACGAGCACGACGACGGCCGGTTGGAGCTGCTTAATTCGTCTTGTCGCTTCGATGCCATCGAGGGTGGGCATCTGGATGTCCATGAGCACAACGTCGGGGTGGTGCTCTGCGACCGCAGCTACCGCAGCCTCACCGTCGCCCACCTCGGCGACGATTGTGAGGCCCGCATGGTGGCCGAGGACGCCGCGCAGGCCTTGGCGAACCATCGGGTGGTCATCGGCGATCACAATTCTCAGCGGGGAGGTGGTCATGATCGAACTACGGGGATGGTCGCGCGAATGGCGCCGCCGCCGGAGGACGACGAGCTGATCGAGCAGGACCCGCCCAGTTCGGCGGCGCGGGCGTGCATCGAGCGCAGGCCTACACCCGGCCGCCAGCTCTCGGTGGTGCCGATGCCGTCGTCCTCGACGCACACGTCAAGGGACGGCCCTTGGCAATTCACCCGGATGGTGCAGGCGCGGGCACCGCTATGGCGGGCAACATTGGTCATCGCTTCGGTGACGATGCGGTAGGCGGCGACCTCGACAGCGGCGGGCAGCGGTGGCAGATCGTCCGCTTCGAGGGTGATGACCACATTGCGCCCGAGTCTGCCCGCGTGCTCACGGAGCGCACCCAGTAGGCCCAACTCGTCCAGCGCCGGGGGCCGCAGGTCATAGACAAGGCGCCGGATCTCGGCAATCGCGTCCTTCACCTCCCCGCGTAGGGCGCCCACCATGGACTCGGCCGTCGCTGGGTCTGAACGCAGGACGTTGCCGAGCACGTCGAGCTGCAGGGTTACCCCGGTAAGGGCCGGGCCGAGTCCGTCGTGCAGGTCCCGACGCATCCGTCGTCGCTCCTCCTCGCGCGCCCCGACCAGGTGCTCCCGGGAGCGTTGTAGCGCAGCACCCACTGCGACCGCATGGACGGCGACGCCAGCCTGGCGGGCCAGGTCGCCCAGCAGCCGCCTATCGTCCTCGCTCAGCGCCGCCTGTCCGGGACGCGGTTGCACGGCGAGGGACCCCGCCACCTTCCCTCTGAAGGGAAGGTCGATGCGCTCCAGCTCGACCGCGCTGCGCCGACCCCACGAAGCGCTGATGTGGTTCCCATCGATGTCAGTGGTGTCGATAGCGGCGAAGGGCAGCCGGAGGCTTTCTGCGATGGTTGCCACGACCACCGGAAGAACCTGATCGGGCGTCAGGGCTGATTCCAGGCGGTGCCCGAGCCGGGTCATGGCCACGTAGGGATCCTTTCGATCGCCGTACATCAGCCGGTCAACGCCGCCCTGTAGGCGGGACCGTAACGGCGTGAACGTGACCGCTACCACGATCGCTCCTGCGAGCGAGGCTCCGCCCGGCACCACCGCATCGACGCTCAGCACGACTGCGCCGTAGAGCCCCAGCACGACGACCGTCAACGTGCCGTAGACCAAGGATCGGTTGGCGACGACGTCGATGCCGAACCATCTCCGATGCAACAGCGCCTCGGCGATCACCGCCAGGTCAACCGTGCTGAGGGCGTAGGCGACGAGAGGTCCAGGAGGCGCGGGCACGGCGAGTCCGAAGAGCATGATCACCGGGAACATCGCCGCACCCACAGCGAGGAAGCGCAACTGCTGTCGCTGCTCACCCTCGCTGCGGCGGTAGCGGACGATTGCGGCGGTGCCGGCGAGCGCCATCCCGATGGCCATGAGCGGGTAGGCGAGGGCATACCACGTGCTGAGGGCGCCGCCCTCGGACGCACCGGTGAGTGGGTTGGAGAGGGTGGCGAGCACGGGGCCCCGCTCGTCGCCCATGATCGATCCTGGGTGCAGCGCGATGGCCAGGCTGAGTGTCGACGTGGCAACCACGGAGTACAGGAAGGGGCCCCGCCAACGAGGCGACGCCAGACGCATGGTCGGTGCCAGGTAGTACACGCACGCGAGCACGGGAAACAGCGACGCCCACGACCAGCTCGCCACCCACAGCACCCAGTTCGCGCCCGGCAACGTCGTGTCAGTGGTGAGGGCCAGGTAGGCGAACTCGCTTCCGGCGGCAGTGAACGCCGTACCCAGCCCGAGCAAGGCAAACAGAGGCCCGAGGGCGTTGCCCGGCCGGTAGTGGGCCACCAGCAGCCCCAGCGTCACGAACCCGCAGGCATAGATGGCCTCGAATGCCCAGCGCAGGTTGCCGTAGCCGCCGGAGCGCTCATGCAACGCGATCGCCAACGCCACCAGAACGATTGCCAGCGCGGCCAGCACCGACGTGAGGATGGTGGCAAGCCGGGAGGAGGACGTACGCCATGATCGCCGGTCCACGGCGATCTGTCACCGGGCGATGCTCCCGCCGGTTAGGGAGATCCTCCCGACAACTTGGGCGTCGGGCCTCATGACGTCAGCCAGGCCTGCGGTGAAGATGCGGCCATGACCAACACCCAGCGCAACTTCTCAAGTCGAAACGTCTCTCTCGCCTGGATAGCGGGAGGGGCCGTGTGGAGCCTCAACGCCCTCGTCGGTCTTCGTGCGCACGCCGGCACCGGCGGGTTCTATGCCGCCGAGGTGGTGTGGTTGGCCGTGCACGGGCTTGTGTTGATCGGCATCGTCGGCCTGCTCCGATCGGGCGCCACCGGCGACCTTCGTTGGGGTCAGGCAGGTCTTGGATTGGCGGCGATCGGCCGAATCCTGTTCATCTGCTTCGAAGCCGCCTCAATCATCCTGGCCAGCGATAACCTGCCGGTGTTCCCCGTGGCGGTGATGTCCACGGGTGTCGGCATGCTGATCGGCGGCATGGCGGTGGCACGCGCCGGGCACTGGTCGGGCTGGACACGCTTTGCTCCGCTCGTCATGGGCGCCTACCCATTCCTGTTGATCGTGCCAGTGTTCGCGGCGACCGGAGCACGGCCGCCAGACGTGATCATCGCCGGCTGGGGCGCGACGATCGCTGCGGTGGGCGTCGCCATGGCCACGCACCGAGCGCCCGCTGAACTGTCCCACGTGTGATTGGCGCGTGCCCGGCAGGACGCCTGATCCCGCTGGCAGGCGATGCCATCAGAGCCGGGGGTTCGGATCTGACGGGGCCCGTCACCTGAACTCCCGCTGTGCGGCTGTCGGGAAGGGCGTCTACGCCTATGCCGGAGGAATCACCAGCGCCCTGTTCAGCGAATTCCGGCGCGAGCAGTCGTACGAAACCACGACGCTGAACGGAGTGGGCGACGAGGCCTTCGAGATCATGAACCGCCCGATCGGCAGCAAGGCGGACCAGATCTATTTCCGCAAAGGATCAAAGGCTGCGTTGGGGGAGCTCAGGATGACCACCGACACCACCGACGGCGATCTCCAGGCACGAGTCCTCGAACTCGGGAAGGCAGCCGCAGGACGGCTGTGAATGCTGCTGCTCGACGACCTCCAGAGAGCCGAGAGGACGGAGGCGTTGGTGCAGGGGGCTTTATCCTCGGGTGGGGATGGCCGACGGCAACCAGGCATCGGGGTTCCGGCTGGGCGAGTTGGTGGCGGCGCTTTAGCCCGACATCGAGCACCGCCTCCGCCAGACCCACCTCCGTGCTCAGACTGAAATCTTCGTATGCGACCCTCTTTGGCCAACTACCCCCCATCAGTGGCCAACTCGTGGCCATCAAGTTGTACATTGGCCATCAATTCGGGCTCCCTACAAGAACAACGACGGCATCACACACGGGCCATGTTGGCAAAGCGGGTGTAGTGATCGAGGAAGGCGAGGTGGGTGACACCGATCGGGCCGTTACGATGCTTGGCAACGATCACCTCGGCGGTACCGCGGTCCGGCGTATCCCGGTTGTAGACCTCGTCTCTATAGAGGAAGATCACCACGTCAGCATCCTGTTCGAGGCTGTTGTGCACATGGATGCCGTTGGCGACGAAGTTGTGCGTGCCCCTCACTGTCGCGTCGTAGACTGGTTCCTCGCCCACAGGGTCGACCGCCACCACCCGATCCCATAGGACATCAGCGGAAGGCCCTTTCGTCATACGGTCCAGCAACGCCACGGTCCTCGCGTCGCTCGGGCGCTGGGTATCGAATCTTCCCTGACCATGATCCACGCCGACGGCGCCATGCAGAGCAGCGACACGGGATCCTATGCTCAACTGGTCGAGGCGACGCCACCCGTCGACGGTCATGAACGGATGGTTGTCACTCGCCTTCACTCGCCGTCCCGACGCCAGCTGTAGCTCGAAGACCGGCTTGACCCCACTGGCGAAGACGTGGGTCATCGTCGCTTGGACGAGCCGTAGGCCGTCGTCAATGCTCCAGACCGGGATGTCGCGCGCGCCGGTGAGAAACAGCTCCCCCATGGTGACCTCAGAACCAGTGTCGGCTCTGGCCACACGCGAATCAGCGGTTAAGCATCCCGACTCTCGAAGGTCGGCGAGGACGGGGCGCTTGTCGGCGCGGCTCTCCAGGTTCCGGGAAAGCTGGGAGAGAGCGATCACGGGGACCTCGAGCTCGCGAGCGAGGATCTTGAGGCCCCGGGACATCTCGGAGACTTCGACCTGGCGGTTCTCGGCGTTGGACCGGCCGCTCATGAGCTGCATGTAGTCGATGATGATCAGGCCCAGGCCCTCGCGGCTCTTGAGCCGGCGGGCCTTGGCCCGGATCTCCATGATCGTGAGGTGGGGGTTGTCGTCGATGTAGATCGGTGACTCGCCCAGGCGCCCGACGGCGTGGCTGATCTTGGGCCAGTCGGACTCGAGCAGCTTTCCGTTGCGCATGCGGGTGGCGTCGACCCGGGCCTCGGAGCACAGCAGCCGCTGGGTGAGCTCCCGGTGGCTCATCTCCAGCGAGAACACGAGAACCGGCGTGCGGGCCTCGAGGGCGGCATGGGCGGCGATCCCAAGTGCGAAGGAGGTGTTGTGGGTCGGGATCATCGACTCGCCGGCCAGGTACAGGTGATCGGCCGAATCGACCGTGATGCAGCGCACCGGCACGGACGCCACGCGACGGATGGAGATGATCGCCCGAAGGCTGATCCCCCCGGAGATCCGACGGCTGCGGGCGTTGGAATGGCGCGCCACTTTCCGCTCCATCCGGAATACCGGGTCGAGCGGCGTCCACCACAGCCGCCAGGCCTTGGTCATGCGGCCGTCGGGCAGGCGGATCGACCGCTGGCGGATGGGACCAGGCTTGTGACCAAGGCTGCATACGAGCTCCCGCACCTGGTGCAGCAGAGGCAGATCGCTCAGGCATAGGTCGACGCCCTTACGGGACGCGTGGCCGTCGGTGTCGAGGATGCCTTGCAGCAGGGCCAGCCGTTGCGCCCTCGACGCCCGCAGGTACATGGAAGGGACGTGCTTTCGGGCCCCGTCCAAAAGGTCGACGGAGCGGAGCTCCCTCGTGAGCACCCGCCGGGAACCAGCGTACCCCTGCCAGGCGCCCTTCCCGGGGACGGGCACGGTAGCCCACTGCAGACCGGCTCTGCGCTCGAAGGCATAGCCGGCGCCGGTGAATTCGGCGCCAAAATGCTCGACATCGACTTCGCCGACGCTGATCTCCGAACCGGTCGACTTCCCGTCGCCGAGCCAGCAACCGAGCACATAGGGGTCGACTGGTAGGTCGGCCTCGGGGAGGTCGAGCGGCCTCGTGAGGGGCAGGTACCAGTTCGGACGCCCGTCGCCGGACACGAGGACACCCTCATCGAGCATCTGCTGCGTCGTGACGACACGAGGCAGGCGTCGGTGGCCGCTCTGATCGCGTCCCAGAGGCGGGTTGGCCGCCGGCCGGGCGGCCCGGTACGCCTGGCTCCGCCGCGATTTCCAGGCCCGGAAGTCGTGGACGAACCATTGGTGGTCGGCATCGGCCACGATGGTGGAGCCGTCGTCGAAGGCGACCTCGAAGCACGGACGGTCGTGCATGACCGGCGTGGCGAAGGTGACCCGACACGGCCGGCCATCGGCCCCGATGACCCGGTCGCCCACCTCGAGGCCGCCCATGGTGGTCCAGCCCCCGGGCGTGGGAATGGGTGTGTCGAGGGCGAGAGCCTTCCCCGTTCCCGGCCGGCCACCGATGATCACCAGGTTGGAGGGTTGGAGGCCGGCGAGCTGGCGGTCGAGGTCGATGAAGCCGGTGGGGACGCCGGTGATCTCCTGGTTGCGCTCGTACAGGGCTTCGAGGTGGTCGAGCTGGAGCGAGAGCAGGTCGCGGATGGTGGCCATGGAGTCGGTGACCCGGCGCTGGGCCACGTCGAAGACCATGGCCTCGGCCTCGTCGACGGCGTTGGCCACATCGTCGGGCAGGCCGTAGCCGATCTCGGCGATGTCGCCCGCCACCCGGATGAGCCGGCGCAGGAGCGAGTGCTCCTCGATGATGCGGGCGTAGCGGCCGGCGTTGCCGATGGCCGGCGTGCCCGCCTGCAGGGTGATGAGGATGGCGGGGCCGCCCAAGCCGTCGAGCACCCCGGCCCGGCGCAGCGACTCGGCCACGGTGACGGGGTCGGCCGGCTCGCCCTGGGCATAGAGCGACGTGATGGCGTCGTAGATGTGGCCGTGGGCCGGCTTGTAGAAGTCGTCGGCCGAGAGCTGGACCTCGACCGAAGCCACGATGGCGTCGCGACTGAGGAGCATGGCCCCGAGCAGCGACTCCTCGGCCTGGATGTTGTGCGGGGGTACCCGGGCGCCGGCGACGCCCTTCTGGCGCCGCCGAGCATCTTCGATCGACTGAGCCATGGTCTCAGGCTGGCCGACCGGGCCTGCTGGTCGCTAGGGGTACAACCCGGGGATTTGGCTGTGCAGAGACAGCGGAAGACGGAATGCCGAACACATGTTCGACACTACTTCCCGCCTGAGACAACCTCCACGGGCAGGCGGAACTCAACCTCGGGGTGCAGGCGGACGGGAACCTCGTGGGTGCCGACGGCCTTGATGGGCTCGTCGAGGTGGATCCGGCGACGTTCGATGGTGACGCCGGCCTGCTCCAAGACGGCGGTGGCCAGGTCGGCGGTGGTGACCGAGCCGAACAAGCGGCCTTCGGGACCGGCCCGGCCGGTGATCCGGATGACCTTGGTCACCAGGATGCGGGCGACCTGCTCAGCTGATTCACGGTCGCGAGCGTCCTTGACAGCGCGGGACCGGCGCATGCCGGCGGCTTGGGCGATGGCCCCGGAGGACGCCTTGATGGCGTAGCCCTTGGCCACCAGGTAGTTGCGTCCGAACCCGTCGGCGACGTCGACCACGTCGCCCTTCTTGCCCACGTTGTCCACATCGGACCGAAGGATCAGCTGCATCATGGTTGTGACGTCTCTCCGTACGGTCCGCCAGCGAGGCGGGCCCTGTTGTCGGCACAGACCGGGCGGGCTGCGCATCGCTGACGGGTCGTACTACCAGCGACCACTAGAAGGGTTCGTCCCCGTAGTCGTAGGCGGGGGCGCCGCCGCCACTGGATGCAGGGGCGGCATTGCTCACGGGGCGGGCGCCGTTGGCGGGCGGGCCGCCTTCGGCCGGACCGCGCCGGTCGTTCTTGCGGATCTCGGCGGTGGCCCAGCGCAGGCTGGGGCCGACCTCGTCGGCCACGACCTCGATCTTGGACCGCTTGTCGCCCTCGGGCGTCTCCCACGAGCGCTGCTCGAGACGGCCGGTGACCAGCACCCGAGCTCCCTTGGACAGGGACTCGCTGGCGTTCTCGGCCATCTCTCGCCAGCAGACGACGTCGAAGAACGACACCGCTTCCTTGCGCTCGTTGCTCTGGCGGTCGTTCCAGACGCGATTGACCGCCAGGCCGAAGCTGGCGGTGGCCTGGCCGCTGGCCGTGAACCGCAGCTCGGGGTCTCTGGTGATGTTGCCTACCAATGTGACGCTGTTCCCGTTCATGCCCTGTCTCCGTTCATGCACTGGCCCCGTTGGCCGGGGTACTTGTGGGGGCGGGCGCAGGCGTGGCCGGCTCGCTCGTTGAGGCCCCATCGGGGCCGACGGTGCCGAGGGCGCGGGCCGGCGTGCCGGTGGCCTTCTCGGGAAGGTGGATGACCTTGTACCGCAGCACGCCGTCGGCCAGGGTGAGGGCACGGGAGAGGTCGGCCATGACGGCTGGCTCAGCCTGGGCATGGAGGAGCACGTAGGACCCCTCCCGCTGCTTGCGGATCTCATAGGCGAGGCGGCGCTTGCCCCAACGCTCGACCCGGCCGGGCTCCCCGCCCTTGGAGCGGATGAGCTCGGTGGACTTGTCGACCTCGGCGCGGACGACCTCGTCTTCGAGCGTCGGGTCGAAGATGATCATGATTTCGTACGGCCGCATCTGTCGGCAACCTCTCCCTCCGGACCTGGCGGCGAGGCGCGCAGGGCCCCGGGGAACTCCCGGAGCAGGGTGCTGAGCGAGACCCGAGGGTGTTCAGCGCAACCATGATATCCCGGCACGCAGCCAGGATGTCAGGGGGGTGTGACAGTCTCGCGTTACGGGCAGGGCCCGGTGGTGATCAGGCGGGTGTCGGGGCCGATGCCGAGACGGGGCATGGCGCCCTGGGCCACCTCCAAGGCGAGACGGTAGGGCCGTGCCGCCGGGTAGACGGGGCAGCTCGTCTGATGGATGCACGGCGCCATATCGGTGCCGGAGACGTACTGGCCGTTGGCGTCGAAGAAGGCGATCGACAGGGGTAACGGCGTGTCCTTCATGTAGAAGGCGACGTTGGTGTCGGCGGAGAACCGGAAGACCATCCCGTCGTAGCCGCCGAGGTCGGTGCGGTTCATCAGCCCGACTTCCTGACGGGTCGAGGTGTCGGCCAGGAGGGCACATCGCAGTGCCGAGGCCCGGGCGGCGACATCGGCGCCGCTGCCTCCCTCAACCCGGAAGGCGATCTCGCCGAAGTCGCCGAAGGGCGTCCGGTTGACGCTGGCCTGCCCACCCGCCGGGGCCGGCGCCAGCGTGGGGTCGGCCGGGCCGTTGGCCCCCCTGGCCACGAAGGCCAGGCCGCCCACGATGACGAGCAGGACCACCGTCCAGCGCAGGAGCCTCATCGTCATGCGCTCTGGGCTCCCGCCGGCCCGCCGAGGCCCAGGGACGCGGCCACATCGTCGGCCAGGTGGTAGCTCTCGGCGTCGGACGGGAAGCGGCCGGAGCGGACATCGTCGGCGTAGGCCGCCACCGAGGCGACGGCGTCGGCCTTCAAGGTCCCGTACCGGCGGACGAACTTGGGGGCGATGCGGTCCTCGAGCCCGAGAAGGTCGTGGAGGACCAGCACCTGACCGTCGCAGTCGGGACCGGCGCCGATGCCGACGGTGGGCACGAGGACCGCCTCGGTCACCAGTCGGGCCACCTCTCGGGGCACGCATTCCAGCACGATGGCGAAGCAGCCGGCACCCGAGAGGGCCTGGGCGTCATCGACCAGGGCGGTGGCCGCGTCGGCCTGGCGGCCCTGGACCCGGTAGCCGCCCAGGACGTGGACCGACTGCGGGGTGAGGCCGAGATGGCCCATCACCGGGATCTGAGCGTCGACCAGTGCCTCCACCACGGCGACGCGCGACCGCCCGCCCTCGACCTTGACGGCCGACGCTCCCGCTCGGACCAGCGTGCCCGCGTTGCGGACCGCCTCCTCGATCGACAGGTGATAGCTGAGCCACGGCAGATCGGCGACGACGAGGGCGCGTGGGCGGGCCCGGGCGACGGCGGCGGTGTGATGGGCCATGTCGGCCACGGTCACCTGCAGGGTGTCCTCGTAGCCGAGGACGACCATGGCCACCGAATCGCCGACGAGGAGGATGTCGACGCCGGCATCGTCGGCGATGCGGGCGGTAGGCGCGTCGTAGGCCGTCACCATCACGATCGGCACCCCTCCTTTGCGGGCACGGATGGCCGGTGCGGTCACGCCACTACGGGGCGCTGCGTTGGGGGCTGGTCGGGATCGTGCGCGGGCGCAGTGGCGTCGCCGGCACAGTGGCCGGAGGGTTGGTCACGTCGGGTGCCGTGGGGGGGAAGGTCGGGGGGGTCGGGGTGCTCGGCTCGACGCTGGGGATCGTGACGCGAGGCCGGACCACCGTGGTGGTCGACGACTCCGACGCCGCCGGCTCGGCGCTCGCCACCGTGGTGGCCGTGGTGGTCACCGGCGCCCGGGACGAGCCGCCGGAACCGGAACTGGAACCGGACCCCGACCCGGAGCTCGAGCCGTACGAAGGGACCGAGGAGACCGGACCGACCGTCCTGCCCGACAGGTCGGGAACCTTCTCGGGAGGAGTGTCGTCGGCCGGGCTGGCCACCGCCATGTACCGCTTGAAAATCTCTGCCGGCAGCGACCCACCGTTGACCTTGGCCACGCCGTGGATGTTCAGCAGCGGCTTGGACTGTCCCTCGGGGTAGCCCATCCATACCGCGGTGGTGAGCTTGCTGGTGTAGCCCACGAACCAGGCGTCGCCGTTGACGTCGGTGGTGCCCGTCTTTCCCCGCACCTGGGCCTGGGGGATGGCGGCGCCGACGCCGGACCCGGCGTCGACGACCTGTTGGAGGGCGTAGTTGACCTTCTCGGCTACGGCCTTCTCGAGCACCCTGGTGGTCTTGGGTCGGTCATCCACCAGGGTGGAGTCGCCCTGGGTGATCTTCTTGATGACCCGGGGCTCGACCTGGACTCCCTTGGTCTGCAGGGTGAGGTAGGCGTCGGCCATCTCCAGGACCGAGACGTCGGCGGTCCCCAGAGCGATGGACGCGTTGGGCTCCAGGGGCGACTTCACCCCCAGGCGGTGGGCCATGTCGACCACCTTGTCGGGCCCCAGGGAGACGACGAGCTGGGCGTAGATCGTGTTCACCGACGCGGTCGTGGCATTCAGGAGGCTGATGCGACCGTAGGAGGCGTTCTCGTAGTTGTTGACCTCCCAGTCGGCGCCGTTGTCGGCCTTGGGCAGGACGATCTTGGCCGGCCCGAGGAAGGGGGCCGACTCCAGCCCGAGGTTCTGGCTCATGGCCTCGGCCAGCACGAAGGGCTTGAAGGTGGACCCCGCCTGGCGGCCGGATCCGCCGCCGTCGGTGCCCACGGCCAGGTTCACCTGTGAGGCCGACCAGTCCTTGCCGCCGACCATGGCCACCACCCGCCCGTCGTTGTCGAGGGAGACCAAGGCGCCGGCGGGGTCGGCATCGCGGTCGAGGAGCCCGTAAACGGCGT
This sequence comes from Acidimicrobiales bacterium, assembly GCA_038231955.1. Lineage (GTDB taxonomy): Bacteria > Actinomycetota > Acidimicrobiia > Acidimicrobiales > AC-14 > CADCTB01. The sequence continues at coordinate 11,755 of JBBSIS010000022.1, forward strand.
CGTACGCCTGGCGCTGGGCGGTGGGATCGAGGGTGGTGTACACACGCATGCCCCCCCGCAGCACCCGGTCCTCGCCGTAGGCCCGCTCCAGCTGCTGGCGGACATAGGCCACGTAGTACTCGGCTCCGACCCCGGTCATGGTGACTTCGGAGTCGTTGGGCCCCTTCGGGACCACGTAGTCGGTGAGGGGGACGGCCTCGACGTCGTTGGCCTCCTCGGCGGTGAGCACCTTGGTGTCGACCATCGCCTGGAGGACGATGAAGCGCAGGTCGTGGGCCTCCTGGGGATTCTCGGCCACGTCACCCAGCGACGGGCTGCGGATGAGCCCGGCCAGGTAGGCGGCATGTTTGGCCTCGATCTGGTCGACGTCTTTGCCGAAATAGGCCCGCGACGCCGCCTGGATGCCGTACGCCCCCCGCCCGAAGTAGACGGTGTTGAGGTAGCGCTCGAGGATCTGCGTCTTGGTGAGCTTGCGCTCGATCTTGACGGAGATCACCGCCTCACGGATCTTGCGCCAGAGCGTGTAGTCCTGCCCGACGAACGCGTTCTTCACGTACTGCTGGGTGATGGTGGAACCACCCTGGGTGACGCCTTTGCGGCGGATGTCGGCCCAAGTGGCCCGAGCGATGCCGACAGGGTCGATCCCGCCGTGTTCGAAGAACTTCCGGTCCTCGGCGGCCACCAGGGCGGCCACCATCACCTTCGGCACCTCATCGATCTTCACCGGGAAGCGGTTCTCGACGCCGTGCAGGACGGCGAGCCGAGCGCCGGTGCCGTCGTAGATGACGGTGGTCTCGGCCTGCGGGGCCTCCGGAGGCAGTGGGATCTGGGTCAGCAGCCAGGCCACGCCGGCCAGGGCGGTGAAGACCAGGATCCCGATCAGGAACCAGACGCGCCGGTAGCGCCAGAACCAGCTACGGCGGCGGTCGGGGCCCCGAGGGACTGTGGTTCCGGCCACGCGAGGCGGGGGGGGGCGATCGAGGAGCCCCTGACTGCTACGGCGCACGAGGGCCTCATGCTACCGCCGAGGGAGCGGCGCCGACCAGCAGCCGCCGTGGGCTCGCGGGCCCGGGGACCGGGGCCCGCCGTATGCTCCGCGGGCCCGGGGACCGGGGCCGCCGTATGCTCCGCAACCGTGGGGACGGTGCGGGCCTTCGCACCCGGCCGGGTCAACCTCATCGGCGACCACACCGACTACACCGGGGGCTGGGCGCTGCCCATGGCCGTGGAATGGGGCACCACGGTGGAGGCCCGCACGGGCGGCTCACGGGTGGAGCTGTCGTCCGGGGAGGCCGCCGGGGCCGCGGTAATGGGCCTCGACATGGCCGAGCCCCGGAGCGTCGAGCCCGAATGGGCCCGCTACGTGGCCGGCGTGGTGGCCGTCGTCCGTCCCGGTCAGGGGATGGTGGGCACGGTGCGCACGACCCTGCCGGTGGGCGGCGGGCTGTCGTCCAGCGCGGCCCTGGAAGTGTCGGTGGCCCTGGCGCTGGGCTTCGACGGCCCGCCTCGAGCGCTCGCCCTCGCCTGCCAACGGGCCGAACACCTGGCGTCGGGCGTGCCCAGCGGCGTCATGGATCAGCTGGCGTCGGTCTCGGGGGTCGCCGGCCACGCCCTTTTGGTCGACTGCACGTCGCTCGAGACCACGCCGGTGGCCATGCCTGCCGGCCTCGACGTGGTCGTCGTGCATTCCGGGCAGTCCCGGGCCCTGACCGGGTCGGCCTACGCCGAGCGCCGGGCCGAATGCGAGGCCGCCGCCGAGGTCGTGGGGCCGCTCCGGGACGCGTCGACCACCGACCTGGCGGCCCTGGACGGCACGCTTCGGCGGCGGGCCCGGCATGTGATCACCGAGAACCGCCGGGTCCTGGACTTCGCCGCCTGTCTCCGGGCCGGGGACCTGGTCGAGGCGGGCCGGCTCATGGGGGCCAGCCATACCAGCCTGGGCGACGACTTCGAGGTGTCGACACCGACCCTCGACGCCCTGGTGGAGGAGCTCTGCGCCGTGACCGGGGTCTACGGCGCCCGCCTGACCGGCGCCGGCTTCGGGGGATGCGTCGTTGCCCTTGCCGATCCCGCCAGCCCGCTCCGGGGATGGCGCCTCCACCCGTCCGACGGTGCCAGGATCGAGCGGCGGTCGGAAACCGGTGTCACCGAGGAGGAGCCGCCACTGTGAGACATCTCGTCGTCGGGGGGGCCGGGTACATCGGCAGTGTGGTGGCCCGGCACCTTCTCGGGGCCGGCCACGACGTCACGATCGTCGACAACTTCTCCAAGGGCCACGACTGGGCGGTACCCGACGGAGCCGCTGTCCGCCGTGTCGATGTGCTCGACCAGGCCGCCCTCGCCGCCGTGGTGGCCGAGGGCTTCGAGGCCGTGCTGCACTTCGCCGCCCTGTCCCTGGTCGGCGAGTCGGTCGCCGAACCGGTCAGGTACTTCCGCACCAATCTGGGCGGCACGCTCAACCTGCTGGATGCCATGCGGGAGGCGGGTGCCCGGCGGCTCGTGTTCAGCTCGACCGCGGCGGTCTACGGCGAGCCGGAGCAAGTGCCCATCGCCGAGACCGTGCCCACCCGTCCCACCAATCCCTACGGCGCCTCGAAGCTGGCCGTCGACCAGGCGATCGGCTACGAGGCGGTGGCGTCGGGGCTGGCCGCGGTGAGCCTGCGGTACTTCAACGTGGCCGGCGCCTCGGGCCGCCAGGGCGAGGACCACGACCCCGAGACCCACCTCATCCCATCGGTGCTGAGGGTGGCCCTGGGGGAACAGGAGGCGGTGCGCATCTTCGGCACCGACTACCCGACACCCGACGGCACCGCCGTGCGCGACTACATCCACGTCGACGACCTGGCCCGGGCCCACCTCCTGGCCCTCGAGGCGGCGGAGGAGGGCTCGCATCGCATCTTCAATCTGGGCAATGGGGCCGGTTACTCGGTGCGCGAGGTGGTCGACACCGCCCGCCTGGTCACGGGCTGCCAGGTTCCTGTAGTGGAGTCAGCCCGCCGTCCCGGCGATCCTGCCGTGCTGGTGGCTTCCAGCGAGCTCATCCGCGCCGAACTGGGCTGGGTTCCCGAGAAAGCAGGGCTGGAAGAGATGATCGCCGACGCCTGGCATTGGATGAGGGGACATCGAGCCGCGGCTGGGTCGTGACGCCGGTCCGTCGATCCACGTGGTCAGCAGTGATCCCGTGCCTGTCGCCGTCCGACTGCTCGGCGGGGGCGTCACAGCCGCGGCCCTGGGGGCCGTCGGCGCGTCCATCGGCGAGGCAGGCGTCACCGTCGTAGCCGAGGATGCCCTCGACGGGGTCACGGCGCACGTGGTGCGGGACCGCCTCGACGCCGGCGAGGTGGTGGTCGTCCTGGCCCAGCCGGCCACCGCCGCCTCCCTGTACCCGGTCGAGGTGGGGCTGGAGGCGCTGACGTCGGTGTGGGACTCGACGGTCTTCCGCTTCACCACCGACCACGGCGCCATCCCCAGCCTGCCCCGCCGCGCCGTCCTGGTCGCCGAGGACTCCACCGTCGACGCGACCGACGTTGTCACACGCGTCGAGGGCGAGGTCTTCCCCGACACGCCTGTGGTCATCGCCTACAAGCCCGTGCCCGGGGCGCTCACGGGGACGGTGCTGGGATCCCACGCCGTGGGCGGCGGTCGCCTGGTGCTCTGCCAATACCGGCTCGCGCCCGGCGCAGCCGCGGGTGGCGCCGCCGCCTGCGCCCTGCTGGCCGACGTCCTGCGCTGGGCGGCGCTCCCCCGCCCGGTGATGACGTCGCGGTCGCTCCTCAAGGACGACGGGCGGGCCCTGACGGCCTATTCGTGGCGCGACGAGGTCGCCAGGTGACCGAGCGGCGCTACGACCCCGTCACCGGTGAATGGAGGATGTTCGCCGGGCACCGCCAGGACCGGACGTTCCTTCCCACCCAGGAGGCATGCCCGCTGTGCCCCACCCGCGAGGGCCACCCCCCCACCGAGATCCCCCTGGCCGCCTTCGACGTGGTGGTCTTCGAGAACCGCTTCCCGGCCCTGGTCCGCCAGCCGCCCGAGCCGGCGGTGCCCGGCTCCGACCTCTACCCGGTTGCGCCCTCGGCCGGGGCCAACGAGGTCATCGTCTACTCCGACGACCACCATCTGGGGCTGGCCCAGATGGACGCGCCCCGCATCGCCCTCGTGATCGAGGTTTGGGCCGACCGCTACGCCCGGCTCGGCGCCCGGGAGGAGGTCGCCTACGTGTTCATCTTCGAGAACCGGGGCGTCGCCGTGGGCGTCACCCTCCATCACCCCCACGGCCAGATCTACGCCTACCCGGAGATTCCCCCCCGCCCCCGTCGGGAGCTCGACGTCGCCTTGGCCCATATCGCCCACCACGGCACCTGCGTGTTCTGCGACGTCGTCGCCCGCGAGCGCTCCGACGCGGTGCGGGTGGTCGCCTCCAACCGCAGCTTCCTGGCCTTCGTCCCCTTCGCCGCCCGCTTCCCCTACGAGGTCCACGTCACCTCGCTCCGCCACGCGGCCAGCAGTCTCGATCTCTCCGATCCCGAGCGCCTGGCCCTGGCCGAGTTGCTGAGCCAGGTCATCCGCGGCTACGACCGCCTGTTCGGGTTCCCCCTGCCCTACGTGATGTCCGTACACCAGGCGCCCACCGACGACGGCGAGCACCAGCACGTGAGCCACTTCCACATCGAGTTCACCCCCCTGCACCGCACCGCCCAGAAGCTGAAATACCTGGCCGGCTCGGAACTCGGTGCCGGCGCCTTCATCAACGACACCAGCCCGGAAGTCATCGCCGTCCGCCTCCGCGACGCGGTGTCCCCGAGCCCCTAGGCCCGCGGGCTCCACCTCGCCGACGCCGACAAACGTGGGGTCAGGTGCGGGGCGAACCGAGCCGGAAACTGCGGACCAGTTGGTTCCACGCACACGCCGTGCACACCTCGACGACGTAACAGGTGGACTCGGTCGGCCCTCGCTTGAGTTGGGTGAGCTCCTTGCGGGTGGTGATGCAGCGGCCGTGGGCGGGTAGGCGGGCCCCGAACGCGAACGACACCAGGGTCAGCCCCGGGTCCTCACAGATGGGACAGTCCTCGCTGCGGGCCTCGCCGACGTTGCGCGCCGCCCGGAGAAGCTCCGGATGGGCATCGCAGACGTCGAGGCGGCTGAGCCGGCCCCGACGGAACTCGTCGAGGGTGTGCTTGCGGACCAGCCGGTAGTCGACCTCGCCAGGGCGGCCGACATGGCCCGCTCCTCTCGCTTGCAGCGACTCGGGCCCAAAGACCATCGGAGAAATGGTAGCGCTGGCGGCGCCCAACCGGCCGACCGGCTCGCGTTGCGCAGTGCCGACCTACGCGGCATACTGGGACCGATATATCGAACCGATATGTCGGAAAGTCTTTCGAAGGGCGCTACATTTGCTGGAGCTGGCCATCCTCGGGTTGCTGAAGGAGCAGGAGCTCCACGGCTACGAGCTGAAGAAGCGCCTCACCGAGGCCCTGGGCGCCTTCTCGAGCGTCTCATTCGGCTCGCTCTATCCCGCCCTGGCCCGCCTCGAGACCGCCGGGGCCGTCCGGGCCGTCATAGGCACTCCCCACGACGGCCCGGCGACACCGTCAGCGCCTGCGCCCATGACCGGGTCGATCGCAGGGGAGGCCGCCGCCTTCCGGGCCCGCCGGGCCGCCACCCACCCGGTCCGCCCGTCGAGGACCCGGAAGGTCTACGCCATCACCGAGCGCGGCGAGGCGCTCTTCGAGGAGCTCCTCGTCGCCGATTCCACCAGCGCCGAGGACGACCGGGCCTTCAACCTCAGGCTCGCCTTCTGCCGGCACCTGCCCCCGGAGCGCCGGCTCGGCCTGTTCGAGCGCCGCCGGGCCCTCCTGGTCGAGCGCCTGGCCAAGGCCCGCACCAATCACCGCAGTCGCAAGGAACGCATGGACATGTACACCCAGTCGTTGGTCGACCACGGCACCGAGTCCACCGAGAGAGACATCTCGTGGCTCGACCGCCTCATCGCCAGCGAACGTCAGGGAGGAGATCCCTCATGAAGGAGCGAGGACCGAAGCCGAGCGGAGGACCGCAGCGACCAGGCGATCGTCCCAAGATTCGTCTGGCCATCGCCGGTGTCGGGAACTGCGCCAGCTCGCTGGTGCAGGGCCTGGAGTACTACCGCAACGCCGATCCGGCCGAGTCGGTGCCCGGGCTCATGCACGTGGTCCTCGGCGGTTACCACGTCGGCGACGTGGAGGTGGTGGCCGCCTTCGACGTCGACGCCACCAAGGTCGGTGTCGACGTCGGCAAAGCCATCTTCGCCGGCCAGAACAACACCGTGCGCTTCGCGTCGGTGGGCGATCTGGGGGTCACCGTCCAGCGCGCCCCGACAATGGACGGCCTGGGCAAGTACTACCGCCAGACCGTCGAGGAGAGCCTCGACGATCCGGTCGATGTGGCCGAGGCGCTACGGGCGTCGGGCGCCGAGGTACTCGTCTCCTACCTGCCGGTGGGCTCCGAGCTGGCCCAGAAGCACTACGCCACCGCCTGCCTCGAGACCGGCGTGGCCTTCGTCAACGCCATCCCGGTGTTCATCGCCTCCGACCCCGAGTGGGCGGCCAAGTTCACCGCTGCCGGCATTCCCATCATCGGCGACGACATCAAGAGCCAGGTGGGCGCCACCATCGTCCACCGCATGCTGGCCCGGCTGTTCGAGGACCGCGGCCTGGTCCTCGACCGGACCTACCAGCTGAACGTGGGCGGGAACATGGACTTCAAGAACATGCTCGAACGCGAGCGGCTGGAGTCCAAGAAGATCTCCAAGACCCAGTCGGTGACCAGCCAGGTGGAGAACGGCATCGCCGCCGACGACGTCCACATCGGCCCCAGCGATCACGTGCCCTGGCTTGAGGACCGCAAGTGGGCCTACATCCGACTCGAGGGTCGGAACTTCGGCGACGTGCCCCTGAACATCGAGCTGAAGCTCGAGGTGTGGGACTCCCCGAACTCGGCCGGCGTGATCATCGACGCCGTGCGCTGCGCCCGCCTGGCTCTCGACCGCGGCATCGGCGGCCCTCTGCTGGGCCCGTCGTCGTGGTTCATGAAGTCGCCGCCCGAGCAGTACCACGACGACGTCTGCCAGCGCCTGGTCGAGGAGTTCATCGCCGCCGGCTGACCCCCGGACATGTCACCGGGCTTTCACCGGTGCCAAGATGGTCCATGTCGAGCGATACCGCCGCCACCTGGAACCGGCTGCCCGAGGGCCGCGGGAGCGGGGTTCTGCCCGGCGTCGACGCCGTGGTCTACGGGCCCGACATCGCCACCGAAGCCGAGTTCCGGCTCCTCGGCAACCTCGAGGGCAAGCGGGTGCTGGAGCTGGGCTGTGGCGCCGGATCGAGCCTGGTGGCCATGGCCAAGCAGGGCGCCCACGCCGTCGGGCTCGACTTTTCGCCCGCTCAGCTGGCTGCGGCCCGGCGGCTGGCCGAGCAGGAGAAGGTGAAGGTCGACCTGCATACCGGCGACCTGGCCGAGCTCGTGTTCCTGCGGGCCGAGAGCATCGATGTGGTCTTCTCCGCCTACGCCCTCGGCCTGGTCGAGGACCTGAACCGGGTCTTCCGCCAGGTGCACCGGGTGCTGAAGCAGGGCTCGCCGTTCGTGTTCTCGTTGCCCCACCCCTCGTCACACCTGATCGACGACGACGACGCCGGACAGCCGCTGCTCGTCCGCCGGTCGTACTTCGACCGGACGAGCGTGACGTACGACCGGGAGGGGATGCCGCTTTCGGCTCACCACCACACCGTCTCCGACCTCTTCACCGGGCTTTCCCGCGCCAACTTCGCCGTCGACACCGTGCTGGAGCCGGCGCCCAACCCCGACGGGCCCCGCAGCCGGCACTGGCGCGACGTTTACGACATGGTCCCCCGCACCCTCGTCATGCGGGCTCGGAAGTTGGGGGCATAGCGGTCGAGCCCGCCGGGCTGGGTGTGGTGGAGCGGATCGGGTCGTCGCTCGTTGCCGGCGGTTTCAAGGTCACCCGGGACTCCGTCGCCGGGCGTCAGGCCGTCATCGGGCGCAAGCCTGCGCTGCGGTCGCCCACGTTCGTGCTGGTTGCCGTGTTCAAGGCCGACGCCACGACCGCCCACCTGGACCGCTTCCTCGACGAGGCTGCGCAGTACGCCCGGACGGTCGGCGGCAGGCTTCGTATCGGGGGACGGGCGGGTCTCGATGTCGTGGCGGTGGCCGTCGTCGACTCGACGCGAGACGTGGGCGACTGGGGGCAGTCCCGAGCGGGCCCGCGCCCATCGGTCTACCCGGTGCTCGTCGACCTGGCGGCACAGAGGGTCACCCAACCGCAGCACGGGGCGCCCGGTCTGCAGCAACTTGTCCGGGCCCATGTCGTGCCTGCTCTCGCTCCCCCCGCCGCTTCCTGAGTGGGACATCTGCTTCGGGCATCCACCCATTTGTTTGGACGAGCGGTACAATCGGAGAGGTTTCCTACGTCGTTCGACCGTCTGGGCGGTGGCGACGGTGGCGATGCGATGCGAGCGAACGCTCTCGAGCAATGAGGCGAGGCTCAGCATGGAAGGAAGAGGAACAGGGCGCGGGTGCCAGGCAGCTTCTGCCACCCTCGCCTCCGTAGCGAGTGCCGGAGGCACATGCACGACGTGGCAGCAGGGGGACGAGGACCGGGGATCGCCCGCGTCCCCGCTCGTGAGTTGGGATGGGCCATCGAAGCCGAGGCCGCCGGAGAGGCGACGCCGGACCAGCTCGTGCTCCTGGAGGGCCACCGCCAGGAGTGGCTCTTCTCGCTGCAACGGCTCCTGCGCGAGACCGAGACCGGCCTGGCCCAGGTACGGGGCCTCAAGGGGCCGGAACGCGACCAGGTCGTCGCCGACTTCGAGGGCGAACGAGGCCTCCTGGCCGGCGCCCTGGCCCGGCTCACCGGCGTCCGCAACGAACCCACGGAGGACAAGGCGCTCGACGGGGCGGGCGAGGTGCGCCTGCAGGCGTCGTGGGACGACGGGCGCCTCGTCCTCTGGGCCGCCGGGCCGGGCGTGGCGCCAGTGTCGTTCGAGGAGCTGGCCGAGCGACTGAAGAAGGCCGACGCCCCCGCCGAAGGGTGGTGGCCACACGATCCCGTCGCCCTGCCGGGGGGATCTGAGGCCCCGGCCTCCCGCTCTGAAGGGGCCGCTGAGGCCCCGGCCCAGGCCATCGGCGTGGCCCAAGCCCTGGGATGGCTTGTGGCGGTAGGAGCGGGCGACCGCCCCGAGGGCGTGGGTACCGGTGTCGTGTGGCTCGGCCGGGTGGCGGCGTGGGCGGTGGCGCTGGTGGCCCGCGGGTCCATCGTCCCCAGGCTCGAGCCGGCCGGTACGCCGGCGGCCTTCGCGGTGCGCTGGGCGCCCGCCCTGGTCGAGCGGGCCAAGCTCGACTCCCTCTCCCGGGCCATGCCCGCCACCGTCGCCGCCCTCGACCGGTCGGATCCCCGCACGCTGACCCTGGCCGTGTTGGGGGCAACGGTCGACGCCATCGTGCGCGACGCCGCCGGGCGCCTGGAGCTGCCGGCGGCCCCGCCCGTGGTCCGTACGCCGGGCGACGTGTCGGAGGCGGTCCTCACCAGCCTGGACGGCACGCCGTTCGAGGCTCCGCCCCGCTTGGCCGTCGCCCTGGCCGAACGCCTGGAACATTGGGGCGACCCCGTGCAAGGCCCGGTCGACGCCCGACTGGTCGTCCAGCTCGACCCGCCCGACAAGGGCAACGCCTGGTTCCTCTCGGTGCTCGGGCCCGGCCAGGAAGGCCGGCTGGTGCCCCTCGAGGTGGCCTTGGTCGACGGGCGGTCGAAGCGTCACCTGGCCGACGAGACCACTCGGCTCGAGCGGCTTCTCCCCGTCCTGAACCGCCCGGGTGGGCATCGCCGGGGGGAGGTCGTGCTGAGCCAGGACGAGGCCTTCGACCTCATGGGCGTCACCGGCGCCAGCCTCGAGGCGGCCGGCTTCGACGTCCGCGTCCCCCTGCTGTCGAGGCGCAGGCCCCGCCCGGCCCTTCGCCTCACCGCCGAGCCGGTCGACGCCTCGGTCGTCGGCGCCCACCAGCTCGCTGCCGTGCGGTGGTCGGCGGTCTTCGATGACGTCGAGCTGACCGCCGAGGACATCCGCCGCCTGGCCGCCGAGGCCCGACCCCTGATCCACTCCCGCGGCCGCTGGGTGGAGGTCAACCGGGTCGATCTCACCGAAGCCGCCGCCGCCCTGGCCGAACGGGCCCAGCGCACCCACCTGACCGGGGCCGAGGTTCTGCGCCACGCCGTCGGCCTGGAGTCCTCGCCGCTCGCCGGAGGCACTAGCGTCGGCGGCCACGGCTGGGCCGCCGACCTCCTCGCCCACACCACCACCATCGAGGCGGTCCCGGCACCCGAGGGCTTCGTCGGCACTCTCCGCAGTTACCAGGCCGAGGCCCTCGGATGGCTGGGGTTCCTCGACGCCTCCGGGCTCGGCGGCTGCCTGGCCCTCGACATGGGCCTGGGCAAGACCCCCACCCTTCTGGCCCACCTGTCGCGAGTCGCAAAGGCTCGCCAGGGCCAGCCCACGCTGGTGATCGCCCCGCCCGCCGTGGTCGGGAACTGGGCTGCCGAGGCCGCCCGGTTCACCCCCGGCCTGCGGGTGATCGTCCATCACGGCGCCTCCCGGTCATCAGCCGAGGAGCTGGCGGCCAAGTCGAAGCTGGCCGACGTGGTCATCACCACCTACGGCACCGCGGTGCGCGACATCGAGGCGCTGAGCGAGTGCGGCTGGGCCGGCGTGGTCCTCGACGAGGCCCAAGCCATCAAGAACCCCGGCAGCGACGTGGCCCGGGAGCTGCGGCGTATCCCGGCCCGCAGCCGGGTCGCCCTGACCGGCACCCCGGTCGAGAACGGCCTCGGCGATCTGTGGGCCATCCTGGACTTCACCAACCCCGGCCTGCTCGGGAGCCGCTCGACCTTCGTCTCCCAGCTGTCGGCCAAGAGCCGCGACGGAGCCGCCAACGGCGAGTCGGCCCTGCGGGCCCTCAACGGCATCCTCGTCTTCCGTCGCACGAAGTCGGAGCCCGAGGTGGCCGCCGAGCTGCCCGACAAGATCGACGAGCTCGACCACTGCACCATGACCCCCGAGCAGGTCGGCCTCTACCAGGCGGTGATCGACCGCCTGGTCTCCGCCGGCGAGGGCGACCGTCGTCAGGGCGACATCCTGGCCGCCATCACCGCCCTCAAGCAGATCTGCAACCACCCGGCCGCCTACGAGGACGACGGCCGGCCGCTGCCCGGGCGCTCGGGCAAACTGGCCCGCCTGGAGGAGATCGTGGACTCCGTGTTCGCCGCGGGCGAGAAGGTCCTGGTGTTCACCCACTTCGCCGAATGGGGCAAACGCCTGGCCACCCACCTCGCTCACCGGACAGGCGGCCCGGTCGACTGCTACCACGGCGGGCTCTCCCGTGGCGCCCGCGACCGGATGATCGAGGAGTTCCAGGCCAGGAAGGGTGCCGGCGCCCTCGTCCTGTCGCTCAAGGCGGGCGGCACCGGCCTCAACCTGACCGCGGCCAGCCACGTCGTCCTCTACGACCGCTGGTGGAACCCGGCGGTCGAGGACCAGGCCCGGGACCGGGCGTGGCGCATCGGTCAGGAACGCACGGTGATCTCCCACCGTCTGGTCTGCCCGGGTACGGTCGACGAGCGGGTGGAGGACGTCGTCGCAGGCAAGCGCCACATCGCCGATCTGGTGCTGCCCAAGTCCAGCACCCTGGCCGACCTCAACCCGGGCCAGTTGCGGGTGGCCCTGGGCCTGCGGCCCGACCAGCTGCTCACGGCCGACGCCGAGGACGCCTCGCCCGACGGCGACGAGGAGGAGGCAGCGTGAACGGGAGCGGCAACAACGCCCCCCGCCGCAACACCCGTCAGGCCCGTCGTCCCGGCCGTCCTTCCGAGGCCGGCACGGCCCACCTCTGGAAGGCGGTGCCCAGTCCCAGCCGGCCGGCCGAGGTCACCCCGGCCACCGACCCTGCAGCCCTGATGCGGTCGCTGGGCCGGCCCCCGCTCGACCAGGCCGGGGCCGATCGCTACCTCGCCGCCGTGGCCGAACGCGCCGCCGGCCTCGCTACTGCGCTGGCCGCCGTGGCCGGCATCCTGGCCACCGACGACGAGAACTAACCCGCCCGTCAGGCCGTCATCGACCCCAGACCGCCGCCCGGTCTCAGGACGAGCGGTGCCTACGAGGAGCGGTGCCTACGAGGAGCGGTGGAGGGCCTCGATTCCGTTGATCGATGCGCCCTTCCGGGAGTCACGCCGCTGGGCGCCCAGGGCGACCAGCTCGTCGTAGTCGCGCACCGTCTGCTCGTTGGAGCCGATGCGGCGGAGCTGGGCGTCGAGCGCGGCGCGCCCCTCGGGTGAACCGTTGTTACTGGCAGTGGACCGAGCCATTGGCTTCTCTCCTTGGGCGACGAACTTCGTGGCACTCGGGCGCACCGGGGTCCGATGCCGACAGCAAAACGGCCGGCACGGGCCTCGACGCGTCCACCACACCGACGCAGAACCCGTCCCGGCTTTCGGGCTGCTCGGGCGTCGGGGGGACGGCTCTCCAGGGTAGCGCAGGTTCTGCGCCTACTCGCACGGGTTCCTGGCCTGAGGTGGTGGAGCCTTCACCCGATTGAAGGGCCGCGGTGGACAGAACCCCGGTCGATGATTTACGCCGGGTCCAGCGTCAAAGGGGCAACGGCAAGGCGAGCCGCCAGAACGCCGGCGTGGAGACGTCGATCCCATACGGCGACGATGAGCTGGCGGTCGCAGACGGCGAGCGCGCTGGCTAGATGCACGGCGTCAGCGCCCCTGAGGGCATTGCCGGCGGCAAGCTCGCCGGCGTGGCGCTCGACGGTCGGCGTCAACTCGACCGGCCGCGTTGCGCCCCAGAACTCTTCCCAGCTCTGTTCGGCCTGCTCGAAGCCATCTCGGTCGAGGTCGTGGTTCCGGTGGGCGGCAGCGAGGGCCGCTCGGACCTCGGGGTATGCGAGTCTGCTCGAGACGGCGGCGTCGCATCCGTCCCACAGGGCGACAGCGAGTTCCGATCCAGGCTCGTCGACGAGCAGCTTCACGAACGCACTTGCATCGAAATAGACGACCGGCACCTCAGCGGCGTTGCTCGCTGACCAGCGGGGCCACCGGGCGGCGAGGGCGGGGTCGGGGTCGTCCTGCGGCCGTAGGTCTCTCGGGACTGGTCGGGCGACCGATCACCCCATCGGCGGTCAATCGGTCCAGCAACTGGCTCGCGTGAATGCCGAGGAGGCGGGCGACCGGCACGCCACGCTCGGTGACGACAACCTCATGGCCCTCTCGCGCCCGCTTCAGCCATTCGCTGAGATTGGCGCGAAGGTCGCTTACGGCAACGTCCATTCGTCAAGCGTACAAGCCACACCCATCAGAACGTACGCGGCGCGACCGGAAGGATCCATCAGCCCA
>JBBSIS010000023.1:0-24313 GCA_038231955.1 Acidimicrobiales bacterium
ACAGCACGCTGACCCGGGCCGAGGTCCGCGGCGGTGGGCGCAAGCCCTGGCGCCAGAAGGGCTCCGGCCGGGCCCGGCAGGGCTCCACCCGGGCCCCCAACTGGCGCGGCGGCGGCATCGCCTTCGGTCCCAAGCCCCGCAGTTACTCCCAGCGCACGCCCAAGAAGATGGTGGCGCTCGCCCTGCGCTCCGCGCTGTCCGACCGGGCTGCCGACGGCAAGGTCGTGGTCATCGACGACTGGGGCATCGCCGCACCGAAGACCAAGGCGGCCAAGGCCGCCCTCGCCGCCCTCGGGGTGTCCGGCCGGGTTCTTATCGTCCTCGGGCGCGAGCACGAGGCCGTCGCCAAGTCGCTACGCAACCTTCCCAAGGTCCACCTGATCCTGCCGTCGGAGCTCAATAGCTACGACGTCCTCTGCTGCGACTGGCTCGTCTTCACCCAGGGCACGCTGCCCAGCGGTCGCAGCGGCGCCCAGGCGCCTGCGCCCACCGAGCCTGCGTCTGTCGAAGCTGGACCTGCGTCTGTCGACAGTGGAGAGGTGTCGGCCTGATGGACCCCCGGAGCGTCATCATCCGCCCGGTCGTGAGCGAGAAGTCCTACGGGCTGCTCGAGGACGGCGTCTACACCTTCGTCGTCGACCCCCGAGCCACCAAGATCCAGATCCACGATGCTGTCGAAGCCATCTTCAGCGTCCAGGTGGTCAAGGTGAACACCCTGAACCGCAAGGGCAAGCGCAAGCGCAACCGCAAGTCCATGACCTTTGGCACCCGCCCCGACGTCAAGCGGGCCATTGTCACCCTGGCGCCCGGCGCCCGTATCGACCTCTTCGAGAGCTGAGGGTCTCCTCTCCATGCCCCTTCGCAAGCGAAAGCCCACCAGCGCCGGCCGGCGCTTCCAGACCGTCTCCGACTTCTCCGACATCACGACGGACACGCCGGAGAAGACGCTGCTGGCCCCCCTGCCCAAGTCGGGAGGCCGCAACAGCTACGGCCGCAAGACCGCCCGTCACCGCGGCGGCGGCCACAAGCGCCAGTACCGGGTCATCGACTTCAAGCGCGACAAGGACGGCGTGCCGGCCAAGGTCGCGTCCATCGAGCACGACCCCAACCGCAACGCCCGCATCGCCCTTCTCCACTACCTCGATGGCGAGAAGCGCTACATCCTGGCCCCGGCCAAGATCCGTCTGGGCGACCTGCTGGAGAGCGGGCAGCGGGCCGACATCCGTCCCGGCAACGCTCTGCCGCTGCGCTACATCCCCGTCGGCACGACCGTGCACAACGTCGAGCTGAAGGTGGGAGCGGGCGGGAAGATGGGGCGGGGCGCCGGGGCCAGCATCCAGCTGGTGGCCAAGGAGGGCGACTTCGCCACCCTCCGCCTGCCCAGCACCGAGATGCGCCGGGTGCCGATCGACTGCCGGGCCACCATCGGCGAGGTCGGCAATGCCGAGGCCGAGCTGATCTCGATCGGCAAGGCGGGTCGGAACCGCTGGAAGGGCGTTCGCCCCCAGACACGCGGCGTGGCCATGAACCCTGTCGATCACCCCCTCGGTGGCGGCGAGGGCAAGACGTCGGGTGGTCGCCACCCCGTATCGCCGTGGGGCCAGCCGGAGGGCCGGACCCGCAACAACAACAAGCCGTCCCAGAAGCTGATCATCCGCCGCCGCCGTACACGCGGCTCGCGCCGATGAAGAAGATGAAGAGGGGTACATCGTGGCGCGCAGCCTGAAGAAGGGGCCGTTCATCGACGACCATCTGTTGAGGAAGGTCGATGCCCTCAATGCCCGCGGCGAGAAGCGGGTCATCAAGACATGGTCCCGCCGCTCGACGGTCATCCCCGACATGGTCGGCCACACCATCGCCGTACACGACGGCCGCAAGCATGTGCCGGTGTACATCACCGAGTCCATGGTCGGCCACAAGCTGGGCGAGTTCGCCCTCACCCGCACCTTCCGGTTCCACGCCGGCCAGGAGCGGGCGGGGAGGCGGTAGGCATGCCCGGTCCCAAGCTGAACGAAGCGCCCGTCCTCCGCCGTCGGCCCGAGTCGAGGTCCCAGGCCATCCGCACGCCGGTCGTCTCGGCACGCGCCGTGGCCAGGTACGTTCGTGTCTCGCCCTACAAGGTGCGTCAGGTGCTCGACCTGGTCAGGGGTGTTCCCGCCGACCGTGCCGATGAGATCCTCCGTTTCTGCGAGCGCGACGCCGCCACCGTCGTCGGCAAGCTGTTGGCCTCTGCGGTCGCCAACGCCGAGCACGATCACGCCCTGGTGGGCGACGAGCTGTTCGTGTCCGCCTGTTTCGCCGACGAGGGCCCCACGCTCAAGCGCTGGCGCCCCCGGGCCCGAGGCCGGGCGACCCGCATCCGCAAGCGTACCTGCCACGTCACCCTGATCGTCTCGCGCCTGCCCGACCACGAGCTCCAACACCGCCGGGCCCGCCAGGCCCAGGGCGTCGCCGGCGACCGCCGCCGTCGCCGCACCAGCGCACCCGAGCCCGCTGAGCGGGGCCGTCCGACCCGGCGGCGCCCCGAGGACCGCTCCACCGCCGCGGCGGGAGGCGCCTCGGCCACCGACGTCGAGGAGAACGCCGCCCTCACCGACACCCCCGTCTCGCAGGCGCCGGTCACGTCTGGACCGACTGCCGGCTCGCCGGCGACCGACACTGGCGACCCCGCTACCGAGACTGCGGTGCAGCCGCAGAGTGGAGACCCAATGAAAGAGGCGCAGTAGTTATGGGCCAGAAGGTCAACCCGTACGGGTTCCGGCTGGGCGTCACCACGGACTGGAAGTCCCGGTGGTTCAGCGACCGTGAGTACAAGGCCTACCTCATCGAGGACTGGCAGATCCGCGACTACCTGATGAAGCAGCTGCCCCACGCCGCCATCAGTCGCATCGAAGTGGAGCGGACGCGTGACCGGTTGCGGGTCGACGTCCACACCGCCCGACCGGGCATCGTCATCGGTCGTCGGGGCGCCGAGGCCGACCGCCTACGGGTGGACCTGGCCAAGATGAGCGGCAATCCGAAGATCCAGCTGAACATCCAGGAGATCAAGCAGCCCGAGCTCGACGCCGCCCTCATCGCCCAGGGCGTGGCTGATCAGCTGGCGGGCCGGGTCAGCTTCCGGCGAGCGATGAAGCGGGCGGTGCAGACGGCTCAGAAGGCAGGAGCCCTCGGCATCCGCGTCCAGTGCTCCGGCCGCCTCGGTGGGTCGGAGATGGCCCGCAGTGAGTGGTACCGCGAGGGCCGGGTCCCGCTGCACACCCTGCGCTCCGACATCGACTACGGCTTCCGCGAGGCCCGCACCACCTTCGGGCGGATCGGCGTGAAGACGTGGATCTACAAGGGCGACATTCTGCCCTACAAGACCTCGACCGAGGACAAGATCTCCCGCGAAGCGGCCATGGCAGTGGGTGACACCTCCGGCGCCGCCCGCCCCCGTCGCATCATCTCCGCCGGTGGCGGACGTCGGCTGCCCGGTCAGGAAGAGCCCGGCAGTGCCACCGGTGTGGCGCCGACGGGTGACGAGCCGATCGCCGAAAGTGTCGGCGCCGATGATGTCGTGACCGACCAGCCGGTTGTCGAGGAGTCCGAGAACGGCGCCGTCGACGTTGCCGCGCCCCTCATTGCGGAGGCCGATCCCGAGCGCGAGCGCCTGCTCGCCGAGGAAGAAGAGATCGAGCGCCGCACCCGGCAGCACAGCGAGACCCCGCACTTCCGATCGGGGGACGAGTGACATGTTGATGCCGCGCAGGGTCAAGCACCGTAAGCAGCACCGTGGGCGATTGACCGGGAAGGCCAAGGGGGGAAGCGACATCACCTTCGGCGACTTCGGTATCCAGGCCCAGGAGCCCGGGTGGATCACCGCACGCCAGATCGAGGCCGCCCGTATCGCCATGACCCGCCACATCAAGCGCGGTGGGAAGGTCTGGATCAACATCTTCCCGGACAAGCCGGTCACCGAGAAGCCGGCCGAGACCCGCATGGGTTCCGGCAAAGGAAATCCGGAGCACTGGGTAGCGGTGGTCAAGCCGGGCCGGGTCATGTTCGAACTCGCCGGTGTGGCCGAGCCCCTGGCGCGGGAGGCCATGAACCGGGCCATCCAGAAATTGCCCATCAAGGCCAGGATCATCGTCCGGGCCGAGGAGATCAGCTGATGACCAAGGTGT
Source organism: Acidimicrobiales bacterium (assembly GCA_038231955.1). GTDB lineage: Bacteria > Actinomycetota > Acidimicrobiia > Acidimicrobiales > AC-14 > CADCTB01. The sequence goes on from JBBSIS010000023.1 coordinate 4,164, forward strand.
CCGAGCTTCGTGAGCTCGACGACGACGAACTGGGGGCCCGGCTGACCGAGGTCCACCAGGAGTTGTTCAACCTGCGGTTCCAGCACGTCACCGGCCAGCTCGACAACTACGCCCGGCTGGGCCAGCTCAAGCGGGACATCGCCCGCATCGAAACCCTGTTGCGATCCAATGAGATCACTGCGGCCGAAGAGGCCGAGGCTGTCGCCGACGCCGAGTGGCAGGCCGCCACCGAGGCCCGTCGGGCCCGGGTGACCGCCAGCCGCCAGGCGACGGCCGCGGCGCCGAACACCGCGTCGATCGTTGGGCCGTCAGATGAGTCAGCGCCAGAGGGAGACAGCAATGGCTGAGGTCCAGGGCCCGAGCGGCCCCTCGGAGCGGGAGACGCAGGGCCCGAGCGGCCCCTCGGAGCGGGAGACGCAGGGCCCGAGCGGCCCCGTGAGCGGAGAGCAAGAAGCGCGGCCGAACCCGCGCAAGGTGCGCGAAGGCGTGGTGGTCTCCGCGGCCATGGACAAGACGGCGGTCGTCGCCGTCATCGAACGGGTCCGCCACCGCAGGTACACCAAGACGGTGCAGCGCACCAAGCGCATCCACGCCCACGACGAGGCCAACGAGAGCAAGGTCGGCGACCGCGTCCGCATCAGCGAGACCCGGCCTCTGTCGAAGCTGAAGCACTGGCGCATCGTCGAAGTACTGGAAAGGGCCAAGTGATCCAGCAGGAAACACGGCTTCGGGTGGCCGACAACTCGGGCGCCAAGGAGGTGCTCTGCATCAAGGTGCTGGGTGGCTCCAAGCGTCGCTACGCCTCGATCGGCGATGTGATCGTCGGCACTGTCAAGGACGCCATCCCCGGGGCGGCGGTAAAGAAGGGCGAAGTGGTCAAGTGCGTCGTCGTGCGCACCAAAAAGGAGAACCGCCGTCCTGACGGCAGTTACATCCGCTTCGACGAGAACGCCGCCGTGCTCATCAACGACGCCCAGCAGCCGCGGGGCACACGCATCTTCGGTCCGGTGGGCCGGGAACTGCGCGACAAGAAGTTCATGCGGATCATCTCTCTCGCACCAGAGGTCCTGTAGATGAAGCTGAAGAAGGGCGACCGGGTACGGGTGCTCACCGGCAAGGACCGCGGCGATGAGGGCGAGATCATGCGCGTCTTCCCCAACAAGGGGAAGGTCATCGTCGAGGGCGTCAATGTGGCCAAGAAGCACCAGCGCGCCGCCCGGGCCACCATGCAGGCGGGCATCATCGACAAGGACATCCCGATGCAGGCGTCGAACGTCGCCCTCCTCTGCCCCTCGTGCGGGCCGACCCGCGTCGGCTACCGCTTCGACGCCCAGAACAACAAGGTGCGGATCTGCCGCAAGTGCGGAGGTGATGTCTGATGGCCGACACCCAAGTGGCTGCCTCTCCCACCACGACGAGTTCTCCCACCAGTCCAGGGCGCCCGCGATTGAAGGTCCGCTTCGACAGCGAGATCCGGGCCCAGCTCAAGGAGTCGCTGGGCTTGGGCAACATCATGGAGGTTCCCCGCCTCGAGAAGATCGTGGTGAACATGGGCGTGGGCCGGGCTACCCAGCAGGCATCCCTGCTCGAGGGCGCGGTCACCGACCTCACCCTGATCACAGGCCAGAAGCCGCTCGTCACCAAGGCTCGACGCTCGATCGCCGCCTTCAAGCTGCGTGAGGGCCAGCCCATCGGCGCCAAGGTCACCCTGCGGTCCGACCGCATGTGGGAGTTCTTCGACCGGCTCGTCAGCCTGGCCATCCCCCGCATCCGGGACTTCCGCGGCCTGCCGCCCACCGGGTTCGACGGCCGCGGCAACTACACCTTCGGGCTCGACGAGCAACTGGTCTTCCCCGAGGTCGACTACGACAAGATCGACGCTGTTCGCGGCATGGACATCACCATCGTCACCACCGCCCGCAGCAACGCCGAAGGCCGAGCCCTGCTCGACGCCTTCGGGTTTCCCTTCCGACGTGCTGATTCCCAGTAAGGGATCTGAGGAGTTTCGTGGCAAAGACAGCGCTCATCCAGAAGCAGCAGCGCAAGCCGAAGTTCAAGGTGCGCGCCTATACCCGCTGCCGGCGGTGTGGGCGGCCGCGTGCGGTGTACCGCAAGTTCAGCCTGTGCCGCATCTGCCTCCGGGAGATGGTTCACGCCGGCGAAGTGCCCGGCGTGACGAAGGCCAGTTGGTGAGGGCCCCGATGACGAGGGCCCTGTTGTCCGAGAGAGGAGGCAGCCGATGACGATGACCGACCCCATCGCCGACATGCTGACGCGCCTCCGGAACGGCGCAACGGCCAGCCAGGACGCCGTCCGCATGCCTTCCTCGAAGTTGAAGGAGGCGCTGGCCGCCATCCTCCGTCGCGAGGGCTACATCGGGGACTTCAAGGTGAGTGAGGACGGCACCCGTCCTGGTCGCATCTTGGAGATCACCATGAAGTACACCCCCGACCGCTCGCCCACGATCGCCGGTCTCCGCCGCGTGTCCAAGCCGGGCCGGCGGGTCTACATCCAGGCCGACAACCTGCCGCGCGTGCTCGGCGGCTTGGGCGTCGCCGTCCTCTCGACCAGCCAGGGGCTGCTCACCGACCGCGAGGCGCGTCAGCGCCGCGTGGGCGGCGAAGTCCTCTGCTACGTGTGGTAATGAGCGAGAACCGAAGCGCAGCGGCGGATCGCAGCGCCAGGAGGTACAGCGATGTCACGAATCGGTAGATCCCCCATCCCCGTCCCCGCCGGCGTCACCGTCGAGGTGAACAACAGTCACGTCAAGGTGTCGGGCCCCAAGGGCACCCTTGAGCGGGACATGCCCCGCGACATCACCCTCCGGGAGGACGACGGGGTCTTGTTGGTCGAGCGCCCGGACGACCAGCGCCAGCACCGTGCGCTGCACGGTCTTACCCGGTCGCTGGTCAACAACATGGTCGTGGGTGTGACCGAGGGGTTCCAGCGGGACCTGGAGATCGTGGGCGTCGGTTATCGCGCCGCGGCCACCACGGCCACCAAGCTCGACCTGGCTCTCGGCTTCAGCCACCCCGTCTCGGTCGACGCCCCACAGGGCATCACCTTCGAGACCCCGGCCCCGACCCGCATCACGGTGCGGGGCATCGACAAGGAAGTGGTGGGCCAGGTGGCCGCCAACATTCGCAGCCTCCGCAAGCCCGAGCCCTACAAGGGCAAGGGCGTTCGCTACGCCGGCGAAGTCGTCCGCCGCAAGGCCGGAAAGGCGGCGAAGTGATTCGCCTCGCCACCCGAGGTTGCTCGGCGAGTTTGGTCGCGCTGCGGGCGACCGGCGGAGCCGGCTCGCCCTTCGCCGTTTCTTACTGCGGCATCGCTTCGCTCACCGTGGCCTCCAGCCATGGTGGCCGCCTATGGCGGCGTGCATGGCCGGCGGCCGAAACCCTCGAAAGGCACTCGGTATGAGTTTCTCCACCAAGAAGAAGCAGGAGGCCCGCACGCGGCGCCACCACCGGGTGCGCAAGCTGGTCCGGGGCACCGCCGCCCGGCCGCGCCTCGCCGTGTTCCGGTCGAACAAGCACCTCACCGCCCAGGTGATCGACGACGTGTCCGGGCGCACGCTGGCCGCGGCGAGCACCGTCCAGGCCGACCTCCGGACCGGGCCGACCGCCAACAAGGCGGCGGCGGCCACTGTCGGGCGCCTTGTCGCCGAGCGGGCCCAGGCCGCCGGCGTCACCAAGGTCGTCTTCGACCGGGGCGGGAACCTCTACCACGGCCGCGTCGCCGCGGTCGCCGAAGCCGCTCGCGAAGCCGGATTGGAGTTCTAGCCATGGCTGAGAATCCTTACGTGGAACGTGTCATCGCCATCAACCGGGTGGCCAAGGTGGTCAAGGGTGGCCGTCGCTTCTCCTTCACTGCCCTCGTGGTGGTCGGCGACGGCGCCGGCAAGGTCGGGCTTGGCTACGGCAAGGCCAAGGAAGTGCCGGCCGCCATCCAGAAGGGGATCGAGGAGGCCAAGAAGGAGCTGTTCGATGTCCCCCTCGCCGGCAGCACGATCACCCATCCGATCCTGGGCGAACGAGGAGCAGGCCGCGTCCTGCTCAAGCCGGCCGCCCCCGGTACCGGCGTCATCGCCGGGGGGGCGGCTCGTGCCATCCTCGAGTCGGCGGGCGTTCACGACATCCTGGCCAAGTCGCTCGGGTCGTCGAACGCCATCAACGTGGCCCACGCCACCGTCGCCGGCCTGAAGGGCTTGATGCGTCCCGATCAGGTGGCCCGCAAGCGGGGCAAGTCGCCCGAAGAGGTCACGCCTCCCGGCCTTCTGCGTGCCTATCAGGAGTCTCAGCGAGGCCCCCACACCCCGGTGGAGGTGGCCTGACATGGCTCGAATCCTCGTCACCCAGGTCAAGTCCACCATCGGTACCCGGCCGAACCACCGCGCCACCATGAAGGCGCTCGGCCTGAAGGGCATCGGCCGCCAGACGAACCTTCCCGACACCCGCGACGTCCGCGGCATGCTGGCCAAGGTCATCCACCTGATCACCGTCGAGGCTGTGGACGAGCAGCCTGCGACGGCAGGAGAACCGGTCGGAGTAGGAGACTCAGCATGAAGGTCCACGATCTCAAGCCCGCCCCCGGATCGACGCGCCAGCGGCGCCGGGTCGGCCGGGGCATTGGCGGCAAGGGCGGCAAGACCGCCGGTCGAGGCACCAAGGGCCAGGGCGCCCGCGGCTCGGTGCCGCCCGGGTTCGAAGGTGGTCAGATGCCGCTCAGCCGGCGGGTGCCGAAGCTCAAGGGTTTCAACAACCCCTTCCGGGTGGAGTACGTGGTCGTCAACCTGGATGCGCTCGAAGCGTTCGAGGGCGACGAAGTCACCCCCGACACCCTCCGGGCCAAGGGCCTGGTCCACAAGCACGGCCTGGTGAAGGTGTTGGGCCGGGGTGAGCTGACCCGGGCGTTGCGGGTCTCGGCTCACGGCTTCTCCAAGTCGGCCGAGGAGGCGATCACCGCAGCGGGCGGCAGTGTGCAGATCCTGCCCCTGCCGTTCGGCCACGGGCGCCCGCCGGCCAAGGGCAACGCCCTTACCAACCGCTGACCAGTATCCTGAAGTCCCGAGCCGTCGTAGGAGCCGCGCCGTTGAGAAGGCAGAGCCGTTGAAAAGGCAGAGCCGTTGAAAAGGCAGAGCCGTTGAGAAGCCCGAGGACGTCATGCTGTCGAGCCTGAAGAACATCTTCAAGGTCCAGGATCTCCGCAACAAGATCCTGTTCACGCTGTTCATCATCCTGCTTTACCGCCTGGGGTCGAACATCACCGTCCCCGGGATCGACTTCGGGGCCGTGCAGGATCTGCAGCGCCAGGCCCAACAAGGCGGTGTGCTCGGGTTCCTCAACCTCTTCTCGGGCGGCGCCCTGACCCAGATGGCGGTGTTCGCCCTCGGGATCATGCCGTACATCACCAGCTCGATCATCATGCAGCTCCTCGCCGTGGTGATTCCCAAGATCGAGCAATGGCAGAAGCAGGGGGCGGTCGGCCAAAAGAAGATCACCCAGTGGACCCGGTACATGACCGTCGGTCTGGCCATTCTTCAAGCCACCGGCATCACCTACCAGTTCAACAACGGTCTCCTGGGCCGGGGCGGCAACACCAACCTGAAGCTGGTCACCAACTTCGACGTCCCCCACGTCGCCCTCATCGTCCTCACCATCACGGCCGGCACCGCCGTCGTGATGTGGATGGGCGAGCTCATCACCCAGCGGGGCATCGGCAACGGGATGTCGATCCTGATCTTCGCCAACGTGGTCAGCCGCATGCCGGCCCAGCTCGGCAACGTGCAGGCCGAGAAGGGCAACGTTGCCTTCGCCCTCTTCATGATCCTGGCCGCCGGCATGATCGTGGCCATCGTCTTCGTGGAGCAGGGACAGCGGCGCATCCCGGTCCAGTTCGCCAAGCGGGTCGTCGGCCGGCGCATGTACGGCGGCCAGAGCACCTACATCCCACTGAAGGTCAATCAGGCCGGCGTCATCCCGATCATCTTCGCCAGTTCGGTGCTGTACTTCCCCATCCTGTTGTCGAACCTCATCCAGTGGAAGCTCGTCGTCGACTTCATCAACAAGTATCTGGTCCAGCAGGACAACATCGTCTACATCGTCAGCTATGGGCTGCTGATCGTGTTCTTCACCTACTTCTACACGGCGATCACGTTCAACCCCCAGCAGCAGGCCGACATCATCCGCAAGCAGGGTGGGTTCATCCCGGGCATCCGGCCCGGCCCTCCCACCGAGCGCTACCTGGGCACGATCCTCAACCGCATCACCCTCCCCGGATCTCTTTTCCTCGCCGCCATCGCCCTGGTCCCCAACATTCTCCTGTCGCTCTACGGCGTCCGCCAGTTCCCCTTCGGGGGGACCACCATCCTCATCGCCGTGGGCGTGGCCCTGGAGACGATGAAGCAGATCGACAGCCAGCTGATGATGCGGAACTACGAGGGCTTCCTCGCCTAGTGCCTCATCGTGACCGTTAGCCGGTGGTGCACTGATGCCCCCCATCCGGCTGGTCTTCCTGGGAAAGCAGGGGGCCGGCAAGGGAACGCAGGCCGTGCGGCTGGCCGAGCACTTCGACATCCCTCGCGTTTCCACCGGCGAGATGTTCCGGGCCCTGAACGGGGACTCGGAGGCCTTCCGGAACGCCAAGCAGTATATGGACGCCGGCGAGCTGGTGCCCGACGAGGTCACCAACGAGATGGTGGCCGAGCGGTTGAGCGAGCTCGACGCGGCCGAGGGAGGCTTCCTCATCGAGGGCTTCCCCCGCAACGTGGCCCAGGCGGAGGCGTTGGACAGCATGCTCAGCCCCCAGCGGGTCGACCTGGTCATCGAGCTCGACGTGCCGACCGGGGTGGTACTCAAGCGCCTGGCCAGCCGGCGGGTCTGTGCGTCCTGCGGCACCAACTACAGCGTGAACCTGCCCCCGGCGCAGGACTGGTCCTGCGACGTCTGCGGTGGCTCCGTCGTCCAGCGCGACGACGATACCGAGGTGGCCATCGCCCGACGCTTGGCCGTCTACGACGAGCAGACGGCTCCCTTGGTGGCGTGGTACCTGGCCAGCGACCGCCTGGCCGCGGTCGATGGCGAGGGTGAGCCCGACATCGTCACCAAGCGCCTCCTCCGCGCCATCGAGAACCGCCTGGCCCGTCGATGACCATGGTGAAGTCGCCCGACCAGATCGACAAGATGCGGCGGGCCGGGCGGGTCGTGGCCGAGATGCTCGATGCCTGCGCGGCGGCGGCCAAGCCCGGGGTCACCACCCACGACCTCGACAAGGTGGCCCGCGACGTGCTGGCCCGGCGCAACGCCAAGTCCAACTTCCTCAACTACCACGGGTACCCGGCGGTGATCTGCACCTCGCCCAACGACGTGATCGTCCACGGGATCCCCGGGGGCTACCGCCTGCAGGAGGGGGACCTCATCTCCATCGACTGCGGGGCGATCATCGAGGGTTGGCACGGCGACGCCGCCCGCACAATCCCTGTCGGGGAGATTTCCGAGGAGGCCCGCAAGCTGATCCTGGTCACCGAGGAGAGCTTGTGGGCCGGCATCCAGCACGTCCGCCAAGGCGCTCGGCTGTCCGATATCGGCCATGCGGTGCAGACCGTCGCCGAGGGAGCGGGGTTCTCGGTGGTCAAGGAGTACGTGGGGCACGGCATCGGGCGGGCGATGCACGAGGAGCCGCAGGTGCCGAATTACGGGAATCCCGGAAAGGGCATGAAGCTCAAGGTCGGCCACGTGCTGGCCGTGGAGCCCATGGTGAACGTCGGTAGTGCCGAGACCCAGCTGAACGACGACGGATGGACGGTGGTGACGGCCGACGGGACGCTGTCAGCCCACTTCGAGCATTCCATCGCCGTCACCGAGCACGGGCCCGAGGTTCTGACCATCCTGGATTGACCTCACCATCGCAGTGATGAGGGCACGAGCACGGCACGGCCCCGGGAACCTGCCACGCCGAACTGCGTTACTATATCCACCTGTCCCCCGGCAGTTTGCTGGTTGAGACGCGTCGTTAGGAGAAGTTCACCTGCCCAAGCCCAAGGAAGACGCCATCGTGATGGAGGGCACCGTCGTTGAGCCGCTGCCCAACGCCATGTTCCGCGTCGAGCTGGAGAACGGACACAAGGTCCTGGCGCACATCTCGGGGAAGATGCGGATGCACTACATCCGGATCCTCCCGGGGGACCGGGTGCAGGTGGAGCTCACGCCCTACGACATCAGTCGGGGCCGCATCACGTACCGCTACAAGTAGAACGCAACCGTCAGATGAAGGGCGCAGAGTGAAGGTCAAACCCAGCGTGAAGAGAATTTGCGAGCGGTGCAAGGTCGTGCGTCGCCAGGGCAAGGTGATGGTCATCTGCACCAACCCCCGCCACAAGCAGCGGCAGGGCTAGCGCGGTGGCCCGCCTCGCCGGCGTCGACATTCCCCGTGAGAAGCGGCTCGAGATCTCCCTGACCTACATCCTGGGCATCGGTCGCACGACGGCCACCCAGGTGTGCACGGCCACGGGCATCGACCCCAACACCCGGGTCCGTGACCTCACCGAAGAAGAGGTCGCCCAGCTTCGAACCCACATCGACGCCAATCTCAAGGTCGAGGGTGACTTGCGGCGGGACGTGGCCCAGGACATCAAGCGCAAGATCGAGATCGGCTGTTACCAGGGCATCCGCCACCGCCGTGGCCTGCCCGTGCGCGGCCAGCGCACCCACACCAACGCCCGCACCCGCAAGGGCCCCAAGAAGACCGTCGCCGGAAAGAAGAAGGTGCGCAAGTAATGCCGAAACCCAAGCCGGGAGGCAGGCGCCCGAAGAAGCGCGAGCGGAAGAACGTCACCTACGGGGTGGCGCACATCAAGAGCTCGTTCAACAACACGATCATCTCTATCAGCGACATGGAGGGCAACGTCCTGGCCTGGGCGTCGGCCGGCAACGTCGGGTTCAAGGGATCCCGCAAGTCGACACCCTTCGCCGCCCAGCTCGCCGCCGAGGCCTGCGCCCGTCGGGCCATGGAGCACGGCGTCCGCAAGGTCGACGTGCTGGTCAAGGGGCCCGGCTCGGGACGGGAGACCGCCATCCGTTCGCTGCAGCAGACTGGTATCGAGGTCTCCGGCATCAAGGATCTCACCCCCATCCCGCACAACGGCTGCCGGCCCCCGAAGCGGAGGCGTGTCTGATGGCTCGTTACACCGGACCTGTCTGCCGTCTCTGCCGGCGGGAGAAGATGAAGCTCTTCCTCAAGGGCCCCAAGTGCGACTCGATGAAGTGCCCGATCGAGCGCCGGCCCTACCCCCCCGGCATGCACGGCCGCGGCCGTATCCGGGAGTCCGAGTACATGCTCCAGCTGCGGGAGAAGCAGAAGGCCCGCCGCATCTACGGCGTGCTGGAAAAGCAGTTCCGCAACATGTACAAGGAAGCGAACCGCCAGGACGGGATCACCGGCGAGAACCTCCTCCGCATGCTCGAGCAGCGCCTCGACAACGTCGCCTTCCGCGCCGGTTGGGGCTCCAGCCGCAGCCAGGCCCGCCAGTTCGTCCGCCATGGGCATGTCAACGTCAACGGCCGCCGCGTCACCATCCCCAGCTACGCGTTGCGCAAGGGCGATGTCGTCGAGATCCGGGAGAAGTCCCGCTCCATGATCGTCCTCCGCCACAACCTCGACACCCTCGACCGGCTCAAGCCGCCGTGGATCGAGGTGGCCGGAGAGGGCTGGTCGGCCACCGTGCGCGACCTGCCCCTTCGGGAGCACATCGACGTCCCGGTTCGGGAGTCGCTCATCGTCGAGCTCTACTCCAAGTAGGCCGTCCACCCTCAAGGATTCGGAACAAGACCATGCTCATCATCCAGCGCCCCTCCGTCGAGCCTCTCGGCGAGCAGGAGGGCGACCGCCAGCGGTTCACCATCTCCCCCCTGGAGCCCGGCTTCGGCCATACCCTGGGGAACTCGCTGCGGCGCACCCTTCTCTCGTCGATCCCCGGTGCCGCCGTCACCCAGATCCGCTTCGACGACGTCCTCCACGAGTTCACCACCATCCCGGGTGTGAAGGAGGACGTCACCGACCTCATGCTCAACATGAAGGATCTGGTGATGCGGGTCGAGTCCGACGAGCCGGTCGTCCTGCGCCTTGACGCCCGGGGCCCCGGCGAGGTCACCGCCCGTGACCTGCAGCCCCACTCCGACGTGGAGATCCTGAACCCGGAGATGCACATCGCCACGCTGTCGTCCAAGGCCCGCTTGGCCGTGGACGTCACCGTCGAGCGGGGCAAGGGTTATGTCTCGGCCGACAAGAACAAGAAGTCGTCGGTCATCGGGGTCATCCCGATCGACTCGATCTTCTCCCCGGTGCGCCGGGTCGCCTTCGCCGTCGAGCCCACCCGTGTCGAGCAGGCCACCAACTACGACCGGCTCACCCTCGACATCGAGACCGACGGGTCGATCTCGCCCCGTGAGGCGCTGGCCTCGGCCGGGGCCACCCTGTGCTCGTTGATCGCCCTCGTCGCCCAGATGAGCGACGCCCCCCAGGCGCTGGAGTTGGTCGAGGGCGGCGCCCTGACCAGCGGCTCGCCCGACCTCGACCTGGCCATCGAGGAGCTCGACCTGTCCGAGCGGCCCCGGAACTGCCTCAAGCGCGCCCAAGTCAACACGGTCGGCGAGCTGGTCAACAAGACCGAGGAGGATCTGTTGGCCATTACCAACTTCGGCCAGAAGTCCCTCGACGAGGTACTGGTCAAGCTCGACGAGCGGGGTCTGGCCCTGCGGTCCAAGGGAGTCTGAAGCCCGCATGCCTGGTACCCCCACCAAGGGCCGTCGCTTCGGCGGCAGCGCATCACACCAGCGGCTGATGATGGCCAACATGGCGGCGTCGCTGTTCGCAGCCGAGGCCATCGTCACCACCGAGGCCAAGGCCAAGGCCCTACGGCCGGTGGCCGAGAAGCTGATCACCAAGGCCCGCAAGGGCGGCGTGCACCGCCAGCGTCAGGTCGTGTCGTACATGGGCGATAAGGACATGGCCCACAAGCTCTTCGTCGAGATCGGGCCCCGTTATGAAAGCCGGCCGGGTGGCTACACCCGCATCCTTAAGCTCGGCCCCCGCCATGGCGACAACGCTCCCATGGCCCGCATCGAGCTGGTGTAAGCCGGCCCGGGCCCGGGCCGTGACCGGGCCCGGGCCGAGATGACCGTCCGGGTGCGGATGACGGTGGCCTACGACGGCACCGGCTTCCGTGGCTACGCCGAGAACCGCAACGTCCGCACCGTCGGGGGTGACCTCGGCGCTGCCCTGGCTACCGTGCTGCGCCACCCGGTGATCCTCCACGTCGCCGGCCGCACCGACGCGGGGGTACACGCCTGGGGCCAGGTGGTCAGCTTCGACGCGACCGACGACGACGTCGACCTGCTCACGCTGCAGCGGCACCTCAACGCCATGCTGGGCCCGGCCATCGTGGTGCGGGAAGCGTCGGTGGCGAGACCGGGCTTCGATGCCCGCCGCTCGGCTCTGGCCCGCCGCTACCGGTACACGATCCTCAACCGGCCGGTGCCGGACCCATTCCTGGCCGCCACCACCTGGCACGTCACCGAGCCCCTCGATCTCGCCGCCCTCCGCCTGGCCTGCGACCCGCTGATCGGCGAGCACGACTTCTCCTCGTTCTGCCGGGTGCCGAAGCGCATCCCCGACGCCAGCCTGTGCCGTCGGGTCGATGACGCCCGCTGGCTCGATATGGGCGACGGGCGGCTGAGGTTCGACATCGACGCCAGCTCGTTTTGCCAGCAAATGGTGCGGGCCCTGGTGGGCACGATGGTCCCTATGGGTGCCGGCCGCCTGCGCGCCGGGGACATGACCTCGATCATGCGGGCGCGCGACCGCGGCATGGCTGCCGGCCTGGCCCCGGCGCGTGGCCTGTGCCTGTGGGAGGTCGTCTACCCGGAGTGACCTCGCCGGCGCCCTTCGTTCCTACTTGACGACGATCTGGGCGTACATGCCGCGGGTGAAGTGCGGTGCGCCTCCGGGTACACGCTGGGGCGGGCCATCGGCGGCCTGCGCTGCCTTGGCCGCGGCCAGGTAGGCGGCGGGATCCGCTCCCGTTGGAATGAAGCAGAGGACGATGTACCGGCCCCGTTCCTTCAGGGAGCCGTTCCCCAGGATGGGAACCTGAGGCGCGCCGCCTGGAGGGGCCACCAGTACCAGGGCGGGCGGGCCGGGCGACAGGTCGCCGAGCTGGTCCTCGGGCAGTCGAGCCAGCTCCTCGACCGGACGCAGCTCGGTGTCGGGCAGGCGGATGGCCCCCAGTTCGTGGATCTCTTTGGTCGAGCTGTTGGTGAGGGTGAAGACGGTGCCTGCCTTGACCGTGGCGGGAATCCCCTTGAACGAGTAGTCGGTGGCGGTGACCGCCACCTTCTGGGGGCTGCTGCCACAAGCGGCCGCCAGGAAGGAGAAGACCACAACGATCCCGAACAGCCGCCCGGCCCTTGTGCGGGTGTTGTCAGTCATGGCAACACCACAGCGTCGGTTTCGAACGCCACGTAGGTCGCGTTGGAGTCGGGGCCCAGACCGGTCTTCTGGAACGCAGGGAACAGGCGCTCGGCCGCGAACCGGTCGGCGCTCGCCTTCGATTGCCAGACGTCGACGATGTGCAAAGCTCCGTCGGCCTCGCCGGCGACGGACGCCAGGCGGCCGTCCGGCGGGTCACCGCCCATCGCTTCGATGACCGCCCCGTAGTCGGCGATGTGATGGCCAGGCTGGCGGCTGATGTGCACGTACGGCATTGAGTCCTCCTTGCAGGTGGTGTCGGAGACCGACCCTACGGATGGCACCGGTCCGGGCCATCCGCCAAAATGCGTATTCGCCTACGTATTCATCCCGGTGACGGGCCCGCGTCCCGCCGGCTCCACGTCCAGGACGCGATCTGGCTGCGGTTGGAGAAACCGAGCTTGGTGAGGATGTGCTGGACGTGGGTCTGCGCGGTCCGCTCCGACACGAACAACAGCGAAGCGATTTCGCGGTTGGTCCTGCCCTCGGCCACGAGAGCGGCGACCTCCAGTTCCCTCGACGACAGGCCTGAGGCGTCCCTCACCGGCCCCGCATCCGGTGGACCGTGCGGCCTGAGCGTGGCCACGACGTCCGCCGCCCGCCGCTCCCACGGCGCCATCCCCAGCCGTCGGGCCTCGGTTCGCGCCCTGGTGGCGAGGGCCCGCGCCCGGCCCGCATCACCCTGCCTGCTCCGTCGTCCCAGCACCGAGGCCAACTCGCATTCCGACTCCACTGCGAACCCGACGGCGCCGATGGCCCGGCACGTCGCCGCCGCGGCGCCGAGGTCGGCCTCCGCCTCCTCGAGCCGGCCGAGAAAGGCCGCGGCCCGGCCCAGATACAACTCCACCGGCCCGAAGTAGCTGGTGTTGCCGGCGCCTGCGACGGCATGGCGGCCTCGCTCGGCCGACAGCCCGGCGTGGAACAACTCGACGTCGTCGCGCTCGCCCAGGGCTGTCGCCACCAACGATCCGATGGCCAAGAGCGGGATGCGGAAGTACGGGGGTGGGCGCCAGGCGGCCATCGGCCCGGCGCCCCGGTAGGCGGCCGCCGCTTCTTCCAGCCGGCCGGTCTCGCACAGCACCAGCGCCGGGGCGACGTAACCGAAGATCGCGTCGCGCACCTCGCCAGGATCGACGGACGCAAAGGCGGCCGCGTCCAAGGGCGGCGGGGCCGTCGCCTCCTCATGGCCGACGTGGTGGCCGATGGGAACGAGCAGGGACATGTAGGCCCCGAAGGAGGTCGGGTGGCCGACGGCGCGGACAGCCTCGAAAGCCTCCCCTCCGAGCTGGCGTGCTTCGGAGAAGCGGCCGCAGGCCTGGGCGAGGCCGGCTCGCACCACCATGAGGTGCCAGCGGGCCATAGGCCCTCCGATGTGGTCGACGCACCACGCGAGCCGGCTGACGCCGGCTGCGATGGCCGAGAGGTCGCCTCGCTCCCAGCAGGTGTCGACCCTCCACAACCGGCCCCACATCTCGATGGACGGACGGCGCAGGGCCACGCCGGTCTCGACCATGCGGTCGGCCAGCAACGAACGCTCGTCGACATGCTCGGGGCCGCTGCGGGCCAGCTGCCGGGAGCGGAGGGCGGCGACCAGGGTGGCGACGTCGCCGGACCGGTCGGCGAGGGTGAGCGCCTCCCGGCTGGTGGCCTCCACCGGGGCGCCCTCGCCCACGTAGACCGACGCCTCGCTCAACCGGGCCAGCAGGCGGGCCCGCAGGGCTACGTCGGCCTGGTCGAGGCCGTCCAGGGCCTCCTCGCACCAGCGGCGGATGTCGAGATCCCAGCGCAGGATGCCGATCGGTTCCATGGTGAGCGCGGCTTCGCCCAGCACGTCGGGCCGCCCTGCGGCGACGGCGATCGCCGCCACCTCGCGACACGCGGCGTGGCATTGTTCCAGGTCGGCCGATCGCCAATGGGCGGCGGCCATGTCGAGGAGCAGCCGCCAGCGTGTCTGGTCGTCGACCGCGGTGCCCCCGGTGTCCAGAGCGAGGCGGTAGAGGCGGGCCGCCTCCTCGTACGCCAGGGCGTCCATGGCCGCCCTGGCCGCACGCGATGCCCAGTGCACGGCTTTGCCCCACTCTCCGGTGACGGCGACCGCGGCCCAGTGCCGGGCGAGGTCGGCCAGGCGAGCATCTAGCTGCCCGGCGTAGGTTGCTTCGATAGCCTCGGCCGCCGCCCGGTGGAGACGGACCCGTTCGAGGACGGAGGTGCGGGCCTCGACGGCGTCGCGCACCAGGGCGTGGGCGAAGCGCCAGTCGCCGGGGACGATGGCCGGCTCGAGCAGCCCGGCCGCCTTGGCTTCCTCCAGCAGTTCCAGGCACGCCATCACCGGTCGGTCCACGAGCGACCCGGCCACGGTCACCGGGAACTGCTCGCCCAGGACTGCCGCCGCGGTCAGGAGCCGCCTCGATGCGGCCGACAGACGTCCCACCCTCTGGGCCACGACGTCCAACAGGGTTCCGGGCAGGACCACGTCGGCGCCGCCCGAGGACGCTTGTGCCCGTCCCAGCTCGCGGACGAAGAACGGGTTTCCCGATGTCACCCGGTGGACGGTCGTGGCCAAGGCCTCAGTGGCTGCGCCGTGGGTGAGTGCCGCGACGAAGCTGGCCGTCTCGGGCTGCGACAAGCCTCGAAGGTTGACTTGCTCGGTCACCGGCTCGCGTATCAGGTCGGGCAGGATGGCCTGCCATCCTGCGGTGCCCTCCGCTCCTACGCTCCGGTGGGTGGCGAGGACCATGACGCGGGCCGCACGGAGCTCCCGGGTCAGGTGCCGGAGCAGGAGCAGCGAAGGCTGGTCCGCCCACTGGGCGTCGTCGATGACCAGGACCAGCCCCGAGGCGCTCGCCGTTTCGAACAGCTGCCGGGTCACGGCCTCGAAGTAGGTGAACCGCTCCGCCTGCGGGTCGAACCCGTCGCCCGCGCCAGCCTCGGAGGCCGGCGCCCGACCCACCATCTGATGCCACAGCCAGAAGGGTGGGGGGGCGACGCCTTCAGGGGCCCTGGCCCAGATTGCCGGCACCTGCCTGGTTTGGGCGTGGGCGACGAGTTCCTGGGCCAGACGTGTTTTGCCGATGCCCGGCTCGCCGCCGCAGAGCACGAGGCGGGGACGGCCCTCGAGCGCGGCCTGGAGCCAGCCCCGGAGCGAAGCCATCTCCCGCTGCCGGCCCACCAGCTCGCCCTCGTCCACGCGCCCCCTCCGCCCCGGACGTTACGTCGACCGCGAGTGGAACGTGCTCCCGCCCGGTCGCCTACTGGCGGAGGGCCTCCACGTTGAACTCGAGGCGGATCTTCCTGCCGACCAGCACGCCGCCGGTCTCCAGGGCGACGTTCCAGGTCAGGCCCCAGTCCTCCCGGTCGATCTCGACCTGCGCCGAGAAGCCGAGGCGCTGGCCGCCCCACGGGTCGGCCTGGGCCCCGTCGAACTCCACGTCGAGCGTCACGGGTCGGGTGACGTCCTTCACGGTGAGGTCACCGGACACCTTGGCCGTCCCCTCCTTGCTCACGACGACCTTGGTGCTGTGGAACGTGATGGTCGGGAACTGCTCGACCTCGAGAAAGTCGGGGCTGCGCAGGTGCCCGTCGCGCTTCTCGTCGGACGACTCGACGCTGGCGGTCTGGACGGTGACGTTCACCGAGCTGTCCGCCGGCGACTCACCGATCACGATCTCGCCACTGAAGTCGGTGAAGCGGCCGCGCACCTTGGTGATCATCAGGTGACGACCGATGAACTCGATCGTCGTGTGCCCGACGTCGATCGTGTAGGTACCGGCTTCGGGGACGGTGATGCCCTCGTGCTCACGGATGGAGGGTGCAGCCATGTCCGGCTCCTTTTCCGCCCTTGCGAGGCGGGATGTCGTTTAGGGTTCAACAACTATGTTGACCTTACAACAATTGAGCCGTCAAGTTATTCCCTGACGGCCACCGGCTCGGCCGCCCCCTCGATCTGCGGCGGGACCGCGGTCGTCGAGCTTCTGGTAAGACGGTCCGCCACCGACGCGAGTTCGGCGTAGAGCGTGTCGAGGTCGGCCCGGAGCCGGGCTTCCTCGTCGGGCCAGCCCTCGAGCGCAGCCTGATCAGCCTGCCGGGCCAGCTCCACGATCTCCATCTCGAGCCCCACCGCGTGGTCCTGCAGCTGCGGGTCGATGTCGACCATGCTGTCCTCCTCTCCCTTGGCGCCGGTCCCACTTGAACCTGGGATACGGCCTGCCGTCCTCCTACCCAGGCGAGGGCGCGACCATGCCGCCGGGTCGGCTACGGTAGCGAACTGATGTTCGATCTGAACGATCCTCAACGCCAGGCCGTGGAGCACGTGGGGGGGCCGTTGCTCGTTCTGGCCGGCGCCGGGAGCGGCAAGACGGGCACTCTGGCCCATCGGGTCGCCCGCTTGCTCCGGCGGGGCGCCGACCCGGAGCGGGTGTGCCTCGTCACCTTCAGCCGGCGCGCCGCCCAGGAGCTGCTAGGCCGGGCCGGCCGCCTCTCCGACGCCGAGGCCGCCAGCCGGGTGTGGGGCGGAACCTTCCACTCCGTCGCCAACCGGATCCTCCGCCTGCATGGCCGGCGGCTGGGCCTCGACCCGGGCTTCAGCATCCTCGACCAGTCCGACGTGGGAGAGCTGCTCGGCCTGGTCCGCCACGACCTGGGCCTACACCACAATCCGCCCGGCAATCGGCCACCGGGCAATCGGCCACCGGGCAATCGGCCACCGGGCAATCGGCCACCGGGCAATCGAACCCCGATCGGCGAGCGGAGCGCCCACCGACGGTCGCCGCGCCCGTCGACGCTGGCGTCGATCTACGACCGGGTCGTCAACACCGGCGAGCGGCTGCCCGCCGTACTCGACCGCTGGTTCCCCTGGTGTGCCGGCGAGGCCGAGGCCGACGGCATCCGGGCCGTCTTCGAGGCCTACACGGTCCGAAAGCGGGAGCACCAGCTCCTCGACTACGACGACCTCCTCCTGTGCTGGCGGGCCCTGGGCGCAGTGCCCGGGCTCCTGCCCGGTCTCTTCGACCATGTGCTGGTCGACGAATACCAGGACACCAACGCACTGCAGGCCGACATCCTGGCTGCCCTGCGCCCCGGCGGGATCGGTCTCACCGTGGTGGGCGACGACGCCCAGGCCATCTACGGGTTCCGGGCCGCCAGCAGCCGGAACATCGTGGAGTTCACCGAGCGGTTCCTGGGCGCCACCGTCGTGCGTCTGGAGCAGAACTACCGGTCGAGTCCGCCCATCGTGGCCATGGCCAACGCGATCATGGCCGAGGCGGGCCCGGGCACGTCGCTTACCAAGGTGCTGTGGTCGGACCGGCCGGGCACCCGCCGCCCCCTGCTGCGCACCTGCGGCGACGAGGAGGCCGAGGCCGCCGCGGTGTGCGACTCGGTGCTGGCTCATCGCGACGACGGCGTCGCCCTCCACGACCAGGCCGTGCTGTTCCGCGCCGCCCACCATGCCGACCTGCTGGAACTGCACCTCACCCGGCGCAACGTCCCCTACGTCAAGTACGGCGGGCTCAAGTTCCTGGAGGCGGCGCATGTGAAGGATCTGCTGTCGCTGCTGCGAATCCTCGACAACCCGTGGGACGAGCTGGCCTGGTTCCGGGCCCTACAGCTCTTGGAGGGCGTGGGCGGGGCCACCGCCCGACGGGTCATGGCCGACCTGGGCCTCGGTCCCGTCGACGGCGCTGACACATCGCGCCCTACCGCCGGCGATCCCAACGTCAGCCCTTTGACCCGGCTGTTGGCCGCCGCGCCCCGCGTGCCGACTGCGGCCCGAGAGGAGCTCGGCGGCCTGCGTGCCGCGCTGTCCGACTGCGCCGACGGCAGCCTGCCCGACGGGGCCACGCCGCCGCCCGCCATGCAGGTCGAGCGCCTCCGCCGTTGGCTCGACCCGGTGGTCGAGCGCATGTACGACGCCACCTCCTCCCGGCTGGCCGACCTCGTGCAGCTCGAGGGGGTGGCTGGCGCGGCGCCGACCCGGAGCCGGTTCGTGAGCGACCTCACCCTGGATCCGCCCTCGTCCACCGCCGACCTGGCCGGCCCGCCCCTGCTCGACGAGGACTGGCTGGTGCTGTCCACCGTCCATTCGGCCAAGGGCGGGGAGTGGGACGTCGTCCACGTCCTCCACGTCAGCGACGGCATGTTCCCCTCCGACATGGCTACCGGCGACCTCGACGGGATCGAGGAGGAGCGCCGGCTGCTCTACGTCGCCGTCACCCGGGCCCGCCACACCCTCGAGGTCAACGTCCCCCTGCGCTACCACCACCGGCGCCGTCCCCTGGCTGATGCCCATAGCTACGCCCAGACCAGCCGTTTCCTCTCACCGCCCGTCGTCGAGCTCATGGACAAGGCTCACGTCGACGGACGGCCGGAGCTGGCCGACGCCGACCTCGATTCCCAGCCGGCCGTGGTCGGCGGAGGGCTGGCCGGCCTCGACCGCGTGCTCGCCGGCTTGTGGCGCTGATTCACCTGGGCAATGATGGAGAGGTAGCGCTTGTGCTACCATACCGTCATGGGAACCGTCGGGCTTCGAGAACTGCGTCAGGACGCCTCCGGCCTGGTGCGCCGCGTCGAGAATGGCGAGGAGATCGAGATCACCGTTGCCGGTCGGCTGGCGGCCCGAATGGTCCCGGCGGCGCCCAGACGGTGGCAGCGCTGGGATGACATCGCCGATGCGTTGGCCGGGCCCCCCGACCCAGACTGGGAGCGGGACAGGGGCCAGATCGACCAGTCGTTCGCCAACCCGTGGGAGCGACCTGGGTGAGGGCAATCCTCGACACGAGCATCTTGATCTCCACCGACGTGCCACCGCTGGAGGGAACGCTCGCAGTCAGTGTCGCCTCGCTCGCCGAACTGCACTTCGGTGTGCTCGTCACTGAAAACGCGGCAATCCGTGCCGAGCGCCTGCGGAGACTGTCGGAGGTACAGCACCGGTTCGACGCTCTACCCGTGGACGATGATGTGGCGACCAGCTATGGACAACTTGCCGCCGCGGTAGCAGCCTCGGGCCGTCAACCTCGGTCCCGAGTGATGGACCTCCTGATTGCGGCGACGGCCCACGCCCACGCCGCCCGGTTGTATACGCGAAACGCCGGCGACCTCGTCGGGATCGAGCACCTCATCGAAATCGTTCCAGTGTGATGGTCGGCGCCGTCATGTGGGCCCTCACGACACGATGATCGGGGCGTGACACCTACGTCCGCTGCCGACTGGGCGGCGGCGCAGCGGGCAGTGGCAGAGGCCGGGCCCCGGCTGACCGCACTGTTGCGGGAGGCGCCCCGGCCCGATGTCCACGCACTGGGGGAGTGGAACCTGGGCCAGCTCGCCGTGCATACTCCCACGCCATCGACACCACCACGGCCATGGCCAACGGCGGCGGCAACCTGCTCGGCGACATCTGGCAGCTCTCCTCGTTGTCGGGCGCCATGATCCAAGGTGAGGGCCGGCGGAGCCTGGCTGAGGTGGCCGACCGGATCGACGTCGGAGTGGCCGCGTTCCTCGACGCGATGGCAGAGGGCGGCGGCGACGGTGACGCCCTACGACCCTGGCTGGTCGCAGGGACCGCGCTACCGCTGTCGGCGCTGACCTGCGAGGTGCTCAGCGAGCTGACCGTCCACGGCCTGGACGTCGCCCGG
>JBBSIS010000024.1:0-24229 GCA_038231955.1 Acidimicrobiales bacterium
GAAACCTTCGCGGTGTCAAGGAGTCGGGCAGGCTCTTCGCGGCGCCGACCTACTTCTTCCTGGTCAACATGATCGTGCTTCTCGTGGTGGGCCTGGCCCGGCTGTTCTTCGGGCACCTGCCGGTGGAGTCGCTCGACCATCCCGGCCTGGTCCCGTTCGGCAGCGCGGCCGACGGGGCGCTCTTAGCTGGCGCCGGGCTCTACGTGGTGCTGCACGCCTTTGGCTCCGGCGGCGCGGCAGTCACCGGGGTGGAGGCCATCTCCAACGGCGTGCCCGCGTTCCGGGCGCCGGAGTGGCGCAACGCCCGGGAGACGCTGGTGATCATGGGGGCGCTCCTCGGGACCATGTTCCTCGGCTTGTCCATCCTCGCCGCCCACATGCACGTCGCCCCCTTCGAAGCGGGGACGCCGACGGTGATCTCCCGGGTGGGCCAGCTCGTCTACGGCGGGGGGGTCGGCGGCAAGGCGCTGTACCTGTCGCTACAGGCGGGGACCATGCTCATTCTCGTCCTGGCCGCCAACACGAGTTTTGCCGACTTCCCCCGCTTGGCCAGCTTCCACGCCGGCGACAACTTCATGCCCCGCCAGCTCACCAAGCGAGGACATCGGCTCGTGTTCTCCAACGGGATCATCAGCCTGGCCATCGCCTCGGCGGTCCTGGTCGTCGTCACCGGAGCCAAGGTCGACCGCCTCATTCCGCTCTACGCCATCGGCGTGTTCACCAGCTTTACCCTGAGCCAGTCGGGCATGGCCCGCCACCACATCACCCACAAGGAGCCGGGCTGGCGGGGCGGACTGTTCATCAACGGGATGGGCGCGCTGCTCTCCCTGGTGGTCGACGTGATCATCGCGGTCACCAAGTTCACCCACGGCGCCTGGGTCATCCTGGTCCTCGTCCCGGTACTGGTGGCCGCCCTGGTGCGACTGAACCGCCAGTACGAGTCGGAGGGTCGGGAGTTGGCGGAGAACGCCCGCAGCGCGGCCGAAGCCCCGATTCTCCGGCGCCATGTCGTGCTGGTCCTGGTCGAGGAGCTCGACCAGTCGGCGGCCCGGGCCATTCAGTACGCCCGCACCCTGGCCCCCGACGAGCTGCGGGCCGTCCACATCGCCGTCGACCTGCCCAGGGCGGAGGCGTTGGCCGAGGATTGGCGACGTCTCGGGCTCAAGCGTCTTCCGCTGGAGCTGGTCGACTGTCCGGACCGCCGCCTGACCCGCAGTGTGCTGGAAGTCGTCGCCGAGGCGCTGGCGGGTGGCCAAACCGAGGTGAGCGTGCTCATACCCCGCTTGGCCCATCGCCGTTTCTGGCACCGCCTGCTCCACGACCGCACCGCCGACTCGATCGCCGGCGCCGTCTCCCAGCTCGGTCACGCCAACGTGACCTTTGTCCCCTACCACCTGGGGTCTGCGCCTCCAACGAGGGCCCCCGAGGAGGGACATGGCGCTGACCACCAGCAGGCTCCGCCGCCGAGCCACCACTGAGCCGTCGCCACCCGGCGGCGGCGCTATCGAGGCGGCGTCCGCCCACGCCGAGGCCCTGGCCGGCTGTGGTCCGATCGGCGACGTCAGATGGCGAGAGTCGGTGCGCATCGCCGGCCGGCTCCGGTCGCTGCGAGTGCAACCCCGTGCCAATGTGCCGACGCTGGAATGCACGGTCGTGGACGAGACGGGTGGGATCACCGTCGTGTTCCTCGGCCGCCGCCACATCGCTGGGGTCCGCCTCGGGACCCGGCTCGTCATCGAGGGCCGGGCGGCCTCGCACCATGGGAAGTTGGCCATGCTGAACCCGGACTACACGCTGTTGGAGCCCTGAGCGTTCGCGACCCCGTGAGACCCCTTGACGTTTCGGCCCCCTGAAAGTTACGTTCCGGGTCGACGAAACCATGGGCCACCTCCTCACCAAGTCTGAACGCGAGACGTTGAAGTCGCTGTACCGGCTGTCGCGTGACGGCGGGGACGCCCACACCGGTGCGCTGGCCGACGCCCTGAGCGTGTCCCCGGCTACGGCCACGGCCACGGTGAAGCGCCTGGCCGAGCGGGGCCTGCTCGATCACAAGCCCTATCGCGGCGTGGAACTGACTCCGTCCGGACGGGCGGCGGCCAGCGCCGCCATCCGTCGTCACCGCATCGTCGAGCGCTTCCTGGCCGACATGCTGGGCTACGCCTGGAACGAGGCCGACCGGCTGGCCACCTCGTTCGAGCACGACCTGCCCCAAGAGGTGGAGGACCGGCTCTATGCCGCCCTCGACCGGCCGCTGTCGTGCCCCCACGGATTCCCCATCCCGGCCCCCGAGGTGGCCGAGATCCCGGCCATGCCGCCGCTCTACGACCTCGAGCCCGGCGACGTGGCCCTCGTCGCCGTGCCCGGCTCGACCGTTCCCGAGATGGTCAAGTTCCTCGACACCCTCGGCCTGCGCCCGGGGGTGCGGGTCGAGGTACGCGAGAAGCACCCGTTCGACGGTCCGCTCGTCCTGCGGGTGGACGGCCATGACCGCACCGTGGGCGAAAAGGTCGCCCACCACATCTACGTCACGAAGGACCTCGACATGAGAGGCAGGAACATGAAAGGCAGCATTATGGAGGAGAAGCCGTCATGATCACGACGCTCGCCGCGGAGGGCGGTTACCAGGTCTTCACCCTCAAGGGTGGGGAGTTCGCCTGGCTCTTCTTCTCGGTGGCCACCGCCCTTCTGGCCCTCGGCGTGGGCTTCTCCCTCATGAAGGGGGTGCTGGCCGCCGACCAGGGCACGCCCAAGATGCAGGAGATCGCCCTGGCCATCCAGGAGGGGGCCATGGCCTACCTCAAGCGCCAGTTCCGCACCATCGGCTTCATCCTCATACCGCTGGTGATCGTGGTGTTCATCACCTCGACCAAGGTCCTCAAGCCCGACAACTCGACCGCCCTCTCCTTCGCCCAGTCCGGCATCTTCCGCACCCTCGCCTTCCTTGCCGGTTGCACCATGTCGGGTCTCACCGGGTTCATCGGCATGAGCCTGGCCGTGCGGGGCAACGTGCGGACCGCGGCCGCAGCCAAGTCGGGCTCATTGCCGGCGGCGCTGAAGGTGGCGTTCCGCACCGGTGGCGTGGCCGGCATGTTCACCGTCGGCCTGGGCCTGCTCGGGGCCACCGTCATCATCCTGATCTTCCAGAACACCAGCTCGGCCATCCTGATCGGCTTCGGCTTCGGTGGCTCGCTGCTGGCTCTGTTCCTCCGGGTCGGCGGCGGCATCTTCACCAAGGCGGCCGACGTGGGCGCCGACCTGGTCGGCAAGGTGGAAGCCGGTATCCCCGAGGACGACCCCCGCAACCCGGCCACCATCGCCGACAACGTGGGCGACAACGTGGGTGACTGCGCAGGCATGGCCGCCGACCTGTTCGAGAGCTATGAGGTGACGCTGGTCGCCTCCATCATCCTGGGCGTGGCCGCCTTCGCCTCGATCGGGCGGAACCCGGCCCTCGGGCTCATCTTCCCGGTGGCCACCCGGGCCATCGGCGTGCTGGCCTCCATCGTCGGCGTCTATGCGGTCAAGGCAACCGAAAATGATAAGTCGGCCATGGCGCCGATCAACCGCGGCTTTCTCACCGCCGGGCTTCTCACTGTGGTCGGCACCTTCCTGGTGGCCCAGTTCTACGTCCACAACCTGCGGGTGTTCTGGGCCGTGGTCGCCGGCCTGGTGCTGGCCCAGGTGGCCAGCCGCCTCACCGAGTACTTCACGTCGACCGAGACCACCCCGGTACGGGAGATCGCCGAGGCCACCCGCACCGGCCCGGCCACCACCGTCCTGGCCGGCATCTCATCGGGCCTGGAAAGCTCGGTGTGGGCCATCATCGCCATCGCCGGCGCGCTCGCCGTGGCTATCGCCCTGGGTGGCGGCAACATCCAGTTCTCCTTCTACCTGGTGGCCCTGACCGGCATGGGCATGCTGGCCACCACCGGCGTGGTCGTCTCCGAGGACACCTTCGGGCCCGTGGCCGATAACGCCGCCGGCATCGCCGAGATGTCGGGGGAGTTCAGCGGTGAGCCCGAGCGCATCATGGTCAGCCTCGACGCGGTGGGCAACACCACCAAGGCCGTGACCAAGGGCTTCGCCATCGGCTCGGCCGTGATCGCTTCGGTCGCCCTGTTCGCCAGCTTCATCGAGACCATCTCCGCCCAGCTCGACCTGCGCTATACCGACACCTTTCGCCCGGTCAGCGCCATCGGCGCCAGGATCGGCGACGCGGTCAGCGGGTCGGACCTGTTCCGCCATCCGCTCACCCAGATCAACGTGGCCGACCCCAAGACCTTCATCGGCCTGCTGATCGGCGGCTCGGTGGCGTTCCTCTTCAGCGCCCTGGCCATCCGGGCCGTGGGCCGCACGGCCGGCACCGTCGTCCAGGAGGTCCGCCGCCAGTTCGCCGACGGCAAGATCATGGCCGGCACCAAGCGCCCCGACTACGGCCCGGTGATCGACATCTGCACCGTCGCCTCGCTCCGTGAGCTGGCCACGCCGGCCCTCCTAGCCGTGCTCACGCCGGTCATCATCGGCTTCGGCATCAGCTATCTCGCCCTGGGCGCTTTCCTCGCCGCCGTCATCCTCACCGGCCAGCTCATGGCCAACTTCCTGTCGAATGCGGGCGGGGCATGGGACAACGCCAAGAAGTACATCGAGGACGGCCATGAGGGGGGCAAGGGATCCGACGCCCACAAGGCCGCCGTCATCGGCGACACCGTGGGGGACCCGTTCAAGGACACCGCCGGGCCGGCCCTGAACCCGCTCATCAAGGTGATGAATCTGGTGTCGCTGTTGATCCTTCCTGCGGTGATCAGCCTGCGGGACAACGATGGCGCCCGCTACGCGGTGGCCGCCGTCGCCCTCGTGGTCCTCGGATGCGCCGTCGCGTTCTCCAAGCGCAAGGCTCAGGCCATGGACGCACCTGCCCCGACGACAGGGGCCAGCCTGGCCCGGTGACGGTCGGCGACAGCACGGCCCGGCTCCTTTATGACTGACTACTTCGACGCCGAGCGGGTCGTGCGGGCGTTCTACGCCCCCGGCGCCGGTCGGGGTCGGGTGGTTGCGGCGATCGACCGCCTGCAGAGGCAGGTGCGATCGGCCCCCGTGCGGATCGGTTGGCGGATCCGCAGGATCGTGGCGGTACGGTGACGCCGATGATGACCGGCCCGGACGCAGCGGCGGCCGCCGCCCGGTTGGCCGAGGGGGTGGCGGAGCAGTCGGCCGCCATCGACGCCGCCGGTCGGCTCCCCGAGAGCATCGTCGCCGGTCTTCGGGCCAGTGGCGTCCCCGCCCTGTGGTTGCCGGCCGAGCTCGGTGGCGCCGAGGCGGCGCCCGTCGACGTGATCGACGCCATCGGTGCCCTGGCCGCGGCCGACGGGTCGACAGGGTGGTGTGCGGCCGTGGCGGTGGGGAACAACGCCCTGGCTGCCTACCTACCGGTCGAGGGGGCTCGGGAGATCTTCACCACGCCGTCGACCATCACCGGCGGTTCCTTCAACCCGGCTGGACGAGCCACGGCCGGCGCCGACGGCGCCCTGTGCGTCACCGGTCGGTGGCGCTTCGGCAGCGGCAGTTCGCACGCCGACTGGCTGTCGGGCGCATGCCTGACGGTCGACGACGTCGGCGAGGTGGTGATGACCGACGACGGCCGCCCCGCAGCCCGACTGGTGTTCTTCCCTATTGGCGCGACCATGCTCCACGACACCTGGCACACCTCGGGCCTGCGGGGCACGGCCAGTGGCGACTACGAGGTCGACGGGCTCCGGATTCCTGCTGCCCACACCATGTCGTTCGGGTTCGTGCCGTGGCCCAGCGGTCCGATGTGGCGCATGCCGCCGATGGCGCTGTTCTTCGCACCCCTCGCGTCTGCCGCCCTCGGTATCGCCCGGGGTGCGATCGACGACCTGGTGACCCTGGCGGCCGAGAAGACGCCGTACCGCAGCAGCCGACGGTTGGCCGAGCGCGACGTCGTCCAGTCGATGGTGGCCCGGGCGGAAGCCGGCACCCGTTCGGCGCGGGCCTTTCTCCGGGAGACGCTCGACGAGCTGGCCGATGGAGCACGACGGGGCGACGTCGCCACCATGGAGCAGCGGGCCATCGCCCGCCTGGCCGTGGTCAACGGCGCCCGGGCCGCCATGGGCGCCGTCGATCTGTGCTTCGAGGCGGCGGGATCGACAGCGCTGTTCCTCGACCATCCGCTGCAGCGCCGCCACCGCGACGTTCACGCCATGGGCCAACACGTCGCTCTGGCCTTCCCCGGACTGGAGACGGTCGGGCGGGTCCTCCTCGGCCTCGAGCCCGACATCCCGCTGCTGTAGTTATCTGCCGGGGGTGGCCCCTCCGGCCGAGGCGATCGTGCTGGTCGGCGCAGATCCTGCCGGCCCCGGCAGCGGGGGGCTCTGAGGGACGGGCACGCCGGACCGGTACGGGCTGTCGTTGGTCGTACACGCCGCCATCGTCGCGGTCAGAGACGCCACCACCACCAGCGTCACGGCGACCCGCCGCCCGACCATGCGGCTGGCAGGACGTGTCGTCGCTCTCATGGTCGTCCCCGTTTCTCGATCGGCCTTCGCCTTCGCGATGCTCACCCTGCATTCTCCCTGCCAGTCCGTGAGCAGGGGGGTCGCCCTGCTCTGTCAGGGCAAGAGCGTAGGCCGGGGCGAGGTCCGCCAGCACGGCGAACAATCGGCGACGGGCGTGACGGCGATCACGGGGTATGACTGTTACATGCACCAACATCTCTTGGCGCACCCCGAGTCCCTTCTCCTGGCTCTGGGCGCCGCCATGATGTACGGCGTCACGTCGGTGCTGCAGCACTCGGCGGCGTCGGCGGTGGACCAGAAGCACTCGATGCGTCCCGGGCTGCTCCTGCAGTTGGCCCGCCGGCCCCGCTGGCTGCTGGGCAATGCCACCGACGTGGCTGCCGTCGTCCTCCAGTTCCTGGCCCTGCGCCGTGGCGCGCTCCTCGTGGTCCAGTCGCTGCTGATCACCGGGCTCTTGTTCACACTGCCGGTGGCGGCAGCCGTCTGCCACCGCCGCCTTGCCGCCAGGGAATGGTGCAGCGCCATCGGGCTCGTGATGGGCCTGTCTGTGTTCTTGATCCTGGCCAATCCCACCCGCGGTCGTTCTCATTCCACGGGGATCGGGTGGATCGCCGTCATCGCCAGTACCGGCCTGTTGGTCGCGGTGCTCGTCCTGGGGGCACCCGCCTCTCCGGGTCGGGCTCGGGCCCGGCGTCTCGGTGCCAGCAGCGGGGCGGTCTTCGCCCTGACCGCGGCGCTCGCCAAGGCGTCGGGTCACGTGTTCAATCACGGCTTGATCGAGGCCCTCAGCTCGTGGGAGCCCTACGCATGGCTGCTCATCGCCAGCGTCGGCGTCCTACTGGCTCAGAGCGCTCTCCATGCCGGTCCCCTCGATGCGTCGATGCCGCTCGTTGTCATCGCCGATCCGCTGGTGTCCGCCTTCATCGGGATCGTCGCGTTCCGCGAGCGTATTGCCTTCCACCCCCTCGACGCCGTGCTGGAGGCCGCCAGTGTGGTGGTCATCGTCGTGGCCGTGGTGACGCTGACCCGATCGCCGTTGGTGGCCGACCTCGACCATCCCGTGGCCGCCGGGCCGCACGCAGGCTGACATGGAGCACGCCGTCGAAGTATGCGGTCGGCGGTGACGGGGTACAAGCCCAGGACTGAGCGGAACGCCGCTCCATCCGGAGGAGATCACCATGCCCGTTGTCGCTGTTGTCGGATGGCTCATCGGGCTGCCGGTCATCGTGGTGATCGTGCTGATCGTCCTGTTGGTCAAGGCCATCTTGTAGCCGCCAGCGTCTCGTTGCCAGCATTGCCGGCAGAGGTTCAGGACGGGCTGTCGGCGACGGCGGTCCGGGTGGCGACCTGGTCCTGGACCAGGATGACCACGTCCCCGTACGTGCGGACCTTGTCGACCACCTCGTCCGGCAGGGCGATGTCGAACTCGTCCTCCAGCACCATGGTGAGGTCGACAGCGTCGAGGGAGTCGATGCAAAGATCGTCACCCAGGAGCGCGTCCAGGAGGAGCCGGTCGGGATCGATGTCGAGGTGGGTGGCGACCACGATGCGCACTCGCAGCTCGAGTTCGCTCATCGGCTCCCTGTCGCCTGGCGCAGTTCCAGTTCCATTGTCTCCCTCAGCCCGTTTGTCGATCTTGCCTGTGCGGTACGGCCGGCCACCCCATGTCTGGGACGTCGGTCGTGTCAGGTAGGTGATACGGCGCTCACCCATTCGGGCGGACGAAGCTGCCGGCTACGACCTCGGCACTCCACGGACCGGCCCGGTCGGATCGTCCGGTCACCACCGCCGCCAAGCCGGTGGCCCCCTCAGCACGGGTCGTCCGTCGCCGGCCCCCGTTCGGAGACGGCACCGGCGGCGCCCACCAGGCGGCCGACGCTGCGGTACAGCTCGCCCACCTTTACGCGATCGGCGGCGTAACAGGTGAACCGGCCCTTGCGCCGCCTGGTGATGAGGCCGGCCTGCAGTAGGACCGACAGGTGGTAGGCGGCCAGCGGTTGGGGCAGATCGAGGGCCCGGGCCAGGTACCCGGCGCTGCGGGGACCACGGCGCAGGTGGCGCAGGATGAGCAGGCGGTGGGGTTCGGCGATGACGGCCAAGTGCTCCGAGAGCCGGCCGGCTTCCTTCTGGGTGACGGCGCTGACCATGGTGTACGACTGTACGCCTTTGGGGTGGGCAACGGGCTGGCGCGGGGTGCTGCCGCGGGCGTCCCGTGCTGGCGCGGCAAGGTAGAGCCATGACCAGCGCCGACACCACTGTTGTGCTGACCGGGGTTGGCGCCGTCACCCCGCTCGGTGATGCAATCGCGACCTGGTCGCGGTTGCTGGCCGGGGACTCGGGCCTGGAGGCGGCGCCCGAAGGGCTGCGGCGGGCCGGCTGCGAGGTCGTCGGCCAGGCCGCGTGGTTCAACCCCGAGGACTTCGTCGACCGCCACGCGGCCCGGCGCATGGGTCGCTTCAGCCAGTTCTCGGTGGCCGCAGCCCGCATGGCTCTGGCCGACGCCGGCCTGGACGGCTATTCGGGCGACGGTCTGGGCGTCGTCGTGCACACCGGCGCCGGGGGCCTGATCGAGGCCGAGGCGGCCGCCGGCGCTGCGGCCCGCCGTCCGGCCCGGGTCAGCCCCCTCTTCACGCCCGTCTACGGCGCCAACATGGCCGCCTGCCAGCCGTCGATCGTCCTCGGCGCCACCGGCCCGGTGCTGGGCGGGGTCGGAGCGTGCGCCGCCGGCGTGCAGGCGGTGATCGATGGTCTCCGCCTCCTGCAGCGGGGAGAGGCCGACGTCGTCCTCGCCGGCGCCACCGACGGCGCCCTGTCGCCCATGCTCCTCGGCTCGCTGGCCAACGCAGGAGCGCTGGCGCCGGCGGGGCCCGATCCGTCCTCCGCGTGCCGTCCCTACGACGCCCGGCGGGCAGGGACGGTCGCCTCCGAGGGCGCGGCCGTGGTCGTGCTCGAGCGACGGGACCATGCCCGGCAACGGTGCGCGCGGGTGTTGGCCCAGGTGGCGGGCGGCGGCAGCGCTGGCGACGGCTACCACCTGGCTGCGCCTCATCCCGAGGGACGAGGCGCAGCCTCGGCCATGCGCCGGGCCTTGGCCGATGCGCAGATGTTGCCCGACGACGTCGACGCCCTGGTCGCCCACGCCACCGCCACCGTCCAGGGTGACCTGGCCGAGGCGCGGGCCCTGCGGAGTGTTTTCGGTCCGTCACCGGCCTTGGCCGTGACCGCCCCCAAGTCCGCCCTCGGCCACGGTCTGGGCGCAGCGGGCGCCTTCGGGGTGCTGGTGGCGGCGTTGGCCATCCATCACCAGGTCCTGCCGGCGACGCGAGGTCTCGAACCCGACCACGTCGAGCCGGACTGCGCCTTCGACCACGTCATGGGGTCGCCCCGACCGGGCACCCTGAGGTCGGTGCTGGTCAACGCGGCGGGCTTCGGCGGTCAGAACGCCGCCCTCGTCCTCCGGGCCGACGCATCGTGACCGGTCAGCCGGCCGAAAGGGTGCGGGTGGTGGTGACCGGTATGGGCTGCCTGTCGCCCCTCGGCAACAACTGGGCCTCGACGTGGGACGGCCTGCGCCGGGGACGCAGCGGCGTGGCGCGGATCACCGCCTTCGACCCGTCCGACCTCCCGTCGCAGGTCGCGGGCGAGGTGAAGGGCTTCGACCCGGTCGAGCTCCTGGGTCGCAAGGAGGCGCGTCGCACCAGCCGGCCCGTGGCCATGGCGGTGGCTGCGGCACGCCAGGCGGTCGCCGACAGCGGGATCGACCTGGCGCCGATCGCGGACGACACCGCGGTGATCGTCTCGTCGGGCGTGGGGGGCTTGGCCATGGCCGAGCAGGCTGTCCTGGCCTACGCCAAGGGTGGCTACCGGCGGATCTCGGTGTACGCCGCCGCCGGCATGCTCGTCGACATGCCGGCGGGAATGGTGGCGGCCGACGTCGGGGCACGGGGGCCCAACTTCGCGGTGGTCAGCGCCTGCGCGTCCGGCGCCCACGCCATCGGTGAGGCGGCCGAGCAGATCCGCCGAGGTGACGCCGTGGTGGCCCTGGCCGGGGGCACCGAGTGCGCCATCACCCCCGTCGGGATGGCCATGTACTGCGCCATCGGCGCCCTCTCCCGCCGCAACGACGATCCCGAGGCCGCGTCGCGACCGTTCGACTGCGACCGTGACGGCTTCGTCTCCGGAGAGGGTGCGGCCATCGTGGTCCTGGAGGAGCTGGGCCACGCCCGGGCTCGGGGCGCGCCGATCTACGCAGAGCTGGTCGGGTACGGAGCGACAGCCGACGCCGGCCACGTCACCCAGCCCGACCCGTCGGCCACCCAGGCGGCGCGGTGCGTCACCCTGGCCCTGACGAAGGCCGGGCGGGCGCCGGAGGCCGTGGGCTACGTGAATGCCCACGGGACGAGCACGGTCCTGAACGACGTGGCCGAGACCCGGGCGCTGCGACATGCCCTCGGCGAGGCGGTGGCGTCGGTGCCGGTGTCGTCCACCAAGTCGATGACCGGTCACCTCACCGGCGCGGCGGGCGCCCTGGAGGCCATGGTGACGATCATGGCCATGTACGACGGGTTCCTGCCGCCGACCATCAACCTGGACCATGTCGACCCGGCGTGCGACCTGCTCCATGTGGCCAACGTCGGCCGCCCTGCTGCGCCCACCCTCGCCATCTCCACATCGTTCGGTTTCGGGGGCCACAACGCCTGCCTCGCCTTCGCCACGGTCGATCAGCAGGCGGCGTCGCCCTCCTGATCCCGTCGGAGCGTCATGGGCGGGGCGCCCGTGAAGGGCGACGCTCAGCGCTGTGGTCCGGCCCGGGCCGACGTCGGATGGGGGACCGATGAGAAATCAAGCTGACCGACGTCGGACGTATGTGCAACCTTGAAGCTGCAGCCGCTGGAAGGCGGCACGATCCGAAAGGCAGTTTGTCGTCATGAACAACGCCGTCGAAGCGCAGGGCCTGGTCAAGCGCTACGGGTCGACGACCGCCCTCGATGGCATCGACATCGAGGTTCCCGCCGGTACCGTCACCGCCGTGCTCGGGCCCAACGGCGCAGGCAAGACCACCGCGATACGCATCCTCGCCACGCTGACCGACGCCGACGAGGGCCGGGCCACCGTGGCCGGGTTCGACGTCCGAACGCAGGGCACCGAGGTGCGCCGACGGATCGGCCTGGCCGCCCAGGACGCCACCGTCGACCCACTGCTTACCGGCCGCGAGAACCTGGTCATGCTGGGGGAGCTGCATCAGCTCCGCCGCCCGGCCGCGGCATCCCGGGCCACCGAGCTGCTCGACGAGTTCTCCTTGACCGAAGCTTCCGACCGGGTGGTGTCGGGGTACTCCGGCGGTATGCGCCGCCGGCTCGACCTGGCTGCCACCCTCGTGGGCCATCCCGAGGTGCTGTTCCTCGACGAACCCACCACCGGGCTCGACCCCCGGGCCCGCAGCGAGCTGTGGACAGTGATCGACACGCTGGTCGGCACCGGCACCACCGTGGTACTGACCACGCAGTACCTGGAGGAGGCCGAGCGCCTGGCCGACGACATCGTCCTCATCGATCGCGGGCGCATCATCGCCAGGGGCGACGCCCGCAAGCTCAAGCGGGAAGTCGGCGGCGACCAGGTGCAGGTCGTGGTGGTGGAGCCAGCCCAGCTCGACGATGCGACCCGGATCGTGGCCTCGGTGACCCAGTCGCAGCCCACGGTCGATGGGGGCGCCCGCTCCGTGACCTCCCCGATCGACGGAGGCGTGGAGGTGCTCGTCGACGTGGCCAAGGCGCTCGCCGGCGCCGGGATCGCCATCGACGACCTCAGCCTGCGCCAGCCCACCCTCGACCAGGTTTTCCTCACCCTGACCGGATCCGGTACCAGTGACAGTGACATTGACGACAGTGCCGAGGAGGCGACTACATGACTGTTCCCACCATTCCCACCGAGGCCGTCGCCCCCGACCGCAGCCCCGAGCCTGCTCGCGGCATACTCCACGACACCTGGGTCATCGCCCGCCGCGGCCTCATGCACATGAAGCGCCAGCCGGAGGCCCTGTCCGACGCCACCATCCAGCCGATCATGTTCGTGCTGCTGTTCGCCTACGTGTTCGGCGGCGCCATCGCCGTGCCCGGGAGCGGCAGCTACAAGGAGTTCCTGATGGGCGGCATCTTTGCCCAGACCATCGTGTTCTCCGCCTTCGGCGTGGCCATGGCCCTGGCCAACGACCGTAAGAACCAGGCCGTCGACCGGTTCCGAGCCCTGCCCATGGCGCGCGGTGCGGTGCTGGGCGGCCACGCTGTCGCCAACCTGTTCAAGTCGCTGCTGCCGATCGTCCTCATGTCGCTGTGCGGGTTGGCGATCGGCTGGCGCATCCACGATGGCGTGGTCCGGGCCGTCCTGGGCTATCTCCTTCTGATCGCCTTCGCCTTCGCCATGATCTGGGTGGGCGTGCTGCTCGGCAGTGTGGTGGCCACTCCCGAGGGTGTGCAGGGCATCGCCTTCGCCGTCCTGTTCCCGATCACGTTCCTGGCCAGCACCTTCGTACCCACCGAGACCATGCCAGGCGTCGTGAGGACGATAGCCGAGTGGAACCCGGTGACGACCCTGTCGAACTCGGTCCGACTTCAGTTCGGCAATCCGGGCACGGTCCCCGGCCCCGGCGACCCGTGGTCGATCAACCACCCGACTTTGTATTCCCTGATCTGGGTCGTGGGCATCATCGCCGTGTGCGCCCCGTTGGCCGTGCGGGCCTACCAGCGCTCGGTCGTCAAGTAGGCCGAGGGTCTGAAGGCGCAAGCTCAGCGCTCCGGAGCCGGCGGCGCCTCTGTGAATGGGAACCAGATCACGACGGCGAGATCCCACAGGACGTGGCTGACGATCGGCGCCATCAGCGTGCCCCGCATGGCGAACAGGGCGCCCCAGAACGCCCCGCCCGTCACTGCGGCCAGCACCAGCACCGCCTTGCGCTCCCACACATGGACGGCGGCGTAGCAGGCGAGGGCGACGAGGAACCCGGCCCGGGCCTGGACCAGGCCCCGCCAGAACAGCTCCTCGCACGTACCGACGACGACGAGCACGACGGGGATGGGCAGGCGGTCGGTGCGACGGCGGACGGAGCGGACGGTGTACAGGTCGTCGATCTGGCGGGCGATGGCGGGGAGCCGGCGACGCAGGACGGCATTGCCGGCCCAGAACACTCCGTAGAGGGTGACGGCGCCGGCCACGCCCAGGGCGAGGTCGACGAGGTTGGGGCGCAGTAGGTCGGCGACCCGCGCGTGCTGGACGGCGAGCGTGTAGGCGCCGATGGCCAGCCCTGCCCCGGTGGCCCGGCCCCAGAACCCAGGACGGCCGAGGCCGAACATCGCTCCCCACCCCACGCCGGCGAGGGCCAGGCCGGCGACCAGGGTGATCGTCACCGGGTCGGATCAGCTGCTACTGGGTGGCGTCAGTCGGTTCGGCGACGACCATGCCGGCCGTCTTGCCGGTGCGACGCATCTTCAGCAGTTCGAGGATGACGGGCACGAACGAAATGGCGCCGATGACCACGATGATGGGAAGGAGCCAGCGGTCGACATCGGGGATGGTGCGGCCCAGGGTGTAACCGAGGATGGTCACGCCCGCGCCCCACAGCACCCCGCCGATCACGTTGAAGGTGACGAATCGCCGGTAGTCCATGCGGCCGACACCAGCGACGACGGGGGTGAAGGTACGGATGACCGGGAGGAAGCGGGCCAGGATGATGGTCTTCGGCCCGTTCTTCTCGAAGTAGGCGTGGGCCCGCTCGACGTTCTTCTGATGGAATAGCCGGGAATCCGGCCGTTTGAACAGGGCCGGGCCCGCCTTGCGCCCGATGACGTAGCCGACCTGGTCACCGGCGATGGCGGCGACAACGGCGACGATCATGACGACGGGAAGGTTGAGCACCCCCTTGTAGGCCAGGAGCCCGGCGGTGAACAGCAATGAATCCCCCGGCAGGAAGAAGCCCACCAGCAATCCCGATTCGGCGAATACGATCAGGAACAGACCGAGCGTGCCGAACGCCTCGATCAGGGACGCGGGGTTCATTCCTGCACCGTAGACGCGCCCGCCGGGCGGCATGCATCCGGCACGACGTTTGACCCGGTCGTTTGACCCGGTCGTTTGACAGGGGCGGCGTGGCCTGTCAATTGTCGTACTTCATGGCCAAGCCCCTCGTCATCGTCGAATCGCCGGCCAAGGCCCGGACGATCGCCCGCTTCCTGGGCGACGATTTCGTGGTCGAGTCGAGCGTCGGCCACATCCGCGACCTGCCCAAGGACGCCAAGGAGATCCCCGCCGCCTACAAGGGTGAGTCCTGGGCCCGGCTGGGCGTCGACGTCGACAACGGCTTCAAGCCGCTCTACGTCGTCCACAACGAGAAGAAGCAGGTCGTCAGCAAGCTGAAGGCGGCGCTCAAGGGCGCCACCGAGCTCTACCTGGCCACAGACGAGGACCGTGAGGGGGAGTCCATCGCCTGGCACCTCATGGAGGTGCTCGCTCCACCCCAGGGGATGCCCGTGCGGCGGATGGTGTTCCACGAGATCACCCCCGGCGCCATCCGTGAGGCGGTGGACAACTGGCGCGACCTCGACCGGCGCCTGGTCGACGCCCAGGAGGCCCGGCGCATCCTCGACCGCCTCTACGGCTACGAGGTGTCGCCCGTCCTGTGGCGCAAGATCCTGCCTCGATTGTCGGCCGGCCGGGTCCAGAGCGTGGCCACCCGGGTGCTGGTGGAGCGGGAACGGGCCCGTATGCGCTTCCGCAGCGCGTCGTACTCCGACGTCGAGGCCCGGTTCTCGCGCCAGAGCCCGCCCTTCGGCGCCACCCTGGTCTCCCTCGACGGCACCCGCGTGGCCACCGGCCGTGACTTCGACGAGTTCGGCGCCCGCACCGCCTCGGAGGTCGTGGTCCTCGATCCCGAGGCCGCTCGGGGCCTGGTCGACCGTCTGGCCGACACCGCCTTCACGGTGAAGTCGGTCGACGAAAAGCCCTATCGCCGCACGCCGTACCCCCCGTTCATGACGTCGACCCTGCAGCAGGAGGCGGGCCGCAAGCTGCGTTTCACCGCCCAGCGGGCCATGGGCGTGGCCCAGCGCCTCTACGAGAACGGCTACATCACCTACATGCGCACCGACAGCACCGCGCTGTCGGAGACGGCCCTGAACGCGGCCCGCACCCAGGCCAACCAGCTCTACGGCGCCGACTACGTGCCCGACAAGCCCCGCCGCTACGAGAAGAAGGTGAAGAACGCCCAGGAGGCCCACGAGGCCATCCGTCCTGCGGGCGACAGCTTCCGCACGCCCGAGCAGGTGGCCCGGGAGCTGGCGCCCGACGAGGCCGCCCTGTACGAGCTGGTGTGGAAGCGCACGGTGGCCTCCCAGATGGCCGACGTCCGGGGCAAGAGCGTGCAGGTGCGCATCACCGGCTCCTCGTCCTCGGGCGAGGAGGCCGAGTTCTCTTCTGGCGGCAAGGTCATCGAGTTCCCCGGGTTCCTGCGGGCCTATGTCGAGGGCTCCGACGACCCGACTGCCGAGCTGGAGGACCGTGAAGTCCGCCTGCCCGCCCTGTCCGTCGGCGACGCCGTCATCGCCGAGTCACTCGAGCCCAAGGACCACGCCACCCAGCCGCCGGCCCGGTTCACCGAGGCGTCGCTGGTCAAGGCTTTGGAGGAGATGGGCGTGGGCCGGCCGTCGACCTACGCGTCGATCATCGCCACCATCCAGGATCGGGGCTACGTGTGGAAGAAGGGCTCGGCCCTCGTTCCCTCTTTCACCGCCTTCGCCGTGGTCAGCCTGCTCGAGAGCCACTTCGGCGACCTGGTCGACTACGCGTTCACCGCCCGTATGGAGGACGACCTCGACGGCATCGCCACCGGCTCCGAGGAGGCCCAGCCCTGGCTGTCGAGGTTCTACTTCGGAACCGGCGCTTCGTCGGTAGCGACGGGCGGCAACGGGTCAGCGGCCGCAGCGGCCGGCAATGCCGGTCTCT
Organism: Acidimicrobiales bacterium; assembly: GCA_038231955.1. Classification (GTDB taxonomy): domain Bacteria; phylum Actinomycetota; class Acidimicrobiia; order Acidimicrobiales; family AC-14; genus CADCTB01. Next base: position 16,524 of record JBBSIS010000024.1, read on the forward strand.
CAGCCGCAGCGGCCGGGAATGGCCGGATCGGCCTGCGGGACATGGTCAAGGACCGGTTGGAGGCGATCGACCCCCGGGCCATCAACTCCATCCCGATCGGCGCCGACGCCGACGGCAAGGAGATCGTCGTTCGGGTGGGCCGGTACGGTCCCTACCTGTCCCGGGACGGCGAGACGGCGGCGGTGCCCGAGGGCATCGCCCCCGACGAGCTCACCGCCGAGTTCGCCGCCGAGCTGCTGGCCACCCCCAGCGGCGACCGGGTGCTGGGTGACGACCCCGACACCGGGCTGCCCGTCATCGCCCGGGCCGGGCGGTTCGGACCATACGTGCAGCTGGGCGAGACCGATTCCACCTCGAAGAAGAAGCCCCCCACCTCGTCGCTGCTCAAGAACATGAACCTGGAGGCCGTCACCCTCGACGACGCCCTCCGGCTGCTCACCCTTCCCCGTAGCCTGGGCCAGGATCCGGCGGACAGCGCCGAGATCACCGTGCAGAACGGCCGGTACGGGCCCTACGTGAAGAAGGGCACCGACAGCCGCAGCCTGGAGGACGAGGAGCAGCTGTTCACCCTCACCATGGAGGAGGCGCTCGCCGTACTGGCCCAGCCAAAGACGCGGGGACGGCGGGGAGCGGCGGCGCCCCCGCTCAAAGAGCTGGGCGAGAATCCGGTCACCAAGTTGCCAATGGTGGTCAAGGAGGGCCGTTTCGGGCCCTACGTGACCGACGGCGAGGTCAACGCATCGTTGCGCACCGGCGACGACGTGGAGTCGCTCACCGTCGAGCGGGCCGCGCAGCTGCTCCAGGACAAGCGGGACAAGGGCCCCACGGCCCCCAGGCGCAAGGCGGCGCCGAAGCGCAAGGCGGCGCCGAAGGCCAAAGCCAAGGCGACGGCGAAGCCCAATAAATAGGCCTCGCTCACCTACGCTGCGGAAGTGAACCTCCCGGGCCGCACCGGGAGCCCGGACGGAATGGGTCGTCTCATCGTGTTCGAGGGCGGGGAAGCCAGCGGCAAGTCCACCCAGGCCGTCGTGCTGGCGCAGCGGCTGGGGGCGGTGCTGACCCGGGAGCCCGGGGGCACCGACGTGGGCCGGTCGCTGCGGGCTCTGGTCCTCGACCCCGCCGTCGGTCGCCTCGACGCCCGGGCCGAGGCGCTGCTCATGCTGGCCGACCGGGCCCAGCACGTCGCCGAGGTTGTCGGGCCCGCCCTGGCCCGGGGCGCAGACGTGGTGAGCGACCGCTTCGTCGGCTCCACCCTCGCCTACCAGGGCTACGCCCGCGGCCTCGAGGTCGCCGAGCTGGCCGGGATGTCAGCCTGGGCCGCAGGCGGGATCGAGCCGGATCTCGTCATCCTGCTCGACGTGCCCGCCGACGTGGCTGTCGCCCGCCTTGGCGGCCACCTCGACCGCATGGAGGGCGCAGGCGCCGCCTTCCACCGTCGCGTGGCCGACGGCTACCGGGCCCTGGCCGCCGCCGACCCCCGCCACTGGTGCATCGTGAACGGCTCGGGCACAGTGGACGAGGTGTCGTCAGGGGTGTTGCTGGCGTTCGAACAGTGGTCATCGGGAGCCTCATGAGCGTGTTCGAGGATCTGGTGGGCCAGGAGCGCGCCGTCGCCCACCTGCGCGCCGCGGTGGTGGCGCCGGTGCACGCCTACCTGCTGGTCGGGCCCCCCGGCTCCGGCAAGCGCACCGCGGCCATCGCCTTCGCCGCTGCCCTGTTGTGCCCGCGGGGTGGCTGCGACGCGTGCGACGTCTGCCGGCGGGCGCAGTCCGAGGTCCATCCCGACCTGGTGGTCGTCGAGCGATCCGGGCCCTCGATCAGCATCGACCAGGCCCGGGAGGTCCGCCGCCTGGCCATGCGGTCGCCCAACGAGGGGCCCCGCAAGGTACTGGTCCTGACCGACTTCCATCTGGTGCGGGACGCAGCGTCGGTGCTGTTGAAGGTGCTGGAGGAGCCGCCGCCGAGCACCGTGTTCGTGATCCTGGCCGAGCAGCTGCCGCCCGAGTTGGTGACCATCGCCTCGCGCTGCGTGCAGGTCGACTTCGGGCCCCTCAGCGATGATCAGCTTGCCCAGGCGCTGGTGGGCGAGGGCGTCGAGCCGGTGACGGCCACCGAGGTCGCCGGCGTGGCTGGTGGCCGCCTCGACCGGGCCCGGCTCCTGGCGCACGACCGTGGCTTCGGTGCCCGTCGGGAGACGTGGCGCTCCGTGCCCGCTCGCCTCGACGGCACCGGCGCCACGGTGGCGGTGGTCGCCTCCGACCTGGCCGACCTTCTGGGATCCGCCGGCGTGGCCACTCTGGAAGCCCGCCAGGGCGCAGAGGTGACAGAGCTGGAGGAGCGCGTCGAGCGGACCGGGGAGCGGGGCTCCGGCCGCAAGGTGCTGGCCGAACGCCACAAGCGGGAGCTCCGGCGCCTGCGCCACGACGAGTTGCGCTTCGGCCTGGCCACCCTGGCCGGCGTCTACGGCGACGCGTTGCACCACGGCACCGGCAACGCCCGGGCGTGCGTGGCCGCCGTCGCCGCCCTACAGGCCGCAGCCGAAGCCATGGTCCGCAATCCCGTCGAGGCCCTGCTGCTCCAGGATCTGCTGCTCCACCTTCCACCTGTGGGCGACCGGCGTGCAATACTCGACCGCCCGCCCGGGTAGCTCAGTCCGGCAGAGCAGCTCACTCGTAATGAGCAGGTCGTCGGTTCGAATCCGACCTCGGGCTCCAAGCATAACCGCAGGTCAGAGGCCATAACCTCCACATTTCGAGGCTCCAGGTAGGTCGATGAGGTAGCCAAAACTCACGGAAAACTCACGCACGCTCTCAAAACTGCGTAGAGTGGTGGGTATGCCAGGTTCTAAGCGCGAGATATCGCCAGGGGTGTGGGAGCTAAGGGTCGAGGCCGAGGTCAAGCCCAATGGCCGGCGGCGGCAGGTGTCCCGGAGGTTCAAAGGCAGCGCTCGGGGGGCGGATAAGAAGCTCGCGGAGCTTTGGCGGCAGGTCGAGGCCGATGAGGTCGCTCCTAGCGGGAAGATGACGTTCGGCGCCTTCCTCGACAAGTACCTGGCCCACCTAGAGACGCTTGGGCGGTCGCCCCGGACGGTCGAGGGCTATCGGGGTTGGCGGAGGCGGGAGCTGGCGGACCTTGAGCGTGTCCAGCTCGACCGGCTCAAGGCGATTCAGATAGATGCGCTCTATGCCGACATGCTCCGCCGGCCGGGCATGGATCCGCTGACGGTCATAGCCGTGCACGCTCTCATCCACGGTGCTTTGAAACAGGCGAGGAAGTGGCAACTCGTCAAGGCAAACGTTGCCGATGACGTGACCAAACCGAGGGTTGAGAAAAGGAAGCCGAGCGCGCCATCGTCGGTCCAGGTGCGGCGAATCCTGTCCGAAGTGCAGACCACGGATCCCGACTATGCCGTCTATCTCCGGTTGAGTGCGGCCAGCGGTTGCCGGCGCGGGGAAGTGGTCGGCTTCCAGTGGCGGGACGTGGATTGTGCCGGCTCGGGGATCAACGTCGAGCGGTCGGTCGTCAGCACCGCTGCGACAGGGATCGTGGTTAAAGATACAAAGACCCACCAAAAGGACCGCCTGCCCCTCGACGCGGGCACCATGAGCGTCCTAAAGGCACATCGGGCCAGGTGCGAGGAGCGGGCCCGGGTGGGCGAGGTTGAGCTACGGCCGGAGTCATTCCTTTTCTCAATGGACCTCGACGGGAGCCGGTGTTGGCACCCGGACACTCCTACAGGCCGCTTCCGGCGCCTGCGGGCCCGCATCGGGCCGGGAGTCGCGGGCGTGCAGCTCCGGCAATTCAGGCACTACGTCGGCACTCAAATCATGGATAGCACGGGCAATGTGAAGGCGGCTCAGGCCATGCTTAGGCACGCCTCGCCCACCACCACACTCAATTTCTACGCTGCAGAAGTAGAAGAGAGCACGCGGTCGGCCTCGACCGGGATCGGTAACCAGCTCGACCAGGTCGACGAGGAGGCAGCCGAGGGCGAGGGCGAGGAGGCCGGCGAGGATGCAGAGGGCCAGGAAAGCGGCGGGGGAGCCGAGGGTGACGAGGGCGACCAGCTCGACGAGGCCAGCTGACTCTAGTACCGCGTCAGGCAACGTTTGCCCTGTCAACGAACGGCACCTTGGGGATACCGGTCGCCCGGCTCCAGAGCGTTATCGGGCAGTCTTGCCGCCAAAGATGGCTCCCGCCGGTGAGCCGGTGAAGGTGGCGAGCTGGATCTCACCGCAGCGGTTAAGGCCGGTGAGGAACTCCACCTCGTCGGCGAAAGACAGCCAGATGATGTTCGAGTCCGGCTCGCCACCATCTCGGGGACGGCCAACCGGTCGGGGGATGTCCGAGAAGGGCTGGTAGAAGGCGTCCACCAGCACCAAGGGGATGATGGAACCCCACACCGCGAGTCGGGGCGGGGTGTCCCGGCTGCCGTTCAGGATCGCCAGCTCTTCGGGGGTGGCCAGGGCGGCATTGGCCCGAGACATGATGGATGCCTGGGTCCGTACCTGGGCACCTACCGCGAACAGGGTGCGGGCTATAGCCTGTTCCACCACATCATCTTCGGAGATGTCGAGATACCCCTCGATGATCAGATCGACCAGCTCGGTGGCCGAGTCGGAGAACGCCATGACGGTATCGGCGTTGAAGATCATGCAGTACTGGAACGGCTCCCCATCGGCGTTCAGAGGGGTCGGGAGATCCGGCTCGCCTTCGGCGGGAACGGGGTGAATTTGCACGGCCATGAGAGATGCCTCCGCGAATCGGAAGAAGTCGGGTTCTCCTACCATGCCGGATTGCGGCCTACGACATCTGCGTCTGGTCATTTCTCAGCCTTTCGAGCGTAATTTGTGTCGTCGTAGATCGAACAGGCCTTTCCTGTCCACCGGGCGCCAGACGAGGCGCACGCCCCCGAGACCGAGCTTCCCCCTCAAACCGGAAAGACGCTCTCCAGCCTCCCACCACATGGCCGGTGGGCTGTTCTGGTCCTGGGCGATCTCGGGAGATGTGGAGCCGGGAACGAACTCACCAGCCTTCCACCACATCGCCGCAGCTCAGCCGCCACCGCTATCGAGGCCGGGGTGGGCCCCCAGCTTGCTGGCCGTCAAGATGCGGGCTGCTCAGGCTTCCCTGGCCCAGGCCGAGGCCGTGCTGGCCTCTCACACCGAAACCCCGAGCGTGTCCCCCGAGGCCGTCCGAATCTGCTTATGGGCGGGGAGGCCCTCCCGGCTCTGCTGGCCGTGGCCACCCCGACGAGCGGCGGCGGATCTATGACGCGGCCGGTATCAGGGCTGGCCTACAAACGTTCGAATTACGAACAGAACCAGTTAGGGCGTCCTTATCCGTAGGGTTTTTATGTGTCGGAGAGGGGACTAAGACTAACGCCTCCCGATCCACTGGGCCCCAGATCGCTCGAAAGCTCCCGCTGGCCGCTTAGCGTGGCCGTCTGACCACCGGCGGCCGGTGCTTGTTCCCGTCATGCTGGCAGGTCGGATGGCGGGAGCAACGAGCCCGGATGAGCAAGCCCAGCACACAGTCAGGCCAGCGGCCGATGCTTGCCGCACCGCATGCAGTCGTGACCGGACTAGTGGTCTCGAACTCCTCGGCCACGATGGCGAACGCCAGCAGATAGGGCACGCTGACCGCCGATGCGTGGCGTCGCCGCCGTTGTGAAGACCTCGACTCGGAACGGCATCCTTGGTCCAACGACGGCGCCTTTCGTGACGCACCCGCACGCCCTGTGTCGCCGGAAGCAGCCTCGAAGCCCGGCCTCCGCTCCCGGCCCTACGGACGCACCCGGCTCAGCGGTTGGTGCCGTCGCTCCGGTCGCCGAGCCCGGCAAGTCCCGGCTTCCCGCCGGTAAGCGCGATGACGACGAAGTAGAGGGCCAACGCAACGGCGACGCCCCAGCCGCCCATGAAGGTTCCCAACACGGCGGCAACGGCGAAGACGGCTGTGGCGATCCATCCCTCGACGGTGATCGGCCGCCATCCCCAGCCGATGCGCTTCGGACCGAACCATCGAGACCACAGGTGGCTTTGGCCCTCCGCAGCCAGTGGCTTCCTCTGGTCTCCGCATCAGCTCCTGGGATTGCATCTTGCCGAGCGCCTCCTTCCCGAGATGCGGCACAGCCGAGACGCTGGGGCCCGTCGGTTCACCCTGGACCGGTTGACCGGCCTGGACCTTGAGGTGGCCACGGCGTGGCGTGGTCTGGCGGTCGCTCTGACCGCGCTCGAATCCAAGTACCTGCCGCGGATCACACGGATCGTCCATCACGACTTGGACGCCTGGCTTCGTCATCGTCCAAAACCGCTACCACGTGGACGACGGCAGGGCCGAGGCGGTCACGCCGGCCGCCGCTACTTGGCTGAGCGGCACCATGACCCCGAGGCTGAACGGGGTCGAGGTGGAGCGGTTCGCCGCCGCCGGCTGCGAGTCCCCGACTGGGCCGACCCGTGCTTCTCGCAAGGTCCTATGGCCGGCTGAAAGAGCGCCCATCGACCGGAGCCTCGACGAACGGCATGGTGAAAGCGAAACATCAGAGAGAGAGAGGAAGATCATGGAGATCGAGTTGATGTTGGCCGAGCTGCAGGGCGAGCTGCCCGAGGGCATCCAAACCGAGCTGCGGAGCTGCCAGACCGCCCAGGGCTGGAAGGCCGAGTGGGTGATCGTCTGGGGCCAGCAGCCCGACTGCCCACGTTGCGGTACGGAGGGCGGCCAGGTCCGTTGCCCCGTCACGATCGACCGCGACGGAGGCGAGACGATCCCATGGGCGCAGATCGCGCAGTGCGGCTGTGGCTGGTGGGTTGGGGTGCCCACGGAGGAAATCGACCCCGAGCCATTCAGTGCAGCAGAGCTGCACAAGAGAGTGCTGGCCGCAGCGACTGAGCTGGCGCCCGAGGACCCGGGCCCGTGGCAACGGAGAGGAGAGCTGAGACATGGAAGCGATCCGCGTGACACGGGCCAAGGTCGAAGTGCTCCTGGCTGAGAACTTCCCCCGCCCGGAGGACTGGCCCAACCCGGCCGATTGGACTGACGACCCGCGGTCGTGGATCTGGGAGTGGGCCGAGGAGTGCGAGGACATGATCACCCGGGCCGCTGAGGAGCAGATCGCGGCATGGCGGGCGGCCTGGGCCAAGGATGGCTACCTCTTGGTCGAGGAGGGTGACTTCGAGCTTGAGGCGGCGATGGAGGCATGGGGCTGTCAAGGGCCAGTAGAACCCGCGCGGTAGCGGACATGCGAACTGCGCGCTGGCGGCCATCAGAACTGCGCGGTGATGGCCACCAAACCTGCGCGGTGCTCATTCCAGGGGCTTCACCCCCTTGCCGGTCGTCGCCTGCTGGAGCCGCACGCTGTCGCCGGTGGTGACGCAGACGTGAGCATGGTGGAGGAGGCGATCAACCGTCGCTCCGGCCAAGGTCTTGGGCATCAGCTCGTCAAAACCGGACGGGTGCAGGTTCGACGACACGGCAACGGAGCGCTTCTCGTAGGCGGCGTCGACGAGGCGGTAGAGCCCCTCCGCCGCGTCCGGGCTCACCGGGAGCAGGCCGATGTCATCGATCACGACCAGCTCCGAACTCAGGATGCGAGCCAAGGCCAGTGTCAAGTTGTCATCGGCACGGTGGCGGCGGACTAGAGCACACAGTTAAACAAGGGCTAACCAGGCCACCTTCAAGCCCGCCTCCACCGCCAGCTGGCCCAGTGC
>JBBSIS010000025.1:0-23933 GCA_038231955.1 Acidimicrobiales bacterium
GCCGATCGAATCCACCGAGCCGTCCGGCCGCGGTCTGCATCGTGGCGGCTGCAGCGCGCAGCGCAGGGGAGAGCGCCGTGAGCTCACGCAGTGGATCCGAGGCGCCCCCGACGCGCAAGCTGGACGCCTCTGCCACCGAGCTGAGACTCGACGCTGCCGCCGTAGCCGCTCGCCCCGCATCGACGACCGCCCTCGCTGCGGCCAGGTTCACCCGCAGCCCGGGGAGGATGAGCCCGGTGGAGTTGATGGGGTTGTTCAGGATCGATCGGGCCCGATCGAACCCCTTGGTCGACCGTCCGAACAGCTCGGTGGCCCGAGCGGCGTCGCCGGCGGCGAGCGCGGCGAGCCCGCTCCTGGCCGAGGTGGCGGCGGCCACGCCAGGGCCATGGGCCCGGACGAGCGCCAGGGCGGCAGGCGCGGCCAGCAGCCCCAGGCCGGCGACGCAAGCGAGGGCGACCACCTTCAGCCTGCGGGGCAGGCCCACCACGACCTCTGTGTAGACCGGCGCCTGCACGGTTGCGAAGGCGAGTGCGGCCAGCACGGCCGTGACCGCCAGCACGGCGACCGCCAGCGGGATGACCTCCCGGCCGGCCAGGACGGCGAGCACCCCGACCACCGCTTCCACCCCGACCAGTACGGCCACCGCGGGGCCGGCCGACAGGCCTCGAGCCTCGAGCCGGTGCGACAGGTGGTCCTTGCCGCCGAGAGCGATCGACCGTCCCCGGCGCAGTCGGCACACCGTGACCGTGCTGGTATCGAGTACCGGCAGGGCCAGGAGCATCAGGGGAACGGCAAAGCTGCCCGGAGGGGTCAGGGCGGGGCTGACGTCGAGGGTGGACACGGCCAGCACGAAGCCCAGGAAGAGGCTGCCGGTGTCGCCCATGAAGATCGATGCAGGGCGCTTGTTGTGGGCCAGGAACCCGACGCAGGCTCCGGCCAGGCCGGCGGCGAGGATGGCGGTGGTCGGCTGTTCGCCCAGCACGGCCAGGCCGAAGATGGCCGTGGCCGCAGCAGCCGTGACTCCCGCAGCCAGCCCGTCCATGTTGTCGAGCAGGTTCACCGCGTTGGTGACACCGACGATCCAGATCAGGGTGAAGACACCGTCGATTGCGGGGGTGTCCGTGGCGTGGATCCGCAGGCCGGCGGCCAGCACCGCAGCCGCCACGCCCAGCTCCACGGCGAACCGGAACAGGGCGCCAACGGATCGGTGGTCGTCGAGCAGACCGAGGCAGCCGATGAACGACCCGCCCAGGGCGATCACCTTGACCTGCGGGGTCAGACTCGAGGTGAAGAGGAGGCCGACCAGGACGCCGACAATGAGACCGATCCCGCCCAGATACGGGATCGGCTCCTTGTGACGCTTGTGCTCCGCCGTCGGGTCGTCGACGAAGTTGGTGGCCAGCGCCATCCTTCGCAGCAGGGGAGTGCCGGCCAGGGTGAGGAGGGCGGCGGCGACGAAAGCGTGGGCCCAGGATGGCCCCATGGCTACGTCGGGCCGGCGATGGTCGCTGCGTGCTCGGCGGCCGCCTCCCCTACCGTCTCGGTGAGGATGTCGTCGAGCGATCGGGTGGGCTCCCACCCGGTGAGGGCACCGATCTTGTCGATGTTCGGCACCCGCCGCTGCATGTCCTCGAAACCGGCCGGATAGGCCTGGTCGTAGGGGATCAGTTCCACCGACGACGTGCTGGCGGCGCGATCGATGATGCGCTCGGCCAGACTGAGGACGGAGACCTCTTCCTGCGAGCCGATGTTGAACACCTCGCCGACCGCGTCCGGGTGGTCGAGCAGGCCGAGGAGCCCGTCGACGACGTCGGAGACGTGGCAGAAGCAACGGCTCTGGGTACCATCCCCGTAGACGCTTAGCGGCTCACCCGCAACCGCCTGACGGGCCAGGCGGGGGATGACCATGCCGTAGGCCGGGCTCTGCCGCGGCCCCACCGTGTTGAACAGCCGGACCACCGTGGTCGGCAGGTCGCGCTCGCGGTGATAGCTGTAGGCCAGAATCTCGTCGACCGCCTTGGCCGTGCTGTAGCTCCATCGGGCGATCGAGGTGGAACCGAGGATGCGATCGTCGTCCTCGCGTAGTGGCCGGCTGCCGCTCTTGCCGTAGATCTCCGACGTGCTGGCCAGCAGGATGGGCTTGCGGTGGCGGAAGGCGGCCTCGATGACGATTTCGGAGCCACGAATGTTGGTGGTGAAGGAGTGCAGCGGGTGCTCGACGATCAGCTTCACGCCCACGGCCGCGGCCAGGTGGACCACCACGTCGCACTTGTGCACCAGCTTGTCGACCGCCAGCTCGTCGAGCACCGAGCCCTGCTCGAAGTGGAAGTTCGGGTGCTGGCCGAGGTGGTCCAGGTTGCGCAGCCGGCCCGTGGACAGGTTGTCGAAGGCGACGACCAGGTCGTCACGGGCCAGGAGCGCCTCGATCAGATGGGATCCGATGAACCCTGCGCCGCCGGTGATCAGGTAGCTCCGCCTCATGGACTAACGATCCTAGGGGATGGGAGCTGTATGGGCACCATCAGGGACGCTCATGGCAGTGCTCGCCAACGCTCGCTCACCGTCCTCCGTCGGATCCGCATCCTGCTTCCGGGTCGCCAGACCCAATGAGATCAGCGGCACCAGCATGAGCAGCACCTGCATGCGCTCCCGGGCCAGGAAACCGAAGTTCCCGACGGCCAGAGCAAGGGGAATGCTCGTCACCGCAGCAGGGATCACCAGGAGATAGATCCTGCGGCCGGCCAGATCGCGCCCGAGGCGAAAGCCTCGCCGGAGGCTGGGCAGCATCGCCCACAGGGCGACGACGTCGAACAGGGCGGGAAGCTGACGGGCACCGCCGAGCTGCCACGGGAAGGGACCCACTGAGAAGACGATGAGGCCCTTCGGGAGGTAGGACAGGGCATTGCCGGTGGTGGAGACGTCCACCGCGGCGTTGAAACCACTGTTGGCCCCGACGGCCAGGCCCTTTCGGGTGGCCGACGCCTGGCGAAGGTCGAGGTCGAGCGCGGCCTGATAACCGGCGCCGCCTACTCCGGCCGTCAAGATAAGGACAGCGGTCAGGGCGAGGACGCTCAGGGCCACACCGATCCCGCTCAGCACCGCTTGCCTGCCCACGGCCAGTCCGACGAGCAGACCAGCGGCCACCGTCAGGGCCACGATGTGGCGGAAGTTGAACAGAACGGCCAGGCTGAACATGAGCCCGAGCACGGCGCCGGGCGAAACCCGTTCCACGATTCGCACCGCGCAGTTCAACGCCAGGGCGACGAGAAACAGGATCGTCGCCTCCTTCAACAGTTGCGAGGTCCAGACGAAGAAGCTGGGCAGGAGCACAACCAGAGCCGGGGTGTAGAGCGCCGCCTTCTCCCCGAAGAGTCGTCGGGTGACATCTGTGGTCAGTGGCACGATGGCGGCGCCCAGGGTGGCGTTGAGCGCCAGTCCGGCGCCGATCTGCGGGCCCACCAGCCAGTAGAGCCCGGCGAGGAGGTAGTAGAAACCGCTTCTGCCGTTCGGTAGGGAGGGCCCGCGAAGTCCCGTCTTCCATGAATCCAGCACGGCGATGGCGCGAAAATGGTAGGTGAACGCGTCGCCACCCAGATAGCTGGAGAGCGTCGAACTGTTGGTGATCATCAGGCCGACGACGAGGTGGGCGGCGAACGCGGCAACCGTCCACCAGAGGACGGTGTGGCCGCCGAATGCCACCTGCTTGTCGGAGCCCATCGACCGGACCAGGAACACCAGCGCCATCGCTCCCAGGGCCGTCGTGATGAGCATGGCAACGACCGAGTACATCCGAACGGTCAGCAGTCCGACAAGGACAGCCGCGGTCAGGACGCCGAGCATGGCCTTCGCTCGGCTGCGGCCTTGCGGGAGGTCCACCACGGAAACCCTAGCCAACGCTTCGGGACCGATTCCAAGGCGACCCCTTTGGCCGGAGCGGACGAGTATTTTCGAAGGACCGAGGCTGCAATACTCTGTCCATGGATCGGTACGTCGACACTCTCACCAGGACGTTCGCAGCGACGCCCGACAAGCGGCTGGCGCACGAGCGCAGCGCCAGTATCCTCCAGGCGATCGCCGCCGATCCGTCGGCGATGCGCGAGGGCTTCCGCCGGCACCTGCTCGTCGACGACGGCTTGTCCCGGTGCAACTACCCCGTGGTCGCAGTGATGCTCGCGTCGACACCGCACTTCGAGCTGGTGGCCAACTGCTGGATCCCCTTGCCCAACAGGTCGACGGACATGTCGACCAAAGCCATCCACCACCACGGCACGATGCTCCTCACCACGGTAACCGCGTTCGGCCCCGGCTACGAGCACTGGACCTTCACCCACCCCGAGCTCGTCGACCCCGACCGCGACCTGTTCTCGATGCGCACGCTCGACCGCGGCCCCCACGGCCTTGGCGACGCCGCCTTCGTCGACGCCCAGATCGCCCACGTGCCGCTGTACACGTCCGACACGACGATCACCCTCGCCCTCTGGAGCTCGAGCGAGCCCACGTCGTGGAAGGACCGGGTGAAGCGGGTGCCGGTGATGAAGCGCAACAGCGCCCGTCTGACCAAAGCGGCGGCCCGGGCGGGGCTGGCCAAGACGCTCGATCTCAAGGTGGTCGAGTACTTCGACTTCCACCCGTCGGCCGACGGTTTTGTCGGGATGCGGGAACGAAAGGAGTTCCCCCTCGGGCCCAACGCCGACTACCTGGCCAGCCTGTTCCACGTTCTGCAGGTCACGGGAAACGACGGTCTCGGCCCGGTGATCGAGGAAGTCGCGGCCAAGCGTCAGATCGGCGACCGGGCGACGCTGGAGCAGCTGGTCACCGACCTCAAGCGGGGTGAGCCCATCGAGCCCAGGCTCTCCGCCGGCCACACGGGCGTGCCCTACGCCAACTTCACCCGCGACGGCATCGAGCGGGCCTTGGCGGTCGCCGGCCCGCTCAGCCGCTGACCGCCTCGGCGTACAGGCGATCGTACGCCGCCGCAGCCTTGTCGAGGTCGAACACCCGCTCGGCGGCGGCCCGGCACCGCCGGCGAGCCGCATCGTCGCCCGCCAGGGCCATGAGGGCCTCGGCGCGCTCAGGGAAGGTGTCCGGCGCGGAGGGGTCGACGACCACGCCCAGTCCTTCGTCGCGGACCAGGTCGGCGCCGTCGCCGATGGACTCGTTGACCGCCACCGGCAGCCCCATCGCCAGCGATTCGGAGACCTTGGTCGCCGCCGAGGCCACCTTCGACGGCGCCGGCCGAATGAACGCAAACGTGGCCGTGACGCCGGCCAGCGCCTGGGGCACGGCGTCGTAGGGGACCGACCGCACGTCGACCTCCTCCGGCGCCAGGCCGGCCGCGTCCACCATCGGCTGGAGCGCTCCGTCGGGGTCGTTGACGATCATCCGCAACCGGGTGTCGGCGTGGGTCGCCGCCGCACCGGCGAAGCGGAGCATCTCCGGGACCAGGTACCAGGTGCCCAGCGAGCCCAGGTAGGCGAGGGTCGGCCGGCCCGCCGGCTCTGTCGCCGGCTTGAAGCGGTCGAGGTCGACGCATGTGGGGATGACCATCAACGGTGCGCGGCCCCCGGCACGATCGATGAGTGACTGGACGACCGGCACGCTCTTGTTCGTCAGGGTAACGACCGCGGCGGCATCGCGCAGGAGCGCCGTCTCGGCCCGCTTGGCAAGCTGGAACAGCCGGCCGCCCGCCGGCCAGATGCCACCGTCGACCCGCTCCTCGGGGTACAGCCCCCGCATGTCGAACACATACGGCAGGCCTTTGCGCCGGGCGACGCTGCGCGCCACCAGGGCCGGTGGGTACGAGCGGGCGTGGAGCAGGTCGATCTTGCGGCGCGTGACCAGGCGGGCGGCGACGACTCGGGCGACGCTCAGGTCGGCAGTGGTGGCGCCGACAGAGAACCGCTTGTGGTAGCGGTGCGGGTGCCAGGCGATGCCGGCAGCCGAGAGACGGTCGGCCATCTCCTGGCGCATTTCGACCCGGGCCCACTGCGCCGGCTTCTCGAAGGTGATCAGGTCGTAGCGGTGGCCGAGGGCGCTGAGGCGTTCGAGGTAGGGCACGACCTGCGACCGGCCGAGGGGGTCGAGCGCCCCGTCATAGGACAGGTAGAGGACGTTCACGATCCGGGCGGCCGATCGCCGGCCTCCGACCAATAGGCCACGATCCGGTCGAGGGTGTCGTCGGTCGAGTGTCGGCGCACCCACCCGGTGCCGACCAGGCGCTCGTTGGTTCCGACCGACTTCATCGGTTCGTGGTCCCCGTAGGGGCGGGCGCCGAACCGCAGCAGTTCGCGCCGGCCGAGCCGGTCGCCCAACCCGGCCACGAAGTCGTGCAGCGTCACGCCTTCGGCGGTGCAGATGTTGAACGGGCCGGCGACCCGGCGGTTGGAGAGGTGGATCAAGGCGCCGGCGGTGTCATTGACGTCGATGTAGTCGCGAAGCTGCCGGCCGGGCGAGAGGTCCATCGGCCTGCCGGCGAGCAGCGCGCGGGCGGCGCTGGGGATCAGCCGGTCGGGGTGCTCGCCCGGGCCGACGACGTTGAACAGCCGGGCCCACGCCACTGCGAGGGTGCCGCGGGCCATCGAGCTCGTGGACAGCAGATGGAAGCCGGCCTTGGCCGCGCCGTAGACCGACCGCGGTTCGACGACACCGTCTTCGCGGAGCGGGTCGTCGGACTGGGCGTACTCCGCCTGGCTGCCGGCGGCGACGAGCGACCGGCACCCGCTCGCCGCCAGTGCCTGGAGCAGCTCGACCGAGCTCTGGAGGCTGGCCAGGTTGCCCTCGACCGAGCTCAGGTAGTCCCGGGGCGACGCGTACCAACCGAGGTGGATGCAGTCGGTCACGCCGGCGATATGGGCCTGGAGGTCCTCGGCGTCGCGCCACCGGTGCCGGAGCTCGACCATATCGACGTTGTCAGCCCGGAGCTGCTCGACGACCCTGCGCCCTATGAACCCGGCGCTGCCTGTAACCAGGACCCGTCTGGCTTCCCCGTCAGCGGGCGTCAACCGTCACCATCGTCCCGTCCCGGCGCAGGCGGTCGACGTAGTCGCTGGTCTCGCCGATGTTGGAGAAGCCGGCGTCGGCGCCGTCGATCGTTGCCCGCCACCGCGCCACGTCGGCCCGGCCACCGAGGGATTCGCCGCTCGGCCGGCGGTTGTAGAGCAGCTTTCGCGCCAGGTGGGCCGGCGGTGACGCTTTGAGTCGGCTCACCGCGTCGCCCGCCCGTGGGAAGCGGACGGCCAGGTTCGAGCGGACCGCGGCCTGCAGCTCCGTCGGCTGCGTGGCGAGCGCCCGTTCGTACTGGCGGGCCAGCTCGTCCATCGGGAAGCCGGCCCGCTGCATGGCGGTGATCTCGAGGCGGCAGCGCATGAAGTACCGCTCCCAGTCGAAGGAGGCCGCCTCCGCTGCGGCCGGCGGCATCAGCCGGCGCACGACCCCCAGGGAGGCGGCGATGTTGGTGGCGATCAGGGTCGACGACTGCAGCGGCTGGTCGTCGTAGAGATCGTCACGGCCGTACTCGGCGGCCATGGCCGCGTTGAACTCCGACTGCTTCTCGGGCGAGAGGAGGTAGCTGAGCGCTCCGAGCCGGGGGACGCGGCCGAGGACGTGCAGCGGGACGTCGATGAACGTCATCGTCCGGGCCGTGGCCAGCACCGCCGCCGAGCAGCCGAAGTCGGGGTAGGGCGGGTGGAAGAGCGCGCCGGCCCACCCCACCACCTGCTCGATCAGGTCGTTGCGCAACGCCGAGACGTGCCCCGACGGGGCGATGATGTCCTGGAACCCGTACAGCTTGGTCAGCTGCTCGCGGGCGTCGATGGGGTAGGTGCGCCCCGTCCACGACATGATGTCGAGCTTGTTGATGCGCGACGGGTCGTAATAGAAGGGGACGTTCTTGATGTCACCCTGCGGCATGTCGATGTTGTGGTGGTAGACGGCGGAGTGCCAGGTCACCACGGTCGTATCCGACGTTTCGACCACCGGTCGCACCGTCGCCAGCAGGTCCTTCGAGAAGTAGTCGTCGTCGCCCAGCAGCAGAATCCACCGCCCGGTGGCGTGGGCCACGGCGAAGTTCCAGTGATCGGCCATCGGCAGCGGCTTGGGGGGCCGGATGGCCGTGAGCGCCCGCTTCTGCCCGGCGCCGGCGATGACAGCCGCGGTCTCGTCGGTCGACCAGTTGTCGCTGACGATCAGCTCGAAGTCGGTCTCGGTCTGGCCGAGCACGCCGGCCAGCGCCTGCTCGAGGAGCCGGCCCCGGTTCCGTGTCGGGACGACGATGGAGAAGAATGGCCTTCCCGATCCGCTCACGGGCAACTACTTCCGCGGGCGCGTGGCGTCGGGAACGCTGACAAAGCTCCGCGTGGCCATGTCGGCAGGCTAACCGACCCGCACTTGGCGCTCGCCGGGGGAATCCGCGACGGCTACGCTCAGGGCGGATCGTGAGCTCCGACCCTGGCGATGGCCCCGTGACCGACGGTTCTGAACCCGTCGTGGTGGTGGCCCCGAGTCTGGGTCGCGCCGTCGCTCGGAGCAGCGTCTGGAGCCTCGGGGGCCAGGCCGCGTCCCTGGGTGTGGCGTTCCTGGCCACGCCCTTCACCGTCCGTTTCCTGGGCGCCGAGAGCTACGGGCTGGTCGCGCTGGTGAGTTCGTTGATCGGCTACGTCACCGTGCTCGACCTGGGCATGGGCACCGCCTCGACCCGCATGGGGTCAGAGGCCTACGCCCGGGGCGACGAACGGGGCGAGGCGGAGGCCGTGTGGACGGCGACGGCCGTCACCCTCGTCCCGACCCTGCTCGCCGCCTTGGTCATGTGGCTGGCCGCGCCCGAGATCGTGAACCGGTTCCTCCACCTCGCGCCGTCGCTGCAGGGCTCGGCGGTCCTGGCTCTCAGGCTGGGGGCGGTGGCGGTGCTGGCCCGGATCGTGAGCGCGGTGATCAACACACCGGAGCTGGTACGCCTCCGGTGGGACCTGTACGTCCTCATCACCAACGGCAGCGGCGTGGCCCAGGTGATCGCCGTCGCCGTGGTTGCGTCGGCCGGCGGGGGCGCCGGCGCCGCGCTCGGCGTCATGGCCGGCGCCGCCCTCGTCGCACTTGTGCTCCATGCCGCCGTCGGCGCGCGACTGGCGCCGGCGATGCGGCGACCGGCGGTGCGGGCGGCGCTCGTCCGGCCCCTGCTGGGCTTCGGGGGAAGCCTCATGCTGGCCAACGCCCTCGGGCTCGTCCTCGGCAGCGGGGAGCGCTTCATCCTGGCCGCCACCCACCCGATCCGGGCCGTCGCCCATTACGCCATTGCCGCCAACCTGGCCCAGATCATGGCCGTGGTGCCCATCGCCATCTGCCAGCCACTGCTGCCGGCGTTCGCCCGCCTCCAGGCCAAGGGCGACACCGAGCAGTCGGCGAGGTTGTACCGGAGGGCGCTCACGGCCATCATCGCCGGCGTCCTGCCGATCGCCGTGTCCCTCGCCGTGGTCGGAGGACCGTTCCTCGACGTGTGGGCGGGCAAGGAGTACGGGGCGTCGAGTGTGACGCCGCTGCGCATCCTCCTCGTGGGTGTCGTGATCAACGCCTGCGCCTTCGTGCCGTACAACTTCCTGCTGGGCATGGGGGAGACCAAGGCGATCGTCCGCTGCCACCTCTACGAGCTCCCGCTGTACGCGATCTACGCAGTCCCGACGATCAGCCGTTTCGGAGCCAGCGGTGCCGCTGCGGTGTGGACGTTCCGGCTGGCGCTGGTCACCGGGTACATGTTCTTCGTGGCCGCCCGGAAGGGGCCGGACAGCACGGCGCCGTTCGGTGAGGTGCTGTCGCGGGTGGGTCCGGTGGCGAGCGTCCTCGTCCTCCCGTTGCTCGCCGATCTCCTCACCGCCGGTCCGGTGATCCCCATCCTGGTCCTGCTCGCCACGCTGCCCGTCTACGCTGTGCTTGCCTGGCGCCGGGCCCTCGAACAGTCCGACCGGACCCAGATCCTTCGGCTGCTGCGCCTCGGGGACCGGCGATGAGTTCGTATACCCTTGCCTCCATGTCTCGAGCCGCCGGATGAAATGCGTGATCCTGGCCGGCGGGCGGGGCACCCGGATCTCCGAGGAGTCGCATCTCAGGCCGAAGCCCATGATCGAGATCGGCGGGCGGCCGATGCTCTGGCACATCATGAAGGGCTACGCGTCGCACGGCGTGAACGACTTCGTCGTCTGCCTCGGATATCGCGGGTACATGGTCAAGGAGTTCTTCAACAACTACTTCCTGCACAGCGCCGACGTCACCATCAACCTGAGCAAGAACCAGGTCGAGTTCCACGACACCCGCAGCGAGCCGTGGACGGTCACGCTCGTCGACACCGGTGAGGCAACACAGACGGGAGGCCGTCTCCGGCGCGTCCGCCGCTACGTCGAGGACGACCCGTTCTGCATGACCTACGGCGACGGCCTGGCCGACGTCGACGTGACGGCGCAACTGGCGTTCCACCGTGGTCACGGGAAGATGGCGACCATGACGGTGGTGCCGCCGCCGGCCCGTTTCGGCAGCGTCGTCCTGAGCGGTGACGAGGTCGGAGCGTTCGAGGAGAAGCCGCTGGCCGAAGGCGGCCTGATCAACGGTGGGTTCTTCGTGCTGTCTCCCGATGTCCTCGACCTCATCGCCGGCGACGACGTGGCGTGGGAACGGGCCCCGCTCGAAGCGCTGGCCGACCGCAAGGAGCTGCGGGCCTGGCGGCACGACGGCTTCTGGCAGCCGATGGACACGTTGCGGGAGAAAGAGGTGCTGGAGAGCCTGTGGGATTCGAACGACCCGCCGTGGCGCACGTGGGACTGACGCCGGAAGGGTGGCGTGGGCGGCGGGTCCTGCTCACCGGGCACACCGGATTCAAAGGCGCCTGGCTGCGGCTGTGGCTCGAGGCGCTCGGGGCCGACGTCACCGGTGTGGCGCTGGTGGCAGAGGAGGGTTCGATGCATCAGGCCGTCGGGGCCGGGCCGGCGGGTGGTGACGTCGTCCTCGACATCCGCGACGCCGACGCGCTCGCGGCCCTCACCGCCGATGTCCGGCCCGAGGTCGTTCTGCACCTGGCCGCCCAGGCGTTCGTCCGCCGCAGCTACGTCGATCCGACCGACACCTTCTCCTCGAACGTCATGGGCACGCTCAACGTCCTCGAGGCGGCGCGCCTCGCCGGCACGGTCGGCGCCGTGGTCGTGGTGACGAGCGACAAGGTCTACGAGAACGACGGGTCGGGCCGGGCGTTCCGGGAGTCCGATCCCCTGGGCGGGGCCGACCCGTATTCGGCGTCGAAGGCCGCCGCCGAGCTGGCCGTGCGAAGCTGGCGCGCCGCCCACCACACCCCGACCGACCCGGCCACCGCCACTGGGCGGGCCGGCAACGTGATCGGCGGCGGCGACATCGGCGAGGACCGGCTGGTGCCCGATGCCCTGCGCTCGCTTGTGTCGGGCCGGCCCCTCCGGCTCCGGCACCCCCACGCCACCCGTCCCTGGCAGTTTGTGCTGGAGCCGCTGTACGGCTACCTCCTCCTCGCCGAGGCGCTGCTCGATCGGCGGGAGGACACGCCGCCGGCCGTGAACTTCGGGCCCGTCGAGCCCGAGCTGAAGGTGAGCGAGCTGGTCGACCTGCTGTTCGAGCGCACGGGCCGGGGCGGGTGGGAGCTGGACCCGGGGCATCATCCCCACGAGGCGCCGGCACTGCGGATCGACCCGTCGTTGGCCGCCGAAACCCTGGGCTGGCGGCCGGTCCTGAGCACCGAGGACGCGATCGACCTCACGCTGGCGTGGCACCGGGGCCAAGTGGCTGGCTCCGACCTGCGGGCGCTCGCTGGGACCCAGATCGAGGCTTACGCAGCGCGTTTCGCCGACGTCGGCGCAGAGGTGCCGTGAGCGCCTGCCGTGGTTGTGGCGCCCCGCTGACCACGACGTTTCTCGACCTCGGTGAGATGCCGCTGGCGAACGCCTATCCCCGTTCGCTCACCGAGGCCGAGACCGAGTCGCGGTTTCCGCTCCACGTCTTCGTCTGCGACAAGTGCTTCTTGGTACAGCTGGCCCACGAGGTGACGCCCGACGACATCTTCTCCGACTACGCGTACTTCTCGTCGTATTCCGATACGTGGGTGGAACACGCCCGCCAGTTTGCGGCGGAGGCAAAGGAGCGGTTCGGCCTTGGTTCGGACAGCCTCGTCGTGGAGGTGGCCAGCAACGACGGCTACCTACTCCGCCAGTTTGTCGCCTTGGGCGTGCCGGTGCTCGGGGTCGAGCCGGCCAAGAACGTCGCCGAGGTGGCCATCGCCGCCGGTGTGCGCACCGAGGTCCGCTTCTTCGGCGCCCAGACGGCCACCGATCTGGTCGACGCCGGCGCCCGGGCCGATCTGGTCGTGGGCAACAACGTCACCGCTCACGTGCCCGACCTGCACGACTTCGTCGAGGGCCTAGGGCGCATGCTGCGGCCCGACGGCGTCGTGTCGCTCGAGTTCCCGCACCTCCTGCGCTTCCTTGCCGGCGTGCAGTTCGACACGATCTATCACGAGCACTTCTCCTACTTGTCGCTGCTCGCACTCGAGCCGGTACTGCAGGCCCATGGGTTGCGCGTGTTCGACGTCGAGGAGCTGGCGACGCACGGCGGCAGCATCCGTGTCCTTGCCGTCCTGGCCGGCGACGACCGACCCGACGAGGACGGCGTAGCCCGGGTCCGCGCCGCCGAGCGCGAAGCCGGCCTCGACGACCTCGCCGCGTACACGTCGTTCGCCCCGCTCGTGGAGCGCTGCCGGACGTCCCTGCGCAGCTTTCTCGACACCGCGGGCGTCGACGGTCGCTCGATCGTGGCGTACGGCGCGGCGGCCAAAGGCGTCACCTTTCTGAACTACTGCGGCGTGACGACCGGCGAGATCGCCTACGTCGTGGACCGGAGCACCGAGAAGCAGGGCCGCCTCATCCCCGGCGCGCACCTGCCGATTCTCGACCCGTCGGAAATCTGGAAGACACGCCCCGACTATGTCCTGATTTTGCCGTGGAACCTGCGCGACGAGATTGTCACCCAGCTCGCCGAGGTGCGGTCATGGGGATGCAGGTTCGTGACGGCAGTACCGGAGGTCGAGATCCTGCCGTGATCTTTCGCCCGACGGCGATCGAGGGGGCGTACATCGTCGCGCCCGAGCGCCACCACGACGACCGGGGCTTCTTCGCCCGGACCTTCTCGACGGAGGAGTTCGCCGCCCTCGGGCTCGACACGGCGGTCAGCCAGTGCAGCGTGTCGTGCAATACTGCGGCGCGCACCCTGCGGGGCATGCACTACCAGGCCGAGCCGTACGGGGAGTCCAAGCTCATCCGCTGCACGCAAGGCGCGGCGTTCGACGTACTCGTCGACCTCCGCCGGGACAGCCCGACCTACCGCTCCGTGCTTACCGAGGTTCTCGACCCCGAGGACATGCTCCAGGTCTTCGCGCCGCAGGGCGTGGCCCACGGATTCCTCACCCTGGTCCCGGGCACGGAGCTGTTCTATCAAATCTCGTCACCGCACCGTCCCGATGCGGGGCGAGGCCTGCGCTGGGACGATCTGGGCGCCGGCATCCCGTGGCCCCACATCCCGAACGTGATTTCCAAGCGCGACAACGAGTACCCCGATTTTGTCTGGTGACGCCGGGCCCCCGGCCCGCCGGATGCTCCTCACCCGACGACGCGTGCTGGCCCTCCTGGGCGCGGTGGCGGTGGCGCCGGCCGCCCGCCTCGCCGTGTGGCTCGGCAGGGACTCCGCCGCCCCAAAGCCCCGCACTCCGGACGACGCCGGCCCTTCCGTCTACCGCCTGCCCGACGAACAGCCGGGGCAGTCGCGCACCGGCGTCGGCTATCCGACGTTCTCGCTCACGGCCGGAGTCGTCTCCGTGGATGGTGCTCCCCCGAGCCCTGCCACGCCGTTCGAGTTCTGGGTCGCCAGGTTCAGCCAGTCGCTTGAAGCTTCCAACGTCTCACCGAAGCAGTCCGTTGCCGGCAGGGAGACGGCCATGCTCGTGGCTGATCAGGCCGTCCTGACCGTAACGGACGCTGCGTACGCGCCGACGCTCAACAACTCCTTCACCAACCTCTGGCACTCGACGATGGTCGGAATCGTCTGCAAGTCCGGCCTGCCATTCCGGGACACCCTCGAGATAGCCGGCACGATCACGGTGACCGAGAACGGAGCGCAGACCCCCTATACCGCCCGGCTCTTCGCTCCGGCGGCGTGGAACGGTGCAGCGTTGCCCTACTTCGGCGTGATGGCGTTCCGCCTCCTGCCCGACGGGAAGTTCGCAACGTCGGTGACCGACGCCAACGGTATTGCCCACGTCTGGACCCAGGCCCGGTTCCTCCAGCGCTACATGGACCGGATCGTGGCCGTCGCTCCCACGCCGCCGCGCCGACCCTCCCGCATCCAGATCGTCCAGAACGGGAATCCCGGCGACTTCGACCGGACATCGTGGGAGCTGACCTACGCGATACTGCGACGGCTCGGCACCACGACGGTGACCGCCCACAGCGAACCATGGCCGCCGGCGGAGATCCAGCGGGCTTCCGGCATCGACCGCTTCGCCTTAGGGCTTTACAACCCGCCCGGCTACATGTTCCCGTTTTTCCCGGGGAACCCGGGAGGGGCGTCGCCCCAGGTCCCCGATGCCGCGGGCATCGCCGCCTGGGCGCAGTCCCAGGTCGACCGCTTCAAGGCCGCCGGCTACCCGGACATCGCCACGCTGACCCACATCAAGATCGCCGACGAACCGGCCGAGTTCCAGCCGGACGTCCTCAACGCAGTCGTTCAACCCTACGGGCCGACGACCGCGAACAAGATGCGCGACGAGGCCGTCCGCCAAGACGCCCTCGCTAATTTCCGGACCTATCTAGCTTCCCAGAGAGGGCTGACCCCGGCGGCGGTCGGGTACCCTGTCGGATTCGCGAGCGTGCCCGGGCCGGTCGGTCGTTCGAAGGAGAAGGGGACCGAGACCGAGCGCGCCCTGTACTACTGGTCGATGCGGTGGTTCTCGCATCTCGCATCTCGCCTCTACGGCGACTGCGCCGACGCCCTCAGGCAGACGATTCCCGGCATCCAGCCGGCCGTGAGCCTCAACAACTACAGCGGCATGCTGTGGAAGGGGCTCGTGACGCGCGCAGCAGGAGCGGACGAGGGGCAGCTCGGTCACGACTGGCACGAGCTCGGGCGGATGGCCGGAATGATGGGGGTGGACGACTACATCTCCGAGTTCATCATCTCGAACAACGCCCTCCGCACCGCCTCGTGCGTGCGCGATCACCCGAGCGGCAAGATGTTCTCGAACGAGGTCGTCGTCTCCCGCGTCGGCGAGCTGAAGGGCGGCCTGCTCAAGAAGGTGCTGGTTAACACCGGACGTGGGTGCGACCGAATGCAGCTCTACGTGTTCGGGCCGGCCAACGTGAACAAGGACGGGAACGGCGCTGAGGACCTCGTCAGTGGCGAGCATGCCGTCGCCGACTACCAGCGCCTCTCAACCTGGCTCGCCGACACCGAGGACGACCTGCTGGCCGGCTCGCCGCCGGTGCCAGAGGTGGCCGTCGTCGCTCCTCGGTCGACGCTGATGTTCAACGGCGTGCTCAACGCCAACGACTCGACGCAGGGAAACTGGTGGACGACGACCATGGACTACCTCTGCGAGGCGCTGTCCCTCGTCACCACACTGACCCACGCCAACATCGAGAGCGACTGGATGGACGAGGACCATCTGGGCGATGCGGCCCGCCTCCGGCGCTACAAGGTCATCTACCTGACTTCGCCCTGCGTGCCGGCGGAGTATCACGGGGTGGTGTCGGCTTGGGTTGCCGACGGAGGCACGCTGGTCACCTTCCCCGGCGCCGGCGCGTACGACCGCTACAACGGCCCGGCAACCGCTATTCCGGGCATCGGTGGCCTCGTCGAGTCTGCGCACACCCGGCAGTCGCAGACCAATCTCTCGATCACCCCGGTGCTGTTTCCCATCCACGGGACGCAGGGCGACTTTGCCGCCAACCAGGGCACGACCGAATCGTGGCGAACAGTGGTCGACCCGAACGGCGGCACCGTGGAAGCCACATTTGCTGACAACGGGAACCCAGCGATGGTCGTGAAGGCCGTCGGCTCAGGCCGGCGGGTCCATTTTGCCTCGTTCATGGCCCAGGCGTACTTCTACACCGGCCTAGGCACAGGGGCTGTCCAGCGCCTCGCCACCCAGGGCTGGAGCAATGTTCTGCGTGCATACCTGCTCAGGCCGGTTGCGCTGGCCGGCGTGGTGCCCCCGGTCTCGATCGACCAGCCCCTGGTCGAGGGGCTGCTGCTGAAGTCGGACACCACCACGGCCCTCACCCTCCTCAACTGGCGGGCCGAACCAGTCACGATCTCCGGCACGATCCGGGGCGTATCTGCGGGCACCCGCCTAGTCGGCCGGTACGGCGAGGTTCCGTCGTCGCGCATCAAAGGGGAAATGGCGTTCGGCCCCCTTATTCTCGATGACTGCGACATCCTCGTCGCCCGGACGGGCCGCGCCTCCAAATGACCGACCGCGCCGAGATTGTGGTCAGCGACGACGGGCAGTCGCGGCATCGCGGATCCGTACGGCGGTCCGCTTGGTGTCGTTCAGCCACCCACCGGTCGAGATGTAGCTCGTCGCCGCATCCATTGCGAGCAGTGGCAGGGGAGAGCCCTCCGGTCGCACGTGGAAAGGGCTGATCACGAGTTCTTTCGTCATGCGCAGCCACAGGAGCCAGGGCACCCGGCCCCTTCCGCCCAGATAGCGGAGGAGCTCCCGATGTGATCGGTACTCTTCGCCCGCGCCGGGCATGGACTTGTAGGACAGCACTTCCGGAATCTCCAGGATCTCGCCTTGGAGGGCCAGCTCGGTCACGAAGACGTGGTCGCTCCCGACGTAGGCCGGCAGGAGGCGCGTCCGGCCCACAGCCTCCCGGCGTATGACGGCATAGGTGGCCGAGTGGAGCAGGTTGTTCCGGAGGGCGTCCCGCCAGCGGGACCGCACGGAGCGTCCCTCGATGGCCATGCCTTTGTACGCCCCGCCGACCGCTTCGCCCGAGCTGGTGACCGGCTGGATCTGCGACACGCAGGCCACCGCCTCGGGATGGGTGTCGAGCACGGCCACGCACGCGCCGACGTATCGGGGATCCCAGTAGTCGTCTGCCGCGGCCCACGCGAAATACTGGCCCGTCGCCTGCCTGAAGACGCAGTCGAAGTTCCACGCCGCGCCCCTGTTGGCCGGGGAGGTGATGATCCGTATCCGCCGATCCGTCCTCGCGTAGCCGGCGGCGATCTCGGCGCTGCGATCATCGGACCCGTTGTCCGAGATGATGAGTTCGAAATCGTGGAGGGTCTGCGCCAGGAGCGATTCGATGGCCCGCTCGATGGACGCCGCCCCGTTGTACACCGGCATGCCCAGACTGACCTTGGGCGCCGCCGTCACAGTGGGGCCGACCCGAGCCTGCCGCTCATCTTCAGTGAATCCTCCGTACTCCGGGGGGGTGGGCGCGTCGACCCAAGTGGCGGGTTCGCCAGCCTACCTGCGAGGATAGACAGTTCATGCATCCGCAGGTCTCCTCATGATTCCTGCCTGGACGAAAGGTGGGCTGGTGTGAAAGTTGCCATCGACACAGACGCCATGACGCTCACCGTCGACTCTTCCGGCGCTCGCGAAACGCTCGACCTGTATTCACCGCAGGCGTTCAAGATTGTGTCCGAGCTGTGGGTCAAGACCGGGTGGCAGCTCAAGTACCCGTACCTGTTCACCTGGCTCGGCCGGCCGATCATTCAGCTACCCGAGGACCTCCTCGTCATCCAAGAGGTCATCTTTCAGCTTCGTCCGGACGTCATTGTCGAGACTGGTGTCGCCCACGGCGGGTCCCTGATTTTCTATGCCAGCCTCTGCGAAGTGCTCGGTCGGGGCCGAGTCATCGGAATCGACGTGGACATCCGGGCGCACAACCGCAAGGAAATCGAATCCCATTTTCTCTTCCCGCGCATCACTCTGATCGAGGGGAGTTCGACCGACGAAACTGTCGTGGAGCGAGTACGTGGTGAGGTGGCGTCGGCTGAGACCGTGCTGATCTTGCTGGATTCAAATCACACGAGGGCACACGTGTTGGGCGAACTCAAGTCGTATGGGCCGCTCGTTACCAGCGGCTCGTACATCGTCGCGACCGACGGAGTGATGGCCACGGTGCACGATGTCCCGCGAGGAGCAGAGGGATGGCTCGATGACAACCCGGAGGCTGCTGCTGCGGAGTTCGTAGAAGCTCATCCGGAGTTCGTCCTGGACGACCCGCGTCCGATATTCGACGAATCACTCGGAGTGCCGCGGGCGACGCACTGGCCGGGGGCGTATCTTCGGCGGAAATGACGTCAGCCCCGAGGAACCGGAACGGTGGCCAGCTGGGCGAGCGTGTCCACGCTGTACCAGCTCTGCGGGTAAACCCGCGACATCCGCACCTGACGGAGCGGCAGGAGCTGCTTCCAGACGGTGGTGAATTCCTCGGTGGCCTCCGTAAGGGAGACGGCGAGTTGCGGATTGATCACCTGTATCCCCGAGCAGTACAGGTCGGTCACCGTCTTGCGGGTGATGCCGGTCACGACGTCGGCGTCGTCGTGGAGGATGTAGTCGCCGTCAACGCCCTCCACCGGCCGCACCGGCACGATCATGCACGCCGGCTCCCCGATGCGCTCGTACTCGTGCCGGAGCAGGTCGAAGTCGAGTTCGACCACATTGTCGCATGTCAGCACCAGGAGCGGCGCGCCCAGCAGCGAGAGGAACGAGTTGTAAAGCCACCACGAGTTCCCGTGGCCGTGGGTGTTGATCACGGTGCTGGCGCCGTGCTGGATCACGTGCTCGGCGAGCATGGCCCCGTGGTGGCCGACGGTGACGTGCACGTCGCGAACGTGGGGGCGGAGCTTGTCGATGCCCTGGGCGATGAGGGTGGTGCCGGCGAACGGAGCCATGGCCTTGGGCATGGTCTCCGTCAGCGGCAGCATTCTGACGCCGCGCCCGGCGGCCATGATCAGCGCGTGGTCGATCGAGGCCGTCATCGGGGCTCGGCGTCGATCAGCCTCCGCAGTTCGTCGGCGTCGAGGCGCTCCGCGGTCGCGGAGGAAAGCGGGCCCTCGATCGGCTTCTCGGTCGGCGCCGCGAACCGCAGCAACAGGTAGGGCTCGCCGGCGAGGTCGGCTTCCCGGGTGAACGCCACCTCCGACTCGCCGATGAGCACCTCGTCGACCGAGTCGCCCGGCCGGGTGGGCAGCGGCTCCCGCCGACCACCGAGGCGGTCGATAAAGGCGTCGAGGAGATCGCCGACGACGGCGGCCTTCATCCTGCGGCTCACCACGTGACCGTGCACGTCGTCGATGTGTTCGATGGCCGCCACCACGATCTGGGCCGCCTCGTCGACTCGCAGGAAATACCGCCGCATCTCCGGGCCGGTCGTGCCGATCACGCCGGTGGTGTCGAGCATCCGCCGCCATTCTGGGAGGACCGAGCCCGTCGACCACGCCATGTTGCCGAAGCGGGCGCAGGCAAAGCTCGTGTCGCCGACCTGGTCGAGGGAGCAAAACATGCGCTCCATCAGGGCCTTCGAGAGACCGTACGTCGTCTTGACCGGGGGGGCGGCCTTGTCGGTCGAGACGCCGATGACCACCCGTGTCCCGCGCTCGCCGGCGACCCGGGCGATGTTCTGGGAACCGACGACGTTCACGTCGATTGCTTCGAGCGGCTGCTTCTCGGAGAGCTGCACGTACTTGGTGGCCGCGGCGTGCACGACGATGTCGGGGCGGACCCGCACGAATGCATCGCGCACGGATTCGATGCTCGCCACGTCGAGGGGGAGAACCTCGCAGCCGACTGCTCGCGCCGCCTCGTCGTTGGCGGCGTTGTTCCGGGCGCCGAGCACGACGTCGTAGTTGAGAACGAGCACAGAGCCCACGGCACGGCCCAGAAAGCCCGAGCCGCCGGTGATGAGAACGCGTTCCATCATTGGGCGACGTAGTCGTCGACCAGCAGCGCCTGGCCGCCCGAACGCCGCAGTCTGTGCCCGAGGGCGTTTACCCGACGCCGGGTGGGAACGGGCAGCAATGTCAGGCCGAGGCCGAGGACCGTTCGGAAGTGAAGGAGGCTCAGCGGGCGCACCCTGAACGCAGCGGCGAAGCACGAACGGGTCCACGCATTGTCCGCCATCAGCCGGGCGCCCTGCCACCCGAAGTTCCGGTGGAGCGAGGACTCGTAGAAGTCGATCAGCGGCAGGTCCTCGGGCTTCAGCATGGGGTTGTGCCGCAGCTTGGCCAGTGCGTCGGTGATCAGCTCGCGGTTGCGAACGATGGCCTTGCCTGCGTTCGAGTCGTGGTCCCTGAGCACCATGAGCGGCTCGTCGAGGTAGGCGAACTCGTGCGTCAAGGCGATGCGTAAGAAGATGGCCTCGCCCTCGGCGAACACCGTCTCGTCGAAGGGATGGAGCTCCAGGCACTCCCGCCGGATGAGGGGGGTGGACATGTCGATCTGCGACTTCGCCGACAGCCGCATGAGGTCGGCGAAGATCGAGCCGCTCTTCTGGATCGGCGACCGCGTCCACCGGCGACCGGTCGTCGTGCTCTCGAAGATCGTCGGCCCGTAGACGACGCCGCACGCAGGCCCACGGCGCTCCAGCTCGGCGGTCTGCATTTCGAGCTTCTGGGGCAGGAAGTAGTCGTCGGAGTAGAGGAACGTGACGCACGGCGCGGTGACCATCGCCACCGCGTCGTTGAAGCGCTTGCCGATCGACAGGTTGTCGTCATGGAGGACGAGGCGGACGCGGGGATCGCCGGCGTAGCGCAGCAGGACGTCGCGGGAGTGATCAGTCGACCCATTGTCGACGGCGATCAGCTCGATGTCCTCGAGCGTCTGCCCGAGTACGCTCTCGAACGCTTGGGGAAGCCAGCGTGCCTGGTTGTAGGAGTTCAGGATGACTGCGGCTGCCACCATGGGTCGACCATAGTGCGAGGATAGGGCATGGCCCGGGTGCATCGTTCTCCAATGGCGCGCACCGCTGCCCTGTCGGCGTGGGGCTGAGAACCGGCGTCGGCGTGGACGCCGAGGTCAGCCCGTGCCCACTCTGCGGGGCACCCCCGGCCGGGCTCGCCTTCCCGTACGAGACCAGCTGGGACGGCCAGCTCTACCGGCACCGGGCGTGCTCTTCATGTGGGACGACGTATGTCGACCCCTTTCCGACGCCCGACCAGCTGGCCGCCGTCTACAGCTGGGACGGCTACCACGAGCCGCAGTACAGCGGCGTGGAGCACGACCGCTACCTCCGCTCGGTGCGGGTCTTGTCACACCTGCGCCCGCCGGCCACAACCCGCCTCCTCGACTTCGGCTGCGGCGCCGGCGGGTTCCTGCGGGCGGCGGGGGAGGCCGGGTACGACTGCCGCGGGATCGAGCACGACGCCGACGTAGCCGGGAAGGCCTCCGCCGGCGCCGGCCTCCCTGTCGAGGAGTTGCAGGACGCCGTCGCCGCCTCCCGCCGCTTCGACGTGATCGTGCTGCGCGACGTCCTCCCCCATCTCGTCGATCCGGCGGCGACACTGCGCACCCTCGAAGGCCTGCTCGACGCCGGCGGCGCCTTCTTCTTCGACGGGCCGCTCGAGGAGGGGCGGAGCCTGGTCCGGACGGCCGCCCGGTCGGTCAAGGCGGTCCGCCGCCGCGCCGGGCTTGACCGCATGGGTGTAACCCCGCCGACGATGCTGTTCCGTGTCGATGCCGGCGGGCAGCGACGGTTCCTGGTGGAGCGGATGGGCTACCAGGAGCGCCTCTTCGAGGTCTACGAGACCGGCTGGCCCTACCACGTGCCCGGCCGGCGGCCGGCGTCGGTGGGCATGGCGCTGAAAGAGGCCACCGGCCGGATGGCGGTCGCCTCCGCCTCCGTCGCCAACCGGGCCGGACTCGGCTTCGGCAACCGGTTCTTCGGGATGTACGAGCTGGCCGGGTGACTGCGCAGGCGCTCGTCGTGTCCATCGACACCGAGGTGGATAAGGGGCCGGACTGGAAGATCGCCGATCCGCCGACGTTCCGCTCGATCGTGGACGCCGTCCCGGGCATCCTGTCGCCGCTGTTCGACCGCTACGGCGCCATTCCCACCTATCTCCTGAGCCCCGAGGTGATCGAGGACGACGCCGCAGCCGTTGTGCTCACCGACCTCGACGGTCGGGCCGAGCTGGGCACCCACCTGCACCCCCAATTCGTCGAGCCCGGCCGCCAGCTGTGGCCGGAAAACATGGGTGGCAGGGGGGCGGACCACATCCAGAGCCAGTACCCGAGGAACGTGGAGGAGGGCAAGCTCCGTACCGTTACCGACAGCTTCACCGCCCGCTTCGGCCGCCGGCCCACCTCGTTTCGCGCCGGCCGCTACGGCGCCGGTCCGCACACCCTCGAACTGCTCGCCGGCCTCGGCTACCTCGTCGATTCGTCGGTGACGCCGGGCCTCGTCTGGCGGTATGCCGAAGGCGTGGTCGACTACCGCAAATGGTCGCCGGCCCCGACGGTCGTCGACACGGCGGCGGGTCCCATCGTCGAGCTGCCGGTTGGCGTCCGCGCCGGAGGACGCCTGGCCGCAGTGACGCAAGAGCTGCCGGCGCTGGCCCGCCGGGTCGCGGCCAAGGGCCTGGGTCCCCGGGCGAGCTTCGCCTGGCTCCGGCCGAGCTGGGCCCGGCCGGGCGAGCTGGCGGCGTACGTCGCCGGGTCCACCGAGCCGGTCCTGGTGGCCATGCTCCACAGCATGGAGGTCGTCGCCGGCGCCAGCCCGTACGCGGCCGACGCCGCCGGTGTGGCGCGGATCCTGCGTTCGCTGGAGGAGTTGCTCAGGCACTGCGCCGATCACGGCATTGAGATGGTCGGCATGACGGCGGCTGCGGCCCGCATCCGCGGCGGCTGAGCCCGTGCGCATGTTGACGGTTATCGAGACGCTGGGAGCAGGCGGTGCCGAGCGGGTGCTCGTCTCGCTGCTGCCGGCGCTACAGGAACGCGGCCACGAGTGCGCGGTGGCGGTGCTGCGGCCGCCGCTGACGCTGGAAGGCGATCTGGCGGACGCCGGTATTGCCGTCCATGATCTCCGCCTCGCCCATCGGTGGGACCTGGTGCGTGGCGTGCCCCGGCTGTGGGCGCTGACCAGGGCCGGCCGTTTTGACGTGCTTCACGGCCACCTCTTCTTCGCGGGCCTGTACGTCGCCCTCGTGCGGCCGCTGGTGCACGACACGGCGACGGTGGCCACGTTCCACAACCTCGGCTACGACAGCTTCCCGGCCGACACCACCTGGCGGTGTATCCGCAAGCGCATCGACGTCGCCCTGATGCACACGATCGACCGGCGGGTGGCAGTGAGCGAGGCCGTTGCCGTGCACTACCGCCGGCACCTCGGTGTCGAGCAGGTCGAGGTGGTGCCGAACGGGCTCGACCTGGCCGGCATCGCCATGACGTCCGCAGACCGGGCGAAGGTGCTGAAGCGGATGGGACTGGACCCGAAACGGCCCGTGCTGGTGGCCGTCGGGAGGTTCGTCCCCGAGAAGGCGTACGGCGACCTGGTGGCCGCGGTGGCCGCCGTACGCGACGGCGGCTGCGCCGTCCAGCTCGTCGTCGTGGGCGACGGCCCCGGGCGACCCGAGGTCGAGGCCGCAATAGCGGCGGCGGGGCTGCAAGCCTACGTCGTGCTCGCCGGCTCGCTTCCCCATGCCGAGGTGCTGGAAACGGTTGCCGCAGCCGACGTCTTCGTGTCGTCCTCCACCCACGAGGGCTTCCCGCTGTCGCCGGCCGAGGCCATGGCCTTGCGCCGCCCGCTGGCGGTCACGGCTGTCGGCGGGGTGCCCGAGCTCGTCGGGCCCGACGGCGCAGGCATCCTCGTCGCTCCGGGCCGGCCGAAGGAGCTCGCCGCCGCCATCCTCGAGCTGCTCAGCAACCC
>JBBSIS010000026.1:0-23907 GCA_038231955.1 Acidimicrobiales bacterium
CTCGAGGAGGTCGAAGGCGGGCTGGCCTGGCTTGACCAGACCGTAGGCGAACATCGGGAGATCGAGCCGGGGGGGTGGCTCGAGGAGGTCGGGCATCGTCTCACTGTCTCATGCGGGCGGGACTGGGCGCCCGCCATCGTGGCCGACCAGCGCCGGCGAGGCCAAGACAGGTTTGCCGCCCACCGTCCTCGGGCAGGCCCGACTGAGATCTGCCCATTACCAACTCCGCCGACCGGGAGGACCCATGTCCGACGCCATCACCCTGCTCACCGAGGACCACCGTCGGGTGGAGCGTCTGTTCGAGGAGTTCGACCGCACCCAGGATCCCGAGGTCGCGCTGCAGGTGTGCCTGGAGCTGTCCGTCCACGCCATGGTGGAGGAGGAGATGCTCTACGGGCTCTACTCGTCCAAGGTCGACCATGCCGGTGCGGCCGAGGCCCGGGCCGAGCACCAGGAGGCCAAGGATCTCATCCTTGTCCTCGAAGGCATGGAGCCCGGCAGCGAGGAGATGGCCACGACAATGACCGCGTTGAAGGAAGCGGTGCAGCACCATGTCCAGGAAGAGGAGAACGAGATGTTCCCCAAGCTCCTGGCCACACTTCCCGAGACGGCGGCGGTCCTGGGCAACGAGATGGCGGCCCGCAAGATCCAGGTGGAGGCGCAGGTGCGGGCCGACCGCGCCGTGGGCATGGCCCCGTCGACCACCAGTCAGAAGCCCACGAACAGCCCCGAGGCCGGGTGGTGATCCGGCTCGGCGACGGCGGCTCCGGTCAGGGCCGGAACTCGACCCGTCCGCCCAGCGCCTCCCACACCGCCTCGAGGTGGGAGAACGTCCCGTCCGGGAGCTGGGACAAGCGGTCGAGGACATCGGCCGAGGCGTGGAGGTCGGTGGCGCAGGCCAGCAGAGCGGCGCGATCGGCGGGCCATACCGACGGGCGGAGGTAGGCGGCGAGACGGCTCCGTTCCTCGATCTCATCGTGGGTCAGCCCGTCCTCGGGCCGCTCGTCGGGGCGAATCTCTCCGGTGAGGAGGGTGTCGGTGGTCGGCTCGTCGTCGGCTGCACCCTCTTGGACGCGGCCCTCGTCGGCGCGGGACTCGGTGGGCGCGCCGTGGGTGAGAGAACCGACGTCGTGGGCCAGGTTCTCGTCGATCCTGGGTGAGTGCTTGTCGCTTCCGCGTGGCATGGCCGGCCCCTACCCACCGCGGCCCGGCCGGCAACCTGCACAAGAATGACAGGCTTGTAATTGTCCCAGTCGCTTGGGATGCTGGATGCAATGGCACTGACGGCGTTGCAAACCCCTTCCCTCCCCGCTGCCGCCGGGCGGCTGGCCGACCTCCTCCAGGGCGGGGGCTCGGCCTTGGCTGATCCCGACCGCAAGGGCCACCTCGAGTTCGAGGCCGACATTCGGCTGCAGCCGCTGGTGCGGGCGCCCACACCACCTGCGGAGACCTGGGCGGTCGACGGTGGCCAGGCCGTCGTGGCCGATGCCCGGTGCCTGCAGCTGGTGATGGCCAGGGCGGCGCGGGTCTGCTTCCGGCACGGCGGGTGCGACATCGAGGACGAGGGCGAGCTGCGCACCTGGTTGTTGGGCGGCGAGGAGAGCCGTGCCGTCGCCGCCGGCCTGGGCCTTGGCATCGCTCCAGACGCCGCTGTCGACCTGAACCTCCTGCGTGACGCCGAGGAATGGCTGGCGGTGGACCGCTGCGTGGAAGCGGCATCCCCAGGTGCGCTCGTCCTCGTCGACGGGGACCTCGAGACCGACTGGCGCATCCCGCCGTCCTGGCTGGCCGAGCTGCTGGGCCGGGCCGCCGACCGAGGGGTCACGGTGGCCGCCGTCACCAAGCGGTCGTCGCTGGCCCGAGGTGGCGCACCGCTGCTGGGCGCGCTGGAGATCGACGCCGCCGTGTCCTTCGGGCCCCGGTCGATGTGGTGGGCGTCGCTGGCCCGCAGCCGGGCCGGTGCACACGTCGTCGCCGCCCGGCTCGACCCCGACGCCCGTTATGCCTTTCGCGTCGACGTGTCACCCGGCGCCGACGCGGAGGAGGCCCTCCAGGGCCTCGCCGCCCTGTGCGACGACGCCGGTTTCCCCGGCTACCCGTACCCCTTGACGGTCGCCGACCGCCTGGCCGCCTGCCCGTCGTGGTTGCGCCAGGACACCTGGTTCGAGCTCGACGAACTACTCGATCGCGCCGGCGTCCCCACCGAGGTCCGCGAGCGCGCCTTTGCCGACCGCCACCTCATGATGGATCGGTACTGATGAGCACCGGGCGGTTGTTCGGTAAGAACGTGCTCGAGGGTGTCTTTCGGGCCGCTCCTGACGAGGATCTGTTCCTCGGCGAGCTCCTCGTGGCCGTCGACGAGGCCACCGGGCGGCGGTACTTGTTCCGCATCGTCGATGTCACCTACGGCACCGAGCACCGTGAGCCCGGCTGGGCCGAGCGGGTGGCGGGCACGCTGCTGGTCGACGACGCCAGGGGAGAGGCGGGCCTGCACCGCCTGCACGAGCAGTCGCGCCGCACCTACCGGGTGGCGTCGTGCCGGTGCCTCGGTTACCTCACGCCCGACGGGCTCGACTTCCGCCGTCCCAAGAGCCTGCCCACCCAGTTCTCCCGGGTCGTCGCCCCCGAGCCCGCCGACTTCGCCTTCCTGCGGACCCGCATGGGCGACCTGCCCGTCGGCACCCTGCGCAGCGGCGAGACCGAGGTCGATTTCGAGGTCGGCATCTCGGGGAAGAGCCTGGCCAGCCACGTCGGCATCTTCGCCACCACCGGCATGGGCAAGTCGAACCTGATGATGGTCCTGGCCGGTGACGTGCTGCGGGCCTCGGGCCGCTACGGGCTACTGCTGGTCGACCCCCACGGCGAGTACCGCGCCCAGCTCTCCCGCCACCCGTGGGCCCGGGCCCGCCTGCGCACCTACGCGGCCCGGTCGTTGCCCAACACGTCGTCGCTGCGGGTCGGCCTGGCCGAGCTCTCGGTCGACGACCTGCGTACCGCCTACGACTGGACCCGTCCCCAGGAGGAGGCCCTCTTCGAGCTGGAGCGCCACTTCACCCGGTCCAAGGGCGGCGGCGAGGGCCTGTCGTGGCTGCTCGAGTTCTCCCATGTCGAGGATCTGCCCGGTTTCCGTGACGTCGAGCTGGCCAACCGGGTGGCGCTCAACACCCTGCAGGTCGTCCACCGCCGGGCGCGGCGGATCGTCGAACTGCCCTGCGTAGCCGCCGACACCCACGTGTCGGTGGGCGCCGCCGTGCTGCGTGACCTGCGGGAGGGCCGGGTCGTGCTCATCGACGTCAGCGGCCTGGGCTCCACCGAGGAGCTGCTGGTGGCGTCGTTCCTCACCCGCCGGGTGCTCGAGGAGTGGTCCAACGCCTACCTCGAGGATCCCGAGGCCCACGACCGCATGCCGGTGGTGGCCGTGGTGCTCGAGGAGGCGCAGCGGGTGCTGGCCGCCGGCAAGGACCGCGACTCGAACGTCTTCCCGCGAGTGGCCCGGGAGGGCCGCAAGTTCAAGGTCGGCCTGTGCGCCGTCACCCAGCAGCCCAAGCTGCTCGACGCCGAACTGCTCAGCCAGTTCAACACCTTCTTCATCCTGGGCCTGGCCGACGAGAAGGACCGCACCATCCTGCGATCGTCGTCCAAGCAGGACATCGCCGCCCTCGGTCCCGAGATCCAGACCCTCATGCCCGGGGAGTGCCTGCTGGCCAACCTCGACGCCCCGTTCGCCGTCCCCGCCAAGATCCACCTGTGGGCCGACGTCGTCCGCTCCTGCCCGCCACCTCCGGCGCCCCGCCCCGTCGTCGCCGCCAACGTGTCGGCCCTCGTCGACTGATGAGGGTCGACTGATGAGGGTCGACTGATGAGGGTCGACTGATGAGGGTCGACTGATGAGGGTCGCGGCTCTGGGCGACGCCCACCTCGGCCGGTCGTACTACCCGTACACGACCCCCGACGGGTTCAACCAGCGTGAGAGGGACTTCGAGGAGTCCTTCACCGCCGCCGTCGAGCTCGCCCTCGACCAGGAGCCCGACCTGGTCATCTGGCTGGGCGACATCTTCGACCACCCCCGGCCCACGTACCGGTCGTACCGCATCGCCCAGCGGGCCATCGCCCGGATCCGCGAGCACGGGGTGCCGCTGGCTCTCATCACCGGCAACCACGACACCCCCCGCCTGCCCGGCACCGGCAGCCCCTACTCGGCCCTGGCCGACACCTTCCCCGACGTCCACTTCGCCCACCGCATGGCCTACGAGCGCTTCGAGTTCCCCGGCCTCGTCGTCCACGCCGTCCCCCAGATGCTCACCGTCGACGCCACGCTCGACGCCCTGGCCGAGGCCCGCTTGAGCCGCAGCGCGGATCGCACCAACCTGCTGCTCACCCACCCCCGCGTGCCCCAGGTCGAGCCTCACCACGCCGACATCAACGAGATCGAGGTCGACGCCGGCCTAATCGGATCCTCGGCCGACCTGGCCCTGCTGGGCCATTACCACTTCCACACCAAGGTCGACACCGGTATCTGGTACGCGGGTTCCACCGACACGTTCTCCTACGCGGATGACCCCGAGGTGCCCAAGGGCATCGTGGTGCTCGACACTGACAGCGGCGAGATCGCCCACCATGCCCTGAGCGGGCAGCGGCCGCTTCTGACCCTGCCTACCATCCACGCCCTCGGCCTGTCGCCCGCCGAGGTGCAGGAGCGGGTGATGGAGCGGGTCTGCGCGGTGCCGGCCGGGGCCGTGGTCCGGCTGTTCCTGGAGGGGGTCGACCCCGAGGCCTACCGCATGCTCGACCTCGAGGCCATCCGTGACGCCTCCCGCCACGCTCTCCACCTCAAGATCGAGCCCGACTTCGCCAGCTCCAAGACCAACGTCGAGCTGCCCGACCTGGCCTCGCTGCCCGTCCAGTGGGCCAACTACGTCGACGGCCAGGATCTCGTCGGTTTCGACCGAGCTCGCATCCGTGATCGGGGCGACCAGTACCTGGCCCGGGCCGTCGAAGAGGCGGCGGACTGATGGGCCACAGGCTGACGTGAGGGTCACCCGGCTGCACCTGCGCAACTACCGGGTTTTCGAGGAGCCCCTCGACCTGGAGATCCCGCCCGGCCTGGTCGGCGTGTACGGTTTGAACGGCTCCGGCAAGAGCGCGCTGATCGAAAGCATCCGCTTTTCCCTGTACGGGCGGTCGCGCACGTCGATGGACGAGGTGCGGACCTCCGGCGTGAGCGGCGAGTGCGTGACCGAGGTGGAGTTCGAGCACGAGGGCCATCTCTACCTGGTCCGCCGGATCATCAGCGGCCCCAACTCCCAGGTCAAGGCCGAAGCCCACGCCGACGGCAAGCAGGTGGCCGAGGGCGCCCGCGACACCGGCCGCTACGTGCACTCCATCCTGGGCATGGACGACGCCGCCTTCCGGGCCTCGGTCTTCGCCGAACAGAAGCAGCTGTCCGCCTTCAGCCAGCAGACCCCGGCCGAGCGCCGTCGCCTGGTGCTCCAGCTCCTGGGCATCACGCCCCTCGACTCGGCCCGGGATCTGGCCCGCAAAGACGCCCGGTCGGCGCAGGATCAGTTCGAGCGCCTGCGCTCGGTGCTCCCGGACCTCGACGTGGTGCGCCAGGCGGCCGCCGACGCGGAGACGGCGGCCATCGCCGCCGACGCTCGCGCCGCCGACGACGAAGCCCTGGCCGTGGTGGCCCGGGCCGATGTCGAGACCGCGGTCGACCGCCATCAGCAGCTTGACATGCAGCGCCAGGAATACGAGCGGCTCGTCGCCGAGGGAAAGGCCCTCCGGGCGCAGCACGACCGGTCCATGGGGTGGGTCGACAAGCTCACCGCCGAGGCTGCGGCACTGGAGCGCGCCGCCGGGCGGCTGGCGGAGCTGGCGCCGGAGGCCGACGGCTGGCCGGCGGCCGAGGCTCGGCTCCGCCTGGTGGAAGGCCTGGCCGCCGCCCAGGCCGCCCTCGACGCCGTGCCGATGCCGGCGACACCCCCCGAGCCCGACGGCACGAGCTGCGATGCGGCCCGCGCCGAGGCCGAGGCGGCCAAGGTGGCCCTGGGCGCGCTGTCGGCCACCCTCGACGCGGCCAAGGTGGAACGCAACCGGGCCAAAGAAGCCGTCGACAAGTCGTCGGAGCTCACGGGCGAGGGCGACTGCCCCCTGTGCGGCCAGGCCCTGGGCGACGCCTTCGAGGCGGTGCAGGCCCACCGGGACGCCGAGCTGACCGAGATCGAGGGTCGTCTCACCGAGCTCGAGCTGGATCGTCGGCGGGCCATGAGCGCAGCCACGGCCGCCGCTGATCGGGCGGCGACGCTGGCCCGTGACCTTCGGGCGGCCCAGGCAGCATGGGCCGATCACCAGAAGGCGCTCGATCGCCGGCGCGATGCCGAAGAAGCGCTCGCCACCGCCCAGGCTGCGCTCGGGCGCCCGCTGGCCACCGGTGAGCGAGCGGAGCTGGCCGCCGAGGTCGAGCGCCGGCGTCGGGCGGCCGACGAGTGCCAGCGGCTACGGGGCCAGCTCGAGCGCCGGGCCGCGGTGGCCGCCGAGCTCGACGTCGAGCGGGCGGCGGCGGCCGAGAGCCGGGGCCAGGTGGAGGCGCTGCGGGCCGAGGTGGGTGCCTTGGGGTTCCATGCCGACGACCTGGCCGCCGCCCAGGCCGACCGCGACCGGCTGCGGGCGGCGGCGGAGAACGCCACCTTGCGGTCCCAGGGCTCCCGCGTGGCCGCCGGCCAGGCCCGCGAGCGGGCTGAGGCCGAGGCCCGCCGGCTGGTCGAGGTCACCGGGGAGCACGCCCGGCTTGCCGAGCTGGGCGACGAGTCCCGCCACCTGGCCCGCCTGGCCGATCTGCTCAACGCGTTCCGGAACACCATGGTCGCCTCGGTGGGCCCCCGGCTGTCGGCCCAGGCGGCCGAGCTGTTCGCCGAGCTCACCGACCGCGAGTACGACCAGCTGGAGGTCGACCCCGACACGTACGAGATCAAGGTGATCGACGGCGGTCACAAGTACGGCATGAACCGCTTCTCGGGCTCGGAGACCGACCTGGCCAACCTGGCCCTGCGGGTGGCGGTCAGCGAGCAGGTCCGTTTCCAGTCGGGCGGGGCGGTCGGCCTGCTGGTGCTCGACGAGGTGTTCGGCCCCCTCGACGACGACCGCAAGGGCCGCATGCTCATCGCCCTCGAACGCCTCCGGGCCCGGTTCCGCCAGGTGTTGGTGGTTACCCACGACACCACCATCAAGGAGCAGCTCCCGAACGCCATCGAGGTGGTGAAACTGCCCGGACGCCGGGCGACGGCCCGCGCCCTGTACGGCTGACCTAGCGTTGGCGGCAGCGACGAAGGGAGCGGCGACGATGCCCAGGGTTGGGTCCGGACCGCGTGAAGTTGGCGGATCTCATGCCGGAGGATAAGGACTTCAAGCGGATCGTGCGCGCTCGCATGGCCGACACCGGGGAGCGGTACACCGAGGCCCGGGCCGGCCTCCGACCCGAGATGTGAGCGGTGGAGCTGTGGACGAGCCAGCCCGCCTCGCCGGCGTGGTCTCTATGGATCTGGCCGCCCTGGAGGCGTGGCGACGGAACCGCCTCCGGCCGGTGCCGGGTGAGCAGCCGATGTCGTTCGGCCCTCACTGGGAATTGAGCGTCGATGCGGGGGGCCGGCTCGATGTCCTCGATCCGCCGCGGCTCGAGGTGGCCACCGCGGCTGACCTCGGTCCGGTGCTGGACGGCGTGGCTTACGTCAGCTTCGGACTGCACATGCTCCTTCCGGCCCCGGAGGGAAGCGATCCCGACGACCCCCGTCCGCCCGGAATGCTCGCGGACCCCGGCCTGCTGACGCCGCTGTCCGCCGCCCACGCCGAGCTTCACAAGTATTTGCGTGAGCATCTCGGAGTCGACGGACCGGCGCTCAGCGGGCTGGCCACGGGCCGAGTCCGGCGACACGAGGGCGGGATCGTGGTGCCTGGTCGAAGCGAAGAGACTCTGTTGCTGGGTGAGGACAGCGTCGCTGGCCGGCGAGGGTGTGTGCTGGACCCGTCCGGGTGGCCGACGCCATCAGGGGCCATGCCGGCCCTGCCGTGATCGCGTACGGAGTGGTGCTCCACCTCGAGCGCGACTTCCCGACGCGACAGTTGCCCACCCATCCGGCGCCCGGCTTCACGGGTCCATACCGTTTGGCCCCACTCATCGAGGAGGCGTTCTGGGAGGAGTTGGTGGCGGTGCTTGGATCGGCAGCTGCGCACATGGGCCTGCCCGCGTGGCCGCGCCATCGGGGCAAGGTGCACGATCCCGCGTCGGGAACCGGGATGGCGAGGAACTGGCAGGATCCGGTGTAGGGGCCGTGTCGGCCAGCCGCACGTCCCCGCATCGTCGGAACGCACCCCAGCGGCTCCTCTACATCGACCGAGCGACGACAGAGGGCGCCCTCGACTCCGATGACGAGCGGGAAGTGGCGGAAGCGCTCCCGCAGGAGAGCCAGGTGCTGTCCCTGGACGGAGGGTTAGGCCAGCCCTCGAAGAAGC
Source organism: Acidimicrobiales bacterium (assembly GCA_038231955.1). GTDB lineage: Bacteria > Actinomycetota > Acidimicrobiia > Acidimicrobiales > AC-14 > CADCTB01. Next base: position 8,509 of record JBBSIS010000026.1, read on the forward strand.
CAGCGAGACGCGGACTTCACCTACTGCTCGACGCTCCGCCAGTCCTGTTCCCGGGAGGGCGTTCCGCGTTCCGCGACCTTCGCTCCCGTTGTTGTGGGCGCCTACGACACGGAAACTCGGGCTACCTGTCGACCCCAGTTCGCAGATTGCGAGCCGCGCCCGCTACAAACCTGTTCCATGGTGTGGATTCTCGATCTCGACGGCGTGGTGTGGCTGGGCGACGACGTCATCCCCGGCGTCCCCGGGGCCGTGGAGCGGCTGCGGGAGGCGGGACACGGCGTGCTTTTCCTCACCAACAACTCCAGCCGCCGGATCGACTACCTGGTCGAAAAGTTCCAGGGCATGGGGATCGAGGTCGACGCCGAGGAGATCGTCACCTCAGCCCAGGCGGCGGCGTCGATGCTGGAGCCGGGCTCCACGGCCCTGGTCTGCGCCTCCGACGGGGTGCGAGAGGCGCTGGCGGCGCGAGGCGTCGAGGCGGTCGACTCGGGGCCGGCCGACGCGGTGGTCGTCGGCTTCCACACCGAGTTCGACTACAGCCGCCTCAACGCCGCCTACCAAACGATACGGGGCGGGGCCCGGCTGATCGGCACCAACGCGGACACCACCTATCCGACGCCGGACGGCCCTATTCCGGGTGGGGGCGCGCTGCTGGCGTCGGTTGCCGCCGCCGCCGGGGTCGAACCCGAGGTGGCGGGCAAGCCCTACCAGCCGATGGCCGACGCCGTGCGCCAGCGGATCGGCGACGCCGCCGACCACGGTGTCCTCGTCGGCGACCGCCCGGACACCGACGGCCTCATGGCCGGTCGACTCGGCCTTCCCTTCGCCCTGGTGTTCACCGGCGTGACCAGCCCGGACGACACCCCCTTTGACCCCGAGCCGGCCATGACCGCCCCGGACCTGCCCACCCTCGTCGATCAGGAGTTGTGAGAGCCCGGCTTCTTGTCGCGCCATGCAATTGGGTTCTCAGGAATTGGCATAGACCCACGGGTCGACGGTCAGGTAGTGGCTGCGGGCCTCGCATGAGTCCTCCACCGCGGAGATGTTGAGGGTGGCCTTGCCCGCCTCCTGGGCACCGGTGATCACCACATCGTAGGCGCCGGTCTCGTCGCCGCAGGCTTTGGTCCGCACCTCCAGGCGGCCGTCGCGCAAGGTGTAGTTGCCAGCACTGGGGCCAGGCCCCTCGGGGACGATGAGCACGAAGCTGCCGCCGGAGCGGAGCTGCAGCAGGCCCTGGTGGATGGTGCGGTAGATGCCAGTGACCTCGTCACCGCTCGCCGGCACGCCCGCCTTCGGTGGCTGCACGTTGGTGGATGGCTTGTCCTTGACGACGCTGCAGCCGGTGCTCACCAGGGCCAAGGTGGCGGCGAGCGCCGGGATCATCGAGAGGCGTCGCATGTCTCTTGATCCTGCCGCGGAAGGACCGGGAACGGGAAATGCTTGATCTTGTGCTGTCCGTCGGTTCAGATGTGCCCGTAGGTTCTCTTCTCCGAAGGAGGTGGTGGTGAACAAGTCCGAGGTGATCCAAGAAGTGGCCGGCGCCGCCGGCGTGGGCAAGCAGGATGCCGAAAAGGTGCTCGACGCCTTCTTCGACACTGTCCAGGGGGCCGTCGGCGCCGGTGACCGGGTGGCGTGGGCGGGCTTCGGCTCGTTCTCCGCCACCGAGCGCAACGCCCGTACCGGTCGTAACCCGCGCACCGGTGAGCCGGTGGCCATCGCCGCGTCCCGGGCCATGAAGTTCACGGCCAGTTCGGTGCTCAAGGCGGCCCTGAACCCGGCGCCGGCCAAGGGCGCCAAGAAGGGCGCCAAGAAGGCGGCGCCGGCGAGCAAGGGTGCGACAGCCAAGAAGACTGCCAAGAGCGCGGCAAATGCCCCGGTCAAGGCGACGAAAAAGAAGACCGCCAAGTAAGCCGGGGCCGACCGGCCGCGTCGGCCGTGGCCGCCGGCCTACAGGTCGGACAGAAGCTTGAACCGTTCGCCGTAGGCCGCCGCCGGTGCGCCTTCAGCGGCGGTGGCGGCGCGCTCGCGTATCCGGTCACGGAACCGCTCAACCTGGTCGGTGGAGGCCGGGTCGTCGATGTGCATCGTGGTGCGGTACTGGCTGCGGTGCTCCAGCAGCGCGGCCAGCTTACGGTCGATGCTGGACGTGATGTCCTCGACGTGGTCGGCCTCGTCGGCCTCCCACAGGAGGAGCTGGGACGGCCGGTACGGTAGCGGCGCCTGTTCGGGGAAGAAGTGCGGGTCTCTCGCCGCCACGATGCCCTCGACGGCCAGTAGGCCGGCGTGGCGGTGGTCGGGGTGAAGGCGGTAGCGCTTCCAGGGATCGTGCCCGAGGACGACCCCGGGCCGGAGCCGGCGGATCCAGTAGCAGACGTCGGATCGCTGGCGCAGGCCCGAGTCGAGTTCGCCGTCCCGCCAGCCCAGGAACGCCACCGATCCGGTCCCTCCCAGGGCCAGCGACGCGGCCCGCTGCTCCAACTGTCGGGTGGCGACGAGGGCGGCGGTGTCGTCGTCGGGATCCCAGGAACCCTTGGACCCGTCGGTGCAGACCAGGTGATGGATCTCACAGCCCTGGGCCGCCCACTTGGCCAGGGTGCCCCCGCAGCCGAACTCCACGTCGTCGGGGTGGGCGGCGACGGCCAGGGCCACCGCCGGCGTGGTGAGGTCGACGCTCATCGCCACTGGCGCGCCACCTGGCGGTACTCGACGAGGTCGGCGGGGAGGTCGACGTCGTGGGACAGCGACGGGTCGCGCACCACGCGCAGCTCCAGACCGAGGCGATGGGCCTCGGCCCCATGGCGGGCGAAGGAGCCCGGGCCGTAGGAGAAGGTGAAACCGGCGTCCCCCGGCACGCAGATCACGTTGGTCCCGTTCTCACGGTGGTCGGGCACCAGGGTGACGCCGGCGAAGCGGGCGACCTGCCCCAGGCGCCCGGCCGCCGCCTGGGGAAGGTCGCCGTGGGCCACGACTACCCGACGGGCCCCGTTGGCGGCCAGGCGGGCCACGCCGGCTTCGACCGCCCGGTTGAGGCCCCGTTCCGGTTCCCACACCACCAGGGCGCCCAGTTCGCGGGCCCAGGTGGCCACCTCGGCGTCGTCGCAGACGACGGCGACCGGAAGGGGACTGGCGGAGGTGACGACGTGGGTCGCCATGGCCCGGGCCAGCTCGGCCCGGGCCGGCGGGTCCAGCGCCGGAGCCAACCGCAGCTTGGCCTCACCGAAGGCCTTCACCGGGACCAGCACGGCGATGGGCCCGATGCTGGCCCCCGGCAGGGCCCGGGTCACTGGGACAGGACCTGCATCACCTTCGACACCGGCTCCTGGCGCAACAGCCCCCGTACCCGCACGATGGCTTCCTGCACCTCGTGCGACGCCATGGCCGCCGACATCTCCTCCAGCGATGACCAGCGTGAGATGGCGGCGCCGTCGACCAGGCCACCGGCGCTCGCCTCGATGCCCACCGTGAGCTCCGCCCCCAGGCAGCCCTGGCAGCCGGCCAGGACGGGCGCCACGTCGTCGGCCCAGAACCGCTGGAGCTCGGCGACGTCGGAGGGGTCCACTGCGCTCTGGTAAAGCCGCAGGTACTGAGGCATCAGGGCCTCCAGGTGCTTTTGGTGAACATGGCGGCCAGGTCGGGGTTGGATGCCAACGCCATTCGCTCCCGGTCGAGGACACCGGCGACCCGCTCGCCGGTGCCGGGGTATTTGAGCGTGACACGTACCTCGGTGGGGGTGATCTCCAGCACGTTGTAGGACGGGCGGGTATAGCCGCGGACCCGGTGCGACGAGACGGTGCCCGACGTCACCAGCAGGACGTGGTCGAGAAGCCAGACGTGGGGCACGTGCTTGTGCCCGGACAGCACGACGTCGACCTTGAGCTCCGACAGCAGGGCCAGGACGTCGCCGGCATCCCAGACGGTGTTCCGCTCGCGTCCGGTGCCGGGGACGGGCACCAGGTGATGGTGGAGGACGAAAATCTTGAAGTCGGCCTCGGCCGAGAACTGGTCACGGATCCACCGGTAGCGCTCACGGCCGACCTCGCCCTCGGCCAGGTCGGGTTTCGACGAGTCGATGGCCACCACCTGCACCCGGAACGGGGCCGTCCCGTTAAGGCTGGGCAGGGCGAGGGAAAGGACCCGGTCGCCCTTCTCGGCCACGTCGCCCACGCCGAAGGTGTCCCGAAAATGGAGGTAGCCGACGTTCTTGGAGTCGTGGTTGCCGGGGATCACCAGCATGGTGAGCCCGGCGTCGAAGAGGGGCTCGAGGTAGCGCTGGGCGGTCCGGAACTCACCCGCGTAGCCATCGGTGGTGAGATCGCCGCCGATGACGACCAGGTCGGGGCCCAGCCCGATCGTCTCCTTGACGGCCGTCTCCAACAGCTCGGCGTCGAAGTACGGCGAGCCGCAATGCAGATCGGAGAGCTGGGCGACGACGAACTCCTCGCGGGCCATCCCTGCCAAGTGTAGGGGAGGAGCCCCGGGACTCCGCCGACGACAACGCCCTGCCGATTAGGTTCGGACCGTGTCGGCCAAGGTGACGGTGCTGGGCGCCGGTTCGTGGGGGACGGCCCTGGCCGTGATGTGCGCCCACAAGGGGCCGACGACGCTCTGGGCCCGCCGACCCGAGCTGTCCGTTGCCATCAATGCCGCCCACCGCAACGCCGACTACCTCCCGGAACTGGTCATGCCGGACGCGCTGCGGGCGACGTCGTCCCTCACCGACGCGGTGGAGGACGCCGACGTGGTGGTCGTCGCCGTTCCCTCCCACGGTTTCCGCGCCGTGCTGGCCGAGGCCGCCCCGGCGATGGGCGCCGGGGTGCCGGTGATCAGCGTGACCAAGGGCGTGGAGCAGGGGAGCCTGGCTCGTATGACCGAGATCATCGCCGACGTCGCCCCCGCCCGACCCCACGGCGTGCTGACCGGTCCCAACCTGGTGGCCGAGATCGTGGCCGGACACCCCACCGCCAGCGTGATCGCTATGGTCGAGACGGAACTGTCGGCCCGCATGCAGGAGCTCTTCAGCACCGGGGCTTTCCGGGTGTACACGAACTCCGACGTGGTCGGCTGCGAGCTGGGCGGAGCGCTGAAGAACGTGGCCGCCATCGCCGCCGGCATTGCCGACGGCCTCGGCTTCGGCGACAATACCCGCGCCGCCCTCATCACCAGGGGAGTGGCCGAGCTGACCCGTCTGGGAGTCGCCCTCGGCGGCCGACCGCTGACCTTCGGGGGCCTGACCGGGATGGGCGACCTGGTGGCGACCTGTTGCAGCCGGCAAAGCCGGAACCGCTGGGTGGGCGAGGAACTGGCCCGTGGCCGTCCCCTGGCCGAGATCATCGCCGGGACCCGCATGGTGGCCGAGGGCGTCCGCACGTCGGACGCCGTCGTGGAGCTGGCCGCCCGCGTGGGCGTGGAGATGCCGATCGCCGCCCAGGTGGTGGCCATCCTCCACGGGGTCACCCCGCCCGTCGAGGTGGTCGCCGCCCTCATGGGCCGCACCATGACCTCGGAGCTGCACGGGCTGTCCTGACTGGGGGCCGGTCGCGGCCGCCGGCGGTGGGAGTGTTCGCAGCGGGCTCTCAGGGCACTCCCAGGTCGGGACGGGATGCTGGTGACATGGACCTGCAGAGAGGCGGCCCCCGCGCCGCCGTACCATTCCCCGGATGACCGACCCCGCCGCCGCCGCCGCCAACGCCGCTCAGCTCGAACAGGCCCTGTTCGAGGTCAAGAAGGTCATCGTCGGCCACGACCGGGTGATCGAGCGCCTGGTGGCGTGCCTGCTGGCTCGGGGTCACTGCCTGCTCGAGGGCGTCCCGGGCCTGGCCAAGACCCTGGCCGTCGAGACGCTGGCCGAAGTGGTCGGCGGCAGCTTCGTCCGCCTGCAGTTCACCCCCGACCTGATCCCGTCCGACCTGATCGGCACTCGAATCTACCGCCAGTCCAGCGAGTCCTTCGACGTGCAGCTCGGCCCCATCTTCGCCAACTTCGTGCTGGCCGACGAGATCAACCGGGCGCCGGCCAAGGTCCAGTCGGCCCTGCTCGAGGTCATGTCGGAGGGCCAGGTGTCCCTTGGCGGGTCCACCTTCAAGGTCCCCGAGCCGTTCCTGGTGCTGGCCACCCAGAACCCCATCGAGTCGGAGGGCGTCTACCCCCTCCCCGAGGCCCAGCGCGACCGGTTCCTGATGAAGATCGTCGTGACCTACCCGGACCGCAACGAGGAAGTGGAGATCGTCCAGCGCATGGCGGTCAACCCGCCCCACGCCAGTCGCGTCCTCTCCCTGGAGGATCTCATCCGCCTGCAGAACGCGGCCGACTCCGTCTTCGCCCACCGCGCCGTGGTCGACTACGCGGTCCGGCTGGTGCATGCGACCCGGTCGCCGGCCGAGCACGGCCTGGCCGAGCTGGCCCACTCGATCGACTACGGCGCCAGCCCCCGGGCCAGCCTGGGCCTTGTCGCCGGAGCACGGGCGCTCGCCCTGCTTCGGGGCCGCGACTACGTGCTGCCCCAGGACATCGTCGACGTGACCCCCGACGTGCTCCGCCACCGTCTGGTGCTGTCCTACGAGGCCCTGGCCGATGGTGTGTCGGCCGACGATCTGGTGACCAAGGTGCTGGCCGCGGTGCCCGCCCCCCGCCTGGCCCCCAGCCAGGACACGGCCGCGGTCGAGATGGTGGAGGGCCCGCCCATGGCAGGCGTCGAGCGCAGCGCGTGAACGAGCACCGAAGCGAAGCGGAGGAGCGCAGTTCCACGAGGATGCGCTCGTGAAACTCCTCCCCACCACTGGCGACCGGCGGCCCGAGGAGGTTCTGCGCCGCCTCGAGCTCAGTATCACCCGACGCCTCGACGGGCTCCTCCAGGGCGACTACCAGGCCCTCCTCCCCGGTCTCGGGAGCGAGCCGGGCGACAGCCGGGAGTACCAGGAGGGCGACGACGTCCGCCGCATGGACTGGAACGTCACCGCCCGCACCACCGTCCCCCACGTTCGCGATCCCGTCGCCGACCGGGAGCTGGAGACGTGGGCCATCGTGGACTGCTCGGCCAGCCTCGACTTCGGCACCGCCAACTGCGAGAAGCGCGACCTGGCCCTGGCTGCCGTTGCGGCCATGGGCTTCCTGACCACTCGGACCGGCAATCGCATGGGCGCCCTGATCGTGCGGCCCGACGGGATCAGTCGCATGCCGCCCCGGTCGGGCCGGGTGCCCCTGCTGACCATGCTGCACACCCTCGCCACCCGGGAGCGCGTTGACGGCGGTGGCCCGACGGATCTGGCCGCCGCCGTCCAGAGCCATCTGGTCTCCCGCCGCCGGCGGGGGCTGGCGGTGGTCGTCTCCGACTTCCTGTCCCCGCCCGGGTGGGAACGCCCCCTGCGGGCACTGGCCGCCCGTCATCAGGTCCTGGCCGTCGAGGTGATCGACCCCCGGGAGCTGGAGCTGCCCAATGTCGGCTATCTGACCCTCGTCGATCCTGAGACCGGCCGTCGGATGGAGATCCAGACGGCGAAGGCGTCGCTGCGCCGGCGCTACGCCGAGGCCGCCGCCGCTCAGCGGGCGGCGACCGCCACCGCCATCCGAGCCGCCGGCGCCCAGCACTTGGTCCTGCGCACCGACCGCGACTGGTTGCGCGACATCGTGGATCACGTGCTCACCGCCCGCCGCCGCCGTGGCGGCCGGCAACGAGCGGCCCGCTGATGCTGGCCCTCACCTTCCTCTCCGGCGCCCGGCTGTGGCTCCTGCTGGTCGTGGGCGGGCTCATCGCCGCCTACGTCGCCATGCAGTTCCGCCGCAAGGAATACGCGGTCCGCTTCACCAACCTGGCGTTGCTCGACTCCATCGCGCCCAAGCGCCCCGGCTGGCGCCGTCACATCCCGGCCACCGCCTTCGTGCTGGCCATGATCGCCCTGGTCACCGCCTTCGCCCAGCCGGCCCGGCCGGTCAAGGTGCCGCGGGAGCGGGCCACGGTCATCATGGCCATCGACGTCTCCCTGTCGATGGAGGCCACCGACGTGCAGCCGACGCGCATCGCCGCCGCTCAGGAGGCGGCCAAGTCCTTCGTCGACCTGGTCCCCGCGCCCCTCAACCTCGGCCTGGTCGCCTTCTCCGGCGTGGCCCAGGTGCTCGTCTCACCGACGACCGATCACGACCTCCTCAAGCGCAGCATCGACACCCTCCAGCTCGGTCCCCGGACCGCAGTGGGCGAGGCCATCTTCGCCAGCCTGGGCGCCATCGCCTCGGTCCCCACCGAACAGGGCCAAGCGCCGGCGCCCGGCCGGATCGTCCTGATGTCCGACGGCGAGACCACCGTCGGCCGGGCCAACGACCTGGCCCAGGCGGCGGCGGTCGACGCCAAGATCCCGGTGTCGACCATCGCCTTCGGCAGCGACGCCGGGTTCGTGACGGTCGAGGGCCGCAGCATCCCCGTGCCGGTGAACCGGCCCGCCCTGGCCCAGATCGCCGACGCCACCGGCGGCAAGGCCTTCGAGGCAGCCACGGCCAAGGAGCTGCGCCGGGTCTATGCCGACATCGGCAGCTCGATCGGCTTCCGCACCGAGCAGCGGGAGGTCTCGTCGTGGCTGGTCGGCCTGGGCCTGGCCTTCGCCCTGGCCGCGGCTGTCGGCTCGTTGCTGTGGACTTCCCGCCTGCCGTAGCGATCGCCGGTCGGCGGGAGAAGGTAAAAAGACGGTTAACCCTGGTCCGACGCCCGATGACCGGCCGGCGGGCACCAGTACCCTGGGCACAATGAGCACAGAAGAATTCGGGCGTAACCGGGCAAGGACCATGCTCAGCAAGGTGCCGGAAGTGACGGTGTTCTTCTGGATCATCAAGATCATGGCCACGACGGTCGGGGAGACGGCGGCGGACTTCCTCAACACCAACCTGAAGGTGGGCTTGACCGGTACCACAGTGATCATGGCGGCCTTGTTGGCCGGGGTACTGGTCGTGCAGTTCAGGGCCCGGCGGTACGCCCCGGCCGTCTACTGGCTGGCCGTGGTGCTGATCAGCGTGGTGGGCACCCTCATCACCGACAACCTGGTCGACAGTTTCGGCGTCAGCCTGTGGACGACGACGATCGTGTTCGCCATGGCCCTGGCCGTCACCTTCACTGTCTGGTTCGCCATCGAGAAGACGCTTTCCATTCACAGCATCTACACCACCGGGCGGGAAGCGTTTTACTGGGCCGCAATTCTTTTCACCTTCGCTTTGGGAACGGCAGCGGGCGACCTGGTGGCGGAGAACCTGAACCTGGGTTACTGGAAGTCGGCCATCATGTTCGCGGCCGTCATCGCCGTGGTCGCCCTGGCCTGGCGGTTCGCCAGGCTCAACGCCGTCCTCGCCTTCTGGATGGCCTACGTCCTCACCCGTCCGCTCGGGGCGTCGATCGGCGACTACCTGTCGCAACCCACCAAGGATGGCGGCCTCGGCCTGGGTACCGCGGGAACCAGCGCCATCTTCCTCCTGACCATCCTGGCCGTCGTCGCCTACCTGGCCCGGACCAAGAAGGACCAGCTGGCCGTGACGGCGCCCGTCGGGGCATAGCCGCCGTGCCGGCGTGGCGCACGCTGCAGACTGCGGCATGACGTTGACGTGGCTGGTCGAGGACGACCCGTCGATCGGGGCCAGCCTGGTCCGCACCCTGCAGGCCGAGGGTCACTCGGTCGAGTGGGCCCGTACCGTCGCCGGCGCCGAGCTCCTGGCCGGTGACCCCGACCTCCTCCTTCTCGACCTCGGCCTGCCCGACGGCGACGGGCTCGACCTCTGCCGGCGGCTCTGCGATCGCCACACCCGTATGAGGACGATCATCCTCACGGCGCGCACAGGGGAGATCGACGTGGTCCTCGGCCTCGACGCAGGGGCCATCGACTACGTCGCCAAACCGTTCCGTCTCTCCGAGCTTCTGGCCCGGATCCGGGCCCAGTTGCGCGATCGCCACGGCGGGAGGATCGCGGTCGGGGATCTGGTCATCGAGAAGGACGCCCGTCGCGCCCACCTGGCGGGCCGCGAGATCGCTCTTCGGCCCAAGGAGTTCGACCTCCTGGTGCGCCTGGCGGTCGATGCCGGCTCGGTGGTGCACCGCCATGTCCTGCTCCACGACGTCTGGGACGAGCACTGGTTCGGCGACACCAAGACGCTCGACGTGCACATCGCTGCACTGCGCCGTCGTCTTGGCGAGGCGCCCGGCCAGTCGAGCCGGATCACCACCGTCCGCGGCGTGGGCTACCGCATGGAGCCAGCCGGATGACCGGTAGGACGCGGGCCGGGATGGCGACGTGACCCGCCGCATCGTGATCGCCATCGTCGCTGTGACTGTCCTGGCCGAGGCGCTGTTCGCCCTGCCGCTGGCCCTCAACCTCCAGCACCGCGTGGCCGACCAGGACGGCCTCGAGCTCACGCAACTGGCGGCGTTGGCCTCGAACCGGGTGGTCGGGGGCCGGCTGGTCGTGGCGTCCCTTCCCCGCCCGGAGCCGGAACAGCAGCTGGGGCTGTATGACACCGCCGGCCACCTGATCGACGGGAGCGGTCCAGCTCAGGTCGAACCGGCGGCGAACGGGGCGCTGACCGACCGGGTGATCGACACCCGCCACGACGGACAGCTGGTGGTCACCGTCCCCTTGATCGAAGTGGGCGCCGTGCGTGGCCTGGTCCGTACTTCCGAACCGCTGGCGGCAGGGGCACGGCGGGCCCGGGTCGCCTGGCTCCAGCTGGCGGCCCTCGCCGGGTCGGCCCTGGTCCTGAGCGCGTTGACCGCCCTTGTCCTGGGCCGGCGCCTCACCCGCCCGCTCGAGCGCCTGGGTCGCGACGCGGCGCGGATCGGCGAAGGTGACTTCACCGTCAGGGCCGGGTCGACCGGCCTGCGCGAGATCGACGAGGTGGGGACGAACCTCAGCCGCACGGCCGAGCGGGTCAGCTCGCTCTTCGCTCGAGAACAGGCCTTCACCGCCGACGCGTCCCACCAGCTGCGCTCGCCGTTGACCGGTCTGCGGTTGACGCTCGAGGCCGAGCTGGTCCATCCGCACCGAGACCGGGGGGAAGCCATCAGGCACGCGTTGAGCGATGTCGATCGCCTGGAGACCACCATCGAGAACCTCCTGCACCTGGCTCGTGACACGGCCGGTCAGCGGGCCCCGGTGAACCTGGCCCAGGCGTTGCACGACCTCGAGCGCCGCTGGCAAGGCGGCTTCGTGGCCGACGGCCGGCGCCTGGTGGTCGACACGACCCAGCGCATGGCATCGCCGACAGTGTCGGGCGCCGCCCTCGCCCACGTTCTCGACGTGCTGGTGGACAACGCCCGCCGTCATGGCGCCGGTGAGGTCCTGGTCGGCGCTCGAGAGATGGCCGGCGCCATCGCGGTGTCGGTCACGGACCGAGGGACCGGCATCGTCGACCCCGCCGCCATCTTCGAGCGCCGCCACTCCGGCGCCGGCGGGACCGGCATCGGCCTGGCGCTGGCCCGGCGACTGACCGAGGCCGAGGGCGGTCGCCTCCGTCTCCGCGAGACCGCCGAAGGGACGTCGTTCGAGCTGACCTTGCCGGTGACCCGACCCGAAGGCGGGAGGCTCGGTACACAGCCCAGTGCCAGCCCGCCCCCAGTCGCCGCTCAGGCACCCACGCCATCCTGACGACGGCCCCTACGACCCGTGCCACCGCGAACGGAGACCAGAGTGAACGCTCGTCCCCAAGCCCCTGCTGGATCGAGCGCATCGGTCAGGGGCTCACATTTTTCCGCCACGCTGCCGGCGCGACTCGCGGCGGGCGCCCTATGCGTGGTCATCGCGGTCATCCACATCAAGGACCAGGGCGGTTTCCCGGGCGACAAGCAGCCGAGGTACGTCGGCGTGGGCTACTACCTGCTGGAGGTGGGAGCGATGGTGGCGGTCGCTCTTCTTCTGTCCCGGGCTCGGCGTGGAGGCTGGGTGTTGTCGATCGGCGTGGCCCTTGGGCCCCGACGGTGACGAAGGCGGCCTCGGACCATACGAAGCCGCCGAGCTGGCGGGCGCTGGCGCCTAGGGCGCCGGCGATGGCGAAGGTGCGTCGGCGCTCGGCCAATCCGAGGGCCAGCATGAGGCCGGTGGAAGCCGCAGCCAGCACCAGCGCGAAGCCCAGCTCGACGCGGGTGAGGCCGGCCAGGTCTACGGCGGTGAGGCCGGAGCCGACCACCCGGCGGCTGGTGGCTGGTGGACTGCGCACCAACGTCGACTTCCTGCGCAAGATCCGGCTCTGGCCGGGCGGGTCGATGTGCGCAACGACGTCCACCGTGAGCTGGCCGACCTGAGCGGCCTGGTCGGTGACCTCGTCGACCTGGTCGGCATTGAGTCGACGCCCGAACCGCCGTCGGAAGTCCGCCTGGACGAGCTGGTGATCGAGGTCGTGGCCGGACCGAGCGGCGGTGGCCGGCCGTCCGCATCACCACCCGCCTGGCCCCGACCGTGGTGCTCGACATCCCGGCCCAGCTCGAGCGGGTGCTGGCCAATCTGTTGGACAACGCCGCCGCCTGGACCGATCCCGGGGGAGCGGTGGAGATCGATGTGGCCGGCGGTGAGGAGATCGTCCGCGACCGTCGCCCAGGCATACCGGCCGCCGACCTGCCCCACGTGTTCGAGCGCTTCTACCGGTCGACCGGCGCCCACCGGCGTCCCGGTTCGGGGCTGGGTCTGGCGATCGTCCATCAGGCAGCTATCGCATCGAAGGGCTCTGTCACCGCCGAGCAGCCCGCTGATGGTGGTACCCGAATGCGCCTCCGGCTCCACTGGCGACCCCGGGCCGCCGAGGTAGCGCGAAGGACAGGACCCGGCCCACGAGGCGGCCGAGACGCCGGAGCACGAGGCGGCCGAGGATGTTCGCGCCGCAGCCGGCGCCCCGTCCACGACAGCGCCCTCAACGGCGCCGTCGTCGACCACCGGCAACGTGGGCCAGCTCTAGCCCTTCGGCCACCGCCACCTCGGCCCCATCTACGAACCGGGGTCATGCAGTGTCACATATCGCACTGCGTGACTCCGGTTCGACCGGCGATCGTGTCGCCATCGGGGTTACGCCACCATGGCGTAGGGCGGTAGCCGTTCCGGGTAGGAGTTGGACCGAGGGCCCGGTCCTGCACGCTCGGGAGCCCACTTGGCGGAGTTTGGTGCGAACGCCGGGCCCTCGAAGCCAACGGCGGGACTCTCGATGCCGGTAGCTTCGTCCCGTGGCTACCCGGACCGTCCCTAGCCTCGCTCGCGAGCGCCCGCTGTGGGCCGACGGGCAGGTCGTCGTCGGTGTCGACGAGGTGGGCCGGGGGTCGTGGGCCGGGCCGCTGACAGTGGGCGCCGCCGTGCTACCCCCTGACCGACGGGTCAACGGGGTGCGCGATTCCAAGATGTTGCGCGAGGCCGAGCGTGAGCGCCTGTTCCCCCGCCTGGCCGAGTGGTGCGCGGCCTGGGCCGTAGGCCACGCCAGCCAGCAGGAGTGCGACGACCTGGGCATGTCGGCCGCCCAACGCCTGGCCGCCCGCCGGGCCATCGACGGACTGGGCCTTCCCGGGCCGCCCGACGCCGTGCTGGTCGACGGGCGGTGGGACTTCGTGGGCGGCGCTCACGTGGACAGCGCCAGGGTGACGCGCATCGTCAAGGGCGACGCGTCGTGCCTGTCGATCGCCACTGCGTCGATCTTGGCCAAGGTCAGCCGCGACCGGATCATGCGGGGCGAGTCGGAGCACTTCCCCGCCTACGACTTCGATCTGAACAAGGGCTACCCGTGCCCCCGTCACAAGGCGGCGCTGGCGGCATGGGGGCCGACGTCGATCCACCGCCGGGCGTGGGTGTTCATGGACAACCTACCGTGGGCCGGCGTCCACCGCACCGTTCGCGACCTGCAACCGTCCCTGTGGTGATCGCTGTCTGACCACGATCGGACCCGCACCCGTCGGGTCACGCACTGTTCCTGTGGAACCAGGAACACAGGATCCGTGTAAACTAGGCAAGTGGCGAATGTGACGATCACCGTTTCCGATGACCTCCTCCAGCGGGCCCGAGTCCGGGCGGCGCGGGAGGGCACATCGCTGAACAGCGTTCTGCGCACCAGCCTTAGGCGGTACGTGGACGACGATGCCGAGGTGGGCGACGCGTGGGACCGCTTCCTCGAAGTCGCTGGACGGGCCGGAGGTCACTCATCGTCGGGCGGGCGCAGTTGGCACCGCGACGACCTCCAGCGCGAGATGCGAGCCAGCGGCTGACCGCCTTCGCGGACACCAACGTGGCCGCCTACGCCATCGACGATGCCGAACCCGAGAAGCAACAGATCGCCCGGACGCTCCTGGGCACCAGCCCCCGACCACGCACGAGCCCGCAGGTGCTTCGAGAGCTGTACGTCGTCGCATGCTCAAAGCTCGGGCTGAACACCGCGGAGGCGGCCGCCGCGGTTCGAGCCTTGGCGCCCACCGTCGCCGTGGTCGAGGACGCTCCACTCGTCCTTCTGGCTGTGGCAGCCGCCGATCGGTGGCAGATCTCGCTCTGGGACGCCCTGATCGTCGAGGCTGCACGGCGAGCAGGTGCCGCAACATTGCTTTCCGAGGATCTGCAACACGGCATGGACTTCGACGGGGTGCTCGTCGAGAACCCTTTCGCCAAGCTGTGACCCGTCTCTGCCCAGCTGGTGGTGGCCCGCGACCACGGCTTCGCCAGCTGGGCCAAGCTCAAGACCGAGATCGACCGCCGCGCCGTCCTTGACAGCGCTGACGCCGTAGGGCTGCCCACCCTTCTCGTCGAGCATCCCGAACTGGCCACCGAGCCGATGCGACACTGGTGCGACCAACCCGGGGGCCGAGCCCACTCAGCTATGTGGCCATGCTGCGCTACGACACGGGCAACGGTGTCTGGAGGGATGTGCCCGGCTCCGGCGCGGTTGCCCGGGCCCTGCTCGACGCAGGTGCATCCCTGATGGTGATCCCGGAGATGACGAGACTCCGTTGATGGCGGCCGCGAGCTACGGCGACGCTTGAGCTTGAGGTGACGCAGGTGCTCACTGATGTCGGCGCGAACCTCGACGCCACTGCGTCGGCCGACGCGGGCGGCGTTCCAGGCGGCAACGCTCTCCGCCACGCCGCGGTCTTCGACATGACCGGCGTCGGACCGGGACATGGCCACGACGAGCTCGACCAGGTACTCGCGCCGATAACGCGACCCCAGCCGTAGGGCGACTACCAGTCCCGGAAACGGGTCGTGATCAGACCCCGACCAGGTGATGTAGCAGGAAACTACGGGTACGGTGGCCCTGTGACCCGAACTGAGACACTCATCCTGCGCTCGGCGGCCGTCTGGACCGTCTTCATCTGGGGCACCCGCATCCGCAACATCCTGGGCGACGACACCCGCTCCACCGGGTTCAAGGCCGTGCACTCGGCCCTGGCCATCGTGTCGGTGGCCTTCGCCGCCGCCA
>JBBSIS010000027.1:0-23762 GCA_038231955.1 Acidimicrobiales bacterium
GGCCGTCGAGCGCGGGATGTCCTGAACCCCAGCCCCATCGGCCTTCGCCGTCTCTCCGCGTCGCAAACCGTCCCCCCGGCTGTGGACCGCCAACCAGATCGTCGCCTTCACAGCCGGTCGCTTGGCCAGTTGGGCTGAAAGAGGTGCCACTGCTCGGGGGCGGCGCGGATGAGAACCTCGAGCTCCGTCGCCAGCGCCTGGGTGATGTGGGTCACGTCGCCCTCGAGCGGTACCGGCGGCCGGACGACGGCGTGGTGGCCCGGGCCCCGGAAGTACACGGCAGTGGGCAGCAGCGGCACGCCGAGGCGGGAGGCCAGCGTGGCCGGACCGGCTGGGAGGGTGGTGCGCTCGCCGAAAAAGTCCACGTCCACGCCGCCGCCGGCGATGTCCCGGTCGGAGACCAGGGCCACGATCTGGTTGGCTCGCAGGGCTCGGACCACCGAGATGCCGGCGGCGCGGTTGAGCGGAATGACGCGGAACCCCTGCGACGCCCGCAGGTCGACGAACCACTGGAAGAGATCCGGCGGCTCCAAGGCCTCGACGACAACCGTCAGGGGGAAACCCTGGCGGACGAACCACGACCCGCCGACCTCCCAGCCACCGACGTGGGGCAGGGCCAGGATGGCGCCGTTCCCGGCGTCGAGCGCGGCGCGAATGTGCTCCAGGCCGTCGATTGTGAAGGTGGCGTCGACGGCTGCCGAGTCCATGGTCGGCAGTCGCAGCGACTCCATCCAGTACCGGGCATAGGAGGCGAACGTCTCCCGCACCGCCCGCTCACGCGCCGGGCCCGTCAGGGCCACACCCCGGGCTCTCCGCTGGTGGAGGGCGACGAAGTGCCGATCGGGCGCCGACTTGGGGAGGCGCACCACGGCCGCCGACAGGGCGCTGGCAATCGGCACCGCCGACGCGTCCGGGAGGGCGCTCGCGGCCCAGGAGGCGATGCGGATGTAGTGGAAGAGGCGACGGTCCCATTCCGCCCGGGCCATGGCGACGGCCCGGGAGCGGGCGCCGGCGATGGCGGCTACGGCCGAATGCGGGACCGGCGCCAGCTTGCCGGTCCGGACTGCGACGCCCGCCGGGCTCGCCAGGGGCCCCCGTCAGCGGCGCGACCGACGGGGCGCGGCCTGCGGCTGTCGGCGCCGAAACCAACTGACGGGCGCCGCGCCGACCACCGACCGGCCAGTCCGTCGCTGGTGGGCCGCCGCCTGGGCACGGTGGCACTGGCCTGGCGCCACACCATGAGGAACCGCTGGACGGCGGTGAGCACGGTGAGGGCCAGCATGATCCACAGGATCGGGATGAGGACGACGCCGAACAGCAGGCCGATGCCGATGGCGATCATCCGCTCGGCCCGCTCCATGAGCCCACCGCGTGCCGAGAAGCCCAGCGACTCGGCCCGAGCCCTCTCGTAGGAGACCAGGTTCGACGCCCCCAGAATGGCGAGGGGCAAAAGCGCGACATGGGCGCTGTGGGTGTTGGCCAGGTACCAGGCCAGACCACCGAGCACGAGCGTGTCGCTCACCCGGTCGACGACGGAGTCGAAGAAAGCGCCGCGGGGCGACGCCGTTCCGGACGCCTTGGCCACCGCACCGTCGAGCACATCCGGGACGGCGGAGGCGGCCAGGAGGCACCAGCCGACGAACAGCCAACCGCGGCCGATGGCCAATGCGCAGACGGCAGACAGCACGAGGCCGAGAACAGTCAGCTGGTCGGCGCTGATGCCCGCCTTCTCAAGGCCGGACCCCACGGGGCGTAGGCCCCGCTCCACGCCGGCTCGGCACCGCTTGTCGAACATCAGGACTCCTCTGGCCAAACACAGCACTGGCCAAACAGACTTGGTCGATGATGAGAATTCTCCCCCTTCAAACTACCAGGGGAGCCCGGTAGACTGGCGCCTCGATATACCGGTTCAGTGTGAGCGGCGGCTTTCCGCCGATGAGAGCAGCGAGGCGCCCGTGAAGAGCTTCCCTCCCGCCAAGATCCGCAACGTGGCCCTGGTGGGTCATGGAGGTGCCGGCAAGACCAGCCTGGCCGAGGCCCTCCTGTTCTGCTCCGGGGCCATCTCCCGCATGGGCCGGGTCGAGGACGGCACGACGACCACTGACTTCGACCCCGAAGAGGTCCGCCGCCACCTGTCCCTGTCCTTGACGCTGGCCCCCTTCGAGCACGACGGCTGCAAGATCAACCTGCTCGACACCCCTGGCTATGCCGACTTCGTGGGCGACATGCGTACCGCCCTGGAGGTCGCCGACCTGGCGGTGGTGGTGGTGAGCGCGGTCGACGGGGTCGAGGTGCAGACCGAGACGGCCTGGCGCATCGCCTCGGGGCTCGGCGTGCCCCGGATGTTCTTCGTGAACAAGCTCGACCGGGAGCGAGCCAGCTTCGAGCGGGTCCTCGACCAGCTCCGGGAACGCTTCGGCGCCGGTGTCGCCCCCCTGGAACTGCCCATCGGCGAAGAGTCCTCATTCCGCGGCATCGCCGACCTGCTCACCGACACCGCCGTCCTCTACGACGGCGGGGGCGGCGCTCCGACCGTGGGCGAGATCCCCGACGACATGGCCGCCCGCGAGCACGTCGTACACGACAACCTGGTCGAAGGCATTGTGGTGGCCGACGACGACCTCATGGAGCGCTATCTCGACGGCGACACCATCACCCCCAAGGAGCTCGAGGACACCTTGGCCAAGGGTGTGGCCGGAGCCAGCGTGTTCCCGGTGGCGTGCGGATCGGCCAGCAGGCTCATCGGCATCGATCGGCTGGCCCAGCTCATCGTGGAGGTCGGACCGTCGCCGCTCGACCGCCCGCCCGTCAGTGTCGAGACGCCCGCCGGGTCCACCGAAGTGGTCCCTGACCCCGCCGGGCAACCCCTGGCCCTCGTCTACCGCACCCTCGCCGACCCTTACGTCGGCAAGGTGTCGTTCCTGAAGGTTCTGTCCGGCACCATCCGGCACGACTCCACCCTCACCAACCCGCGCACCCACGCCGACGAGCGCATCCACGGCCTGTTCACCATGCGCGGCAAGGACCAGGTCGGCGTGGACGAGCTGCAGGCCGGCGACATCGGCGCGGTGGCCAAGCTGTCGAGCACGTCGACCGGCGACACCCTGGCGCCCAAGGGCACACCGGTCACCGTGCCGCCGATCGCGCCGGTCGCGCCGGTCCTCACCCTCGCCATCCTGCCCAAGTCCAAG
The DNA here is from genome assembly GCA_038231955.1 of Acidimicrobiales bacterium. Taxonomy (GTDB): domain Bacteria; phylum Actinomycetota; class Acidimicrobiia; order Acidimicrobiales; family AC-14; genus CADCTB01. Next base: position 3,192 of record JBBSIS010000027.1, read on the forward strand.
GGCGACGAAGACAAGCTGATGACTTCCCTCCACCGCCTGCAGGACGAGGACCAGGCCCTCCAGGTCCGGCGCGACGACGAGACCCACCAGACCCTGCTCTCCGGCATGGGCGACACCCACCTGTCGATCGTCATCGAGCGCCTGCACCGTCGCTTCGGCGTGGAAGTGCTCACCGAGGACGTGCGGATCGCCTACCGGGAGACCATCACCGGCGGCGCCGAGGCCGAGGGCAAGTACAAGAAGCAGACCGGGGGCCACGGCCAGTTCGGCGTCGCCTTCCTCCGGGTCGAGCCGGTGGAGCGGGGCGGTGGCTTCGAGTTCGTCGACAAGATCGTGGGGGGATCCATCCCTCGGCAGTTCATCCCCGCCGTCGAGAAGGGCGTGCAGGAGACCATGTCGACCGCCGGCGTGTTCGGCTATCCCGTCGTCGACGTGCGGGTCACGGTCTTCGACGGCAAGTTCCACCCAGTCGACTCCTCGGAGATGAGCTTCAAGATGGCCGCCTCGCACGGGTTCCGAGAGGCCATGGCCAAAGCCGGACCGGTATTGCTCGAGCCCGTCTCCCATCTCGAGGTCACGGTGCCGTCGGCCTTTCAAGGCGACGTCATGGGCGACCTGAACTCGAGGCGGGGCCGGGTCCAGGGCACCGAGGCGGTCGGTGACGGGGAGCAGATGGTGACCGCCCTGGTCCCGACGTCGGAGATCCTGCGCTACGCCGTCGACCTGCGCTCCCTCACCGGGGGCCGGGGCCGCTTCGACGTCCGCCACGACCATTACGACCTGCTGCCCGCCCACCTCACCGCCAAGGTGGCGAAGGGGCAGGGCGGATGACCTGCGAGGAGTGCGGCTTCGTCTACGAGGACCTGGCCGCCACCGACATCCCGGCTGCCGTCCGGTCCTTCGCCAAGCGTTACCGGGCCCCGCTCAGTCGGTTCCTCCCCGGTGAGGACGGCGACGGGCTGGTCCGCCAGCGTCCTGAGCCCACCACGTGGTCGGCGCTGGAGTACGCGGCCCACATCCGTGACGTGCTCAGGCGTTACGCCGACTGGATCGAGCTCACCCTGGCCGAGGACCGTCCCCGGTTCGAGGGGCCGCCGCCCGACGACCTGGCTGCGCTGCGCAACTACAACGCCGACGACCCGGCGGCGGTGACCGACGCGATCGCCGCCAATACCGAGCGCCTGGCCGCCGTCATCGAGGCCGTCCCCGACGACAGCTGGGACCGCGTCGGGCTGCGGCGGGACGAAGAGTGGTCCGTCCTGTTCTGTTCCCGGCGGGCCGTACACGAGGGCGGCCACCATCTCCTCGACATCGGGCGAGGCATGCGGACCGTGCGCGACCGACGCAAGGCCGGCGGCTGACGCCGGCTCAGGCCGGGCCGGCCTCTTTCTCCTGCCGGCGCAGCTCCTCCCGGGCGCTTGTGTGTGTGTGCCAGGTCGCGAGGCCGAGCAGGAGTCCCCAAACGAGGAACCACGGCTCCCACAGCAGCAGGCGCCAGAGCAGCACGGAATCTGACGATGTCGTGGTGACGACTCCGAGCGCGGCGAGGGCCACGCCGGCGACTTGGAGGGTGCCGTAGAGGGTGAGGACGCCGGCGCAGAGCCAGGCGGTCCGCAGCATCCATCGCCGCGGCAGTCTCCGTCCCCATGGCCGGACGAGCGCGAGGGCGAGCACTCCGACGGCGACCTTCAGCACGCCGGTGACCCAGACGATGGCGATGAACCCTGGGTCGCGGGCGCGCGCGAGCTCCTCGATCTTGCCGCCCAGGGTGCTCACTCCGGCCGTGCCGCCGGCGGCGAAGTAGAAGCTGGTGACCGCGAAGCTGAACGCCGCAGCGGCGGCGGCATAGGCCGCCCACGACGGCGAACGGGACCGACTCCTCGGCGTGGCGTGGCGGGCAAGATTCGGCGTGGCCGCGATGGTAGTCATGGGCGTGGCCTTTCCAGTGCGGTGGCGGTCAGCGCAGCGAGGCGCTCCCCGAGGGCATCGCCGGGTGAGATATCGAGCAGGAAGAGCGATGCGAAAATCGACCCGAGCAACAGCGCGTGGACGAGATCGGCATCGGCGGCTTCTGCCAACTCTCCGGCGACACCGGGCGCGGTCGAGCAGCTCGGCGATGACGGTCCGTTCGGCGCCGATGAAGATGTCGTGGAAGTGGGCACGCAAGGGCGGCTCCTGCGCAAGATCGGCGAGCAACCCTGGGAGGGCTGCGCCGACGGGCGGTGAGGCGAGGTCGGTCACGATGCGCCGGCCCAGGAGCGTCAGGTCGCCGCGCCGCGTGCCGGAGTCGGGTGTCTGGAGGGCGGTGACGATCCACGCCTTCCGCCCTGGACCAGCACTTCTCAGTCCCGGGGAGCTGGCAGAGACGTTTGATGAATCTTCAGTATCCCTGAAGCTCTGACAGGTTGGTGCCGATCTTGCCGTAAGTCCGAAGGCCAGGAGGCGTGGGTTGAGTCTGGCTCGCGGTGGCGTCGACGAGGAAGAAGCGGTCGCACGTGGCAGACGTGACCGTCGAGGATGACCGGTCGAGCGCCCGGGACGCCGGCAAAAATCCGAAACGCAGGCCGGGGCGCCGGCCACCCGCCACGGGGGCGAGAGCTACGCTCCCGCCCCCGTGGCCGCGCTCGAACCGAATCGGTCCGATACGTCGGGTCTGGTCACGGAGCGGTGGCTCGGCGCGGACGTCCGCTGCTACCGAGACCGGCCCCGGACCATCATCGAGCTCCTCGACCGGGCGTGGCGGCTGCACCCCCATCGGATCGCGCTGGAGACCCCGGAGGGGGACGTGACGTACGCCGAGCTCGCCGAGCTGGTGGACGGCGCGGCGGAACGGCTGGCGGAGGAGGGCATCGCTGCGGGGGACAAGGTGGCGGTGGCGCTTCGCAACGGGCTCGACATCGTCGTCGCCATCTGGGCCTGCGCCCGTCTCGAAGCGGTCTTCGTCGGCCTGTCGACCCGTCTGGCCCCGCCCCAATGGGCCTACGTGCTCGGCCATTCGGGGGCCAGCCTGGCGCTGGCCCACCCCGAGTACCTCGAATCGCTGCAGCAGGCGGCAGCCGACGCCGGAATTCCCGCCGATCGGGTGCGGCCGGTGGGCGACCACCTCACCGGTCGTCGCCGCCGCTGGGACGCCGACCGGGCCTTCCCGGACCAGGACAGCTCGTATGCGGTCATCTACACCTCGGGGACGACCGGGCGGCCCAAGGCGAGCCGGATGGTCCACCGGGGCACGGTCCACTCGGCCATCGCCTACGTCCGGACCATGGCCCTCACGGCGGACGACCGGACCGCCATCACCTTCCCGCTGTATTACATGACCGGCCACATCGCCCAGCTCTCGACGATGATGCTGACCGGTGGAACCTGCGTCACCCTCACCGATCTCGCCGCCGGCCGGCTGGTGGCGTTGGTGGCGGAGAAGCGGATCACCTACCTCATGGTGACGCCCTCGCTGTGGCCGTTGCTCTTGCGCGTGCCCCAGTTCTCCTGGCCGGAGCTCGACCACCTCACGGTCGGAGCCTTCGGCGGCTCGCCCGTTCCCTTGTCGACGGTCACCGCGCTGCGGGAGCGCATGCCCCAGCTCCGCCTCGTTCGAGACCGTCTGCGCCATGGTCGTGCCCGCCGCCGGCCGGGCCATCGACTCCTCCGCCGTCCAGGCGTGGGTGCGGTCGCAGATGGCCGACTACGCGGTGCCCCGCCACGTGGCCGTGGTGGATCGCATCCCCCGCAACCCGACGGGGAAGATCGACAAGTCCCTCCTGCGCAGCGAGCTGCTCGCCGGCCTCCCGGGCCGGTAGCGCGGTGCGGGCGGTGCAGGTGTCCCGCCTGGGTGACCGGAGGTGCTCGAGGTGGTGGACGTGTCACCGCCGCAGCCGGGCCCCGGCCAGATCCTGATCGACGTGGACCACGCCGGGGTGAACTTCGGTGACACCCACCAGGCGGCGGGGATCTACGTGGTCGGGCGGCGGCCCCCGTTCGTCCTCGGGTCGGAGGTGGTCGGCCGCGTCTCCGGGACGACCCGGCGGGTGTACGCCGCCACCGACCGGGGTGGGTACGCGGAGCAGGTCGTGGCCGAGGCCCACCTGGTCTTCGACCTCGCCGACGACATCGACGACGGCGCTGCGCTCGCCCTCGGCCTCACCGGCCTCACCGCGTGGCACCTCTTGCGCACGTCGGCCCGGCTGGCGCCGGGAGAGTCGGTCGTCGTCCATGCCGCCGGGGGTGGAGTGGGCACCATCGCCGTGCAACTGGCCAGGGCGTGGGGGGCGGGGCGCATCATCGCCACCGCCTCGACGCCGGAGAAGCGCTCGCTCGCCGTCCGCCTCGGTGCCGACGTCGCCATCGATCCCACCGTCCCCGGCCTGCTCCGCACCCTCAAGGCGGCGAACGACGGCCGCCTGGTGGACGTGGTGCTGGAGATGACGTGGGGGCGGGTCTTCGACCACTCCCTGCTGGCCCTGGCGCCCTTCGGACGGCTGGTCACCTACGGCAGCGCCTCGGGGCAGCGGCCGCGGCCGACCCCCCCCCGGCGAGCTCCTGGCCCGCTCCCGGGCGGTGGTGGGCTTCTGGCTGGGTCACTGCTTCCCGCACCGCCACCTGATGGAGCCCCCGCTGACGGAGCTGCACGACATGGCCCGTAGCGGCCAGCTGCAGGCGATCGTCGGTGCCGTGTACCCCTTGACCGACGCGGCAGGAGCCCATCGCGAGCTGCTGGCCCGTCGCACCGCCGGCAAGCTGGTGCTGGACACCCGCCACTGACCCGGCGTCAGGGTCGGTCCACGCCGGATGGTGCGTCGTGCACCCGCCCCCGGCCCATGTACAGGCGCCGGTCGGCGAGGGCGTCCGCCACGGCCAGGTTCTGCTCGACGAGCAGGATGGCCGTGCCCTCCGCCGCCATCTCCCTGAACGCCGCGGTGCACGGGGCCATGGCGGCCGCCGCCAAACCGGCCGACGGCTCGTCGAGCAGGAGGACGCCGGGAGCGGCCGACACCACCCGGCCGATGGCGACCAGCTGCTGCTCACCTCCGGAGAGCGACCCCGCCGGGTGCGCGAGCTTGGCGGCGATGCCGGGGAACCGGTCCAGCCAGAGATCCCGGCGCCGGCGGATGGCGACCACGTCGGGCCGACCGGTCCCCAGCTCGGCGACCTGCAGGTTCTCGTCGACGGTCATGGAAGGAAAGACCCGCCTGGTCTGGGGGAGCAGGACCACGCCCTTGCGCACCAGGCGGTCGGCGGAACTGCCGTCGACGCGACGGCCGTCGACGCACACCGTTCCGCTGCGGACCCGGACCAGGCCCGCCACCGCCCAGAGGAGGGTCGACTTGCCAGAACCGTTCCCGCCGAGCAGGGCGACGATCTCCCCGCCGGCGACGTCGAGATCGGCGCCGTCGACGACGGCCTCATCCTCCCATCCGGCCACCAGGCCCCGGACGGCCAGCCCGCCCGTCACGTGGGCGGCGCGCCGGCGCTCAGGGCCGCTGCTCCAGTCGGGTGGTGACCTCGGCGAAGCTGCCCTCGGCGACGACGGCGCCGTTGGCCATGCCGAGGACGCGATCGGTCAGGCGCTCGACCAGCCCGGCGTCGTGCTCGACCAGGAGCATCCCCACACCGGCGTCACGGTGGGCGGCGAGCAGGCCGGCGAGAACCTCTTTCTGCTCCGGGTCGACGCCCGCCCCCGGCTCGTCGAGGACGAGATATGCCGGCTCGGCGGCGAAGGCCCGGGCCAGTTCGACCCGCCGCCGCTGGCCGTGCGACAGGGCCTGCACCGGTGTCGCCCCGAAGGACGCCATGCCGACGTCCTCGAGGGCGGCGATCGCCCTGTCCCGTAGTGCAGCCGCCTGCCGCCGGCGACCGGCATGAGGGATCCAGGCGCCGGCGAGAGAGGGGCGTGTCGAGCGTTGGGCGCCGATCAGCACATTGTCGAGCACGGACAGCCGCTCAAAGAGCCGCAGGCCCTGGAACGTCCGCACCACGCCGGCGCGGGCGAAGTTCGGCGGGGCGCGGCCGGTGAGATCCCGACCGTCCACCAGAACCCGGCCCGTGCTCGGGACGGACGCGCCCCCGGACAGGTTCACCACCGTGGTCTTGCCCGACCCGTTCAGGCCCACCAGTCCCACCATCTCGCCGGGGGCGACGCAGAACGAGACGTCGCGGACCGCGTGGACACCCGCGAAATCCTTGGAGACCCCGACCAGCTGCAGGCCGTTCACCGGGCGGCCACCACGTTGCGCACGCCGGCCCGCAACCGGTCGAAGCCGACCCGGAACAAGCCGAGTCGGAGGGCGACGACGGCGAGGATGAGGGCACCCGTGACCCCGGTGGAGACGTCGGCGTACGGGGTCAGACGGTCCACCAGCACGGTGATGCCGATGGCGGCGGCGACCGTCCGGCCGATCCGGCCCTCGCCGGCGATCAGGGCGACCAGGACGACGATCACCGTCTGGCCCAACCCGAACGACACCGACGACACGAACTGATCCTGCACGGCGTAGAGGGCGCCGGCGACGCCGGCGATGCCCGCACCGACCGCGAAGGCCAGCAACCGCAACCGGCCGACCCGGATGCCGCACGCGGCGGCGGCCACCTCGTCGTCCCGCAGCGCCATCCAGGATCGGCCGAGGGGCGAGTCCCGGAGGGCGCGGACGGCGACGAGGGTGGACAGGCCGAGGCCGAGGCCGACGACGTAGAGACCACGGCCGTCGACGGCGCGTCCGAGCACCGAGACCGGCGGGATGCCGGCGATCCCGTCCGAACCGCGGGTGAAGCGCTCCGTGTTGAGGTACAGGTTCTGGAGGATCTCGCCCGCCCCCAGGGTCACGAGGGCGAGGACGTCGCCACGGACGCGGAGCCCCGGCAAGCCCACCACCACCCCGACCGCCGCTGCCACCAGCACCGCCACCGGCAGGGTGGCCCAGAACGACCAGTGGGCCGACGTCGTCAGGTTGGCGACGGCGTAGGCGCCGAGGCCCTGCAGTGGGGCGTGGGCCACCGAGAGCTGGCCGGAGAAACCGTAGGTGACCTGATAGCCCAGGGCCAGGATGACGGCGATGACCGCGGTCGTGCCGAGTCCGTAGCCCCGGCGACCACCGATCCAGGCGGGGACGAGAACCACGGCGGCCAGCGCCACCGCCGGCAACTGGTGCCGCACCCAGGCTGAACCGGCGAGGCGGGACCGGGCGCCGGCGGTAATCTCAGCCGAGGGGAACCTCCTTGACCTCCTGGGGCCCGGTCTGCTCGAAGCTGGTGAAGTACTCGGGCTTCCCGTTGTTGACGCGGAACACGTACAGCCGTCCGCCGATGCGGGAGCCGTCGGCGCCGAACCGCAGCGAGCCGACGCCGGTGTCGGCGATGTGGATCCTGCGCAGGTGGTCGGGAAGGTCCTGGCGGCCCTTGGCGCCGTCGGCGAGGGCGGCGGCCACGGCGCGCACCCCCTCGTAGGAGAAGACGGCCGGGTCCGGCACGACGGACTCGCCCGTCGCCTTCGTGTAGCCGGCGCGCAGGGAGTTGGTGGCGTCGGTGTTGCGGGCCGCATAGGTGGGCGTGTTGCCGACCAGGCCGTTCGCCAGCGGACCCGCGTCCTTCAGGAACTGGTCGCTGTTGGTGACCCCGCCCGGGTCGTAGAACGGCACCTTCAGGCCCAATTCGTCGGCCTGCTTCAGGATCAGGGCGTCGACATTGGCGAGGCCGACGATGATGAGCGAGTCGGGCCCGGCGCTCTTGATCTTGGCCAACTGGGTGCGGAAATCGGTGTCGGTGAAGGCGAAGCTCTCGTTGGCCACCGGGGTGATGCTCTTGGCCTTGAGGCGGCTGACCGACAGGTCGGTCACACCGTCGCCGTAGGTTCCGGTGCCGTGGATGATCGCCGGCTTGGTGCGACCGTCCTTCAGGAGGACGTCGGTGACCGAGAAGGAGTAGGCGGGGAAGGTCGGCGGGACGACGAAGACCGACTTCTGGGCGGTGGCCGCCTCCAGCACCTTCGGAGAGGAGGCGTAGGCCGAGAGGTACGGGAAGCCGGCCTGGCTGGCCACCGGCGCCATGGCCACCGACACGTCGGAGATGCCCGACCCGACGAAGGCGATGAGGCTCTGGTCGTCGACGATGGTGCGGATGTTGCTGGCCCCGTTCGCCGGCAGCCCGGCGTCGTCGAACTCCTTGAAGGAGATCGTCGCGCCCTTCAGGGGGCCGGCGGCGATACCCCCGCTGCTGTTCACCTCGTCGGCCGCCAGTTTGGCGCCGGCGCGGATCTTGTCGCCGGTGGACTTGGAGGCTCCCGAGAAGGGACCGCCGAGGGCGATGGTGACCGTCTGCGCGCTGGCGGCCGTGGTGGTGGGGGCCGAGGCGGTGGTCGTGGACGTGTCGCTGCTGCACGCGCCCAGCACGAGCGTGAGGCCGGCGAGCAGGACGGCGGATCGTCTTTTCATGGGTGGGTTCTCCTTTAGACCTGACGGAGCCGGCTGCCGGCCAGGACGCCTCGGGGCGCGACCAGCAGGACGGCGACGAGAAGCAGGAACGTGACCACGTCTCGGAAACGGGTCGACAGGTAGCCGGACACGAAGCTCTCGATCACGCCGAGGGCGAGGCCCCCGAGGAGGGCTCCCCGTAGCCAGCCGATGCCGCCGAGGACCGCGGCCACGAAGCCCTTCAGGGTGGCCTGCCACCCGAGGGCGACGAAGACCTGTCCGAAGAACGATGCGAAGAGCGCGCCGGCCAGGCCACCCACCGCTCCGGCAGCGGCGTAGGTGACGGCGAGCGTCCGCGTGACCGGGATGCCGGCGGCGCGGGCCAGCAGTGGATCGTCCGCCACCGCCCGGACCCGGCGTCCGACGCCCGAGCGCCGCAGGACGACGGCGAGCCCCAGGGGAACGACGATGGCGGCGCCGAGCACCCACCAACCGGCGGCGGGCAACCGGTAGTCGGCGAACAGGTTCACCCGGCCCCCGGCGAACAGCGAACGCACCCCCTGGCTCCCCTGGGGGTTCACGCGCTCGGCGACGTTGCGGATGACAAGGGCGACGCCCAGCGCGGGCAGGAACCCCAGGCCGGCCACGCCGGTGGCCCGGCGGGCGCCGACCGGCGCGTAGACGAGCAGATACGAGAGGACGCCGAGACCGGCACCTGCGGCCACGGAGGCGAGGACGCCGAACGAGCGCGCCCCGGACACATGCAGCGTGCCGACGCCCACGTACGTGGCGAGCATGAGCGAGTCGCCATGGGCCAGGTTCACCTCGCCCGCGCCGCGCAACACCAGCCCGAGGCCGATGGCGAACAGCGCATACAGAAGGCCGAGCGTGAGGCTGGTGACGCAGACGGTGAGGAAGAGCTCCATGTCGTGCCGCGGAGATTATATCAAGGTCGATCTATCCGCCGCCCGCCCCGACCCCGTGGTCAACGGGCGTCGTCGGGGCGCGGAATGCTCACTCCGGCTAGCAGGTCGGGCACTCGCGTCGTCATGTGGCGGTCCGCAGCGGTCGTGTAAGAGATAACCCCTGTGTTCCTGTCCGGTCTGGGCGGTGACGATCCACGCTTTCTGCCCTGGACCAGCACGTTCTCAGTCCCTCGGGAGCCGGCAGGCCGTTTGATGAATCTTCAGTATCCCTGAAGCTCTGACAGGTTCGTGCCTATTCTTGCCGTAAGTCCGAAGGCAAGGGGGCGTGGGTTGAGTCTGGCCGCGGTGCGGGATCCCGTGAGCGCATGGTGCCGCTGATCAACGACGCCCGTCAGACCTGTGCTGGGTTCGTCGAGGACGTGTGGAGCCACTTCGACGACGACCACACCCGCCCCGGCGCTCCCTTGTTCCCTTCGGAGCGCCGCAACGCCGACGGCAGCTCGGCCCGGGTCGGCGACGAGGCCTTGCGGGCCTCGCTGGTCGACGCCGCCGCCAGGCATCTCCCCGACTGGCCGGACCGGGTCACGCCCCACGTGCTGCGGCACTTCTGCGCCAGCGAGCTCTATCGCCACGGCATGGACCTCATCGCCATCCAGGAGACCCTTGGGCATGCCTGGATCGCCACCACCATGGGCTACGTCCACGTGCACCGCACCCACATCGAAGAGGCGTGGATGGCCGGCCACCAACGTGCCGCCGACCGACTGAAGGGGCTGATGCCGTGAGGTGGAACCTGCGACTCGCCGCCGCCAACCGGGGCATCTGGAAGGCCAGCGAGTGCCAACGACTGCTCGCCGAGCAGGGACTGGTCGTCAGCGCCGGGAAGATGTCGGGCCTGTGGTCGGGGCGGCCGGCCAGCATCAAGCTGGAGGATCTCGACGTCATCTGCGCCGTCCTCGGCTGCGGGGTGGAGGAGCTCCTCGTCCCTGAGCCCGACAAGGTGCAGGCGGCGGCCAAGGACGGCGATCAGCGCAGCGTGGCCGCCTCTGGGCCGGCGGCGGTGACGCCCAAGCGGCGCAAGGGTCGGTCTCTGCCGCCCGTGTGACGGGCCGGGTCTCACATCCCAAGCCACCGACGAGCTGCACCGGCTGCTACGCCGGGGGGGCGCTGTCGGGACGGTTCTGTTCATCGTGCTGGGTCTTCAAGCACGACCACCCCGGTGAGGCCGGGTGCATCGGCTGCGGCCGGGTCTTGGCCGTGAAGGACGGCTTCTGCAGGCTGTGCTGGCGCCAAGCCAGCGCCGAGTCCGACGCCGCCGGCGGCCTGCCCAGAGGCGCCCTCAGCATCCTCGGGCCCGGCCGGCGACTGGCCCACCACCAGCTGTTCTTCGACCGCATGAAGCTCCGGCGGGCCGAGGGGCCGGTCCGCACGCACGACCGCCGTGGACGGCCGCGCAAACCCCCGCCCGCACCGACGGCTCGACCGGCGTGCCTCTACACCCAGGCGATGCTCTTCGACGCTCGACGCGACTTCACCTGCGTGACCGAACGCGTCGGAGCCGAGCCCGCCAACCCGTGGTTGGCCTGGGCCCACTACCTCGCGTTCCGCCGCGGGGAGGCCCGGGGCTGGACACGCCGAGCCCGCTTCGGCGTCCAGCGAGGGTTGGTCCTCTTGTTATCCCAGCACGCCGAAGGCGACACCATCGCCTACTCGGAGATGTTCCCGGTGCTTCGGGCCCTCGACATCGGCGCCGAGCGGGTGGCCGAGGTGCTCGAGGAGATGGAGGTGCTGGTCGACGACCGGCGCCCCGCCTTCGATGACTGGCTGGAGCGCAAGCTCGACGGCCTGGCCCCCATCTGCCGTGAGGTCGAGGCCTGGCAACGGGTGCTACACAACGGCGGCCCGCGCACTCGTGCCCGCGATCGGTCCACCGCCCTTCGTAGCCAGACGGCAACCCTCGAACGGCTGCGCGTCGACCGTCAGCTCGAGGAGGCCCCACCCACGGGCCCGACCCCCTTCACCTGGCCTCCGTGCTCGGGCTCGACGAGAAGACCGCCATCCGTTACGCAACCTCCGCCCGCCAGCTCTTCGAGACTGCGGCCGAGCAGGACGGCGACCGCAGGTCCGCCCATGAACCCGACGATCCACGCTGAGAGCCTCGGGCAGGGCGGAGCCACGGATTCCGATGGTGATCGGCGACGTCTGTGATGCTGTGCACTCGGCTGTGTGATCGCCGCCGCCTTGGACGGGCCCAGGCCCCGGATCAGCTGGTCCGGAGCCTGGGTAATGAAGAAGTGCGGGAACCGTGAGACCTACTTGATCTCGCGTCGCACCGTCCGAACGAGCCCGATGGCCAGCGGGACCGCCACCCACACGAACACCGAGACCAGAATCTGGGCCGTGTGACCGGACCACTCACCCTTCACGATCCAGTTGAGGGTGGCCGACGGGTCGAGCCACTGGGCCACGAAGGTCGAGGCACGGCCCAGAGCTACGAACGCGGTGGGAAGGACGAAGGACGCAACGATGGCGGCCGCCGAGTTGTGTACCAGCGCCCCGAGCGCCACACCCATGAAGACGTTGAGGAGGACGAACAGCACGAAGCCGACGACCACGCCTGTGTTCAGGTTGGCCTCCAGCGGTCGTCCAGAGGCGGCAGCCACACCGAGACCAACCGCTGTCACCAGCCCTCCGAACACGGCTGCACCACCACCCAGCAGCGCCGCAACTGCGATCTTGGCCCCGACGACCCGGACCCGCCGCGGTTCCTGGGTGAAGGTGGTGAGGACGTTGCGCTGACTCCATTCGCTGGTCAACGTGAGGATCGACACCACCGGCAGCAGGACGCTCATCGCCACTCCCGCGAAGCCGAGGTAGCTCGTGTAGCTCTGGTCGATGCTGGAGGGAGCGAGCAGCGGCGCCAGCATGAGGCCGACCGTCGATGCCGCGACGAGCGCCAGGAGCCACCGGGCGGCCCGGGTATCGGTGGCCTTTCCACACTCGACACGAAGCAGGCGGCTGAACGGGATGCCGGGGAGGGCGACGCCGGTGCCGTTGGATCTGACAGGTCGGATCATGATAGTGGTCATGCTGCTGCCTCCTGGGTGGATCCGGTCCTGTTGGCGGTGAGGGAGAAGAAGAGCTTTTCGAGGCCGCCCGAGTCGGACGGTCGCAGTTCGGTGACGAGCACGTGGTGGTCGAGGGCGACGCGGGCGACCATCTCGGCGGTGACCCGACCGGCCCGCAGGTCGACCGCGAAGGTCTGATCCGGGCCGGGGCCAAAGCCGATGCGGGCAGCTCGGAGGGCGCCGGCCAGGGCGTCGGGGTCGGGTGTGCGCACCAGCAGGCTGGAACTGGCGAGCAGTTCGCTGAGCGGTCCGGCGGCGACGACGGTGCCCTGGGAGATGACGACGAGATGATCGACGGTGGCCTGTACCTCGTGCAGCAGGTGGCTGGACAGCAGCACTGTCCCGCCTCGATCGGCGAAGTCCTGCAACAGCCCCCGCATCCAGGCGATGCCCTCGGGGTCCAGCCCGTTGGCCGGCTCATCGAGGATCAGCGCCGCCGGCTCGCCGACGAGCGTCTGGGCGATGCCGAGTCGCTGGCGCATGCCCAGCGAGTAGTTCCCCACTCGCTGATCGGCGGCGTCGCCCAGCCCGACGAGGTGCAACAGCTGCTCGACACGACCGGTCGGAACACCCGCCATCCGCGCCGCGATCATCAGGGTTGAGCGGCCGCTGCGCCCGGCATGCATGGCGGTGGGATCGAGCAGCGTCCCGATCACCCGGGTCGGGTTGGGCAGCTCGGCGAACGGCCGGCCGTCGACGGTCGAGGTCCCGTGATCGGGTCGGGTCAGACCGACGATCATCCGCAGCGTGGTGGACTTTCCCGCACCGTTGGGGCCGAGGAAGCCGGTGATGGTGCCCGGTTCACAGTGAAGTGACACGTCACGCACCACTTGGGCCTTGCCGTAGCTCTTCGTGAGAGCAGTAGTTGTGATCATGCCGGTCAGCCTGACGGCTCGACCGGCGCCGGCGCATCGGCCGGCAGACCACGATCGCCCCGTCGATCGGCGGTTCGCGGGCGCTCCAGGCACCGCCCTTCGGCGGGGGTCATCTCGACTTTCGTCGGTGTTCGGTTCGCGCCCGGTCCTCTACGCTCAATGCATGTCCCGGCCGTGGAGGTTGTGGGAACAGCTGGATCCGACGGCCCTGTTGGCACCGTCGGATCCGAGCCAACCGGACGTCGTCGGTCCGAGGACACGACGCGACTGGGTGGTCGATACCGCCGGCTTTCTCGTCGCCAGCCTGTTCGGGGCGCTCATCCTGGTCGTGGCCGTCCACGACCCCGCCAACCACCTGACGACCACGCAGATCGTCGTCGACGCTGTCATCGGGGAGATCACCTGTCTCCTGCTGTGGTGGCGACGCCGTTGGCCTCTCGGCGTGGCGCTGGTCTGCGTCGTGTTGGGGACACTTTCCCAGTGGAACACCATGGCCGCGCTCCTGGCTCTGTCGTCACTCGCCGTACATCGCGACGCCCGACAGGTGGTTCCCGTCGCCGCGCTCACCATCCCGGCGGCCGTCCTCTGCTCGATCTACCTCGGACGGAGCGGCCTGCTTGCGGTGGTACTGCTGACGGGCCCTCTCTCGGCCGCGGCGGCGGCATGGGGGATGTTCGTCCGCGCCCGCCGTCAGCTGCTCTTAACGCTTCGCGAGCGCGTGGAGCGGGCCGAGACCGATCAGCGTATGCACGCCGAGGGGGCGCGCATGGCCGAGCGAGCACGCATCGCCCGCGAGATGCACGACGTGCTCGCCCACCGGATCTCGTTGGTCGCGCTGCACGCGGGAGCCCTGGAAGTCCGTCCCGATCTGCCGCCGGCGCAGGTGCGCGAGACCGCCCAGCTCCTGCGCTCGACGGCGCGCCAGGCGCTCGAGGAGCTCCGGGGCGTGATCGGCGTGCTCCGCGAGGAGCCGGGCCAGGAGGCCACGCCCACCGCGCCGCAGCCGACGCTGGCCGACATTCCCCGCCTGGTGGAGGAGACGCGCCGGGCGGGCGCCGACATCGACTTCGACATGCAGGTGGATCGGGCGGACGCCGCGTCGGGCGCACTTGGGCGCGACGCCTATCGCATCGTCCAGGAGGCGCTCACCAACATCGCCAAGCACGCCCGCGGCACCGGGGGGCGAGTCCGGGTCAGCGGCGCCCCCGACAGCGGCCTGCACGTCAGTGTTCGCAACCGCCTGTCGGTCAACACCCAGACCGGATCAGTGCTGCCGGGTTCGGGCGCCGGCCTGCTCGGGTTGCAGGAGCGGGTGACCTTGGCCGGCGGGGTCCTCGTGCACGGCCCCGACGGATCCGGCAACTTCGTGGTGGACGCCGAGTTGCCGTGGTGAGGGTGCGCGTGTTGCTGGTCGACGACGACGCCCTGGTGCGCGCCGGGCTCCGGATGATCCTGTCCTCAGCCGAGGCACTGGAGGTCGTGGGGGAGGCGGACGACGGCGCTCGGGCGGTTGCCGCGGTCCGAGAGCACCGGCCCGACGTCGTGCTGATGGACATCCGAATGCCCGAGATGGACGGCATCACCGCGACGGCCGCGCTGCGTCGACTCGAGCCAGCGCCGCACGTCATCGTGCTGACCACCTTTCAGGCGGACGAGCAAGTGATGAGCGCTCTGCGAGCCGGTGCCGACGGGTTCCTGCTCAAGGACACCCCGCCGGCGGAGATCGTTGCCGCCGTGCGCCTGGTTGCCTCGGGCGAGGCGATGCTGTCGCCGTCGGTCACCCGCACGCTGCTCTCGCACCTCGGCGATGCCGAGGCCTCCGAGCGCCGTCGCTTCGCCGCGCAACGGCTGGCCAAGCTCACCGATCGCGAGCGCGAGGTGGCGGTCGCGGTCGGGTCCGGCGCGTCCAACGCGGAGGTGGGCTCGGCGCTCTTCATGAGCGAGGCGACGGTGAAGGCACACGTCTCGCGCCTGCTCTTGAAGCTCGACGTCGCCAACCGGGTCCACATCGCGATCGTCGTGCACGACGCCGACCCCAGTTGACCCGCGGTGAGCCGCGTCACCCCGGTTCCGGCGGCCGGAGGTCGAGCGGAGACGGCACGTCCCGGTGTGCCGGCCATCGCCTTCGAGGCTGCGGCGGAGCAGGATGGCGCGTCAACCACCCACGGTTCCGACGAACCCAAGGGCTAACCTCGGCCCTGACGCCGACGGACCCTTGGGTTCCGGCTGAGATCCCTTCAGTTGGGCTGAACTCCGGGGAGTGGACGGCAGTTGGTATCTACGGAACGCTAAGCCTCGCTAAGAGTTTTCTTTAGACGGCTTGATAGGTTCTTCGCGTGGATCCGATGACGAACCCGTACCGGCCGGGCGGGGTGGGCAAGACGGTCCTGCTCAACAGCACCCGCTCGCCACCATCGCCGACATCTCCCGATCGATGGGAAAGCCTCGCCCGTCGAGCATCTCCGTGGCTCGCGACGAGCTGATCAAGAAGGGCCTGGCCTACTCGCCCGAACGGGGGCTTCTGGCCTTCACGGTGCCGGGCATGGGCGAGTTCGTCCTTCACCAGCCCTGATGGCCGACGAGAATGGGGACATGGTCCAGGCCGCGAGAGGATCCGAATTAGGCGAGCCAATGCCGTCGCCGTGCCCCCGGCGCCCGAAGTCGGAGGAGGAGCTTGGCTTCGTGCGCCGGCCGATGGTCCGGTGGTTCGATCCCCACCAGCTCGTGGACACCTCGTTCCGGGTCTTCCTCTCCGGCCTGTTCAGCGCCTACGCCGACCACCGCGAGCTCCAGGCGCTGGCCCCCACCGACGTGCCGGACCGCTCCCAAGGCGACGAGTGCTGGGTCGATTACGTGGCCGACTTGGGCGACGGGTGGAACTCGACCTACACCGTCGCCCGTCTCCTGGCCCACGAGCGTCTCGACGTGGAGTGGGACGGCGAACAGCACGCCACCGAGCGGGGCCGGATCCTCGTCATGGGCGGCGACCAGGTGTACCCCGTGCCCAAGGCCGCCGAGTACGAGAACCGGATGCTCGGCCCCTACCGGTCGGCCCTCCCCTGCCCTCGCGCCGGGACCGACGCACCTGAGCTCTTCGCCATCCCCGGAAGTCACGACTGGTACGACGGCCTGGTCAACTTCACCAGCGTCTTCTGCCGTCGGCGCCGGATCGGCGGGTGGCAGACGCACCAACGCCGCAGCTATTTCGCAGTCAAGTTGCCGAACCGGTGGTGGGTCTGGGGCATCGACATCCAGTTCGGCTCCTACATCGACGAAGCCCAACTGCTCTACTTCGCCGCCGTGGCCCGGGACGACCTGCAGCCCGGGGACCGCATCGTCCTCTGTCTGGCCAAGGAGGTCGAGAGCGGGCGCAAGCAGGAGGAGGTCCACTCCGATCGCGACGTGGAGTACCTGGAGCGGGAGATCGTCGAGGCCCGCGGGGCTCGCGTGGCCATCCACCTCAAGAGCGGCAAGCACTACTACGCCCGCTACGAGGAGGAGGGGGTGGAGGAGGAGGAGGAGGACGGCGCCCGCCAGCACATCACCTCGGGCGGAGGCGGCGCTTTTCTCCACCCCACCCACAACCTCCCCGACCGCATGTCGATGGAGGGGCCGAACGGCCCCCTCCCCTACCGACAAGCCGCCGTCTACCCGTCGCCGGCCGTGTCACGGGGGCTGAGGAAGCGGATCTGGCTCCTCGCTCCCTACAACCTGCCCCTCGCCGGGGTGTTCGGCACGGTCCAGGTGCTGCTGGCGTTCATGCTCAGCCTCCATCTCGACGGCCGCCACGAGCGCTTCGGCCTCGGCGACCTGCGCCGGGCCCTGTGGGAGAGCCCCACCGCCTTCCTGCTCATCCTGCTCATGATCGTGTCGCTGGCCGGCATGGTGCGCTTCGCCCACGACGCCAACGGTGTCGGGCGCTTCGCCCTGGGATTGGCCCACTCTGCGCTGCAGTTGGCGAGCGTGGCCGCCGTACTCGTCGTCGCGTCCCACCTGTCGACCGCCGGCGGGCTCCACGGCGTTTCCTCGTTGCTCGTCTTTCTGGCCCTGATCTGGCTCCTGGGCGGCATCGGGGGTACCGTCGGCATGTCGGGCTACCTGTGGGCCACCAACTGTCTCGGCTTCCACGGCAACGAGGGCTACGCCCCCCTGCATCACCAGGATCTGAAGCACTTCCTCCGCCTCCACATCGGAGCCGACGGCTCCCTCACCGTGTACCCGATCGCCATCGACCGCGTCGGACGTGAGTGGCACCTCACCCCGGATGCGCCGGCCCACGAGCCGTGGTTCGCTCCATCCGGCCCCGAGCCCGGGGTCCACCTGATCGAGGCGCCGGTCCGGATCACGAACCGGGATCATGCAACGTCGTAGAGCGACCGTGAACGACCCCGGTTCGACGATTCGCCTGGCCGTCACGGGCCCGCCTTCTTCTGGGCCGGGTACAGCACCCTAAGCGACAGCTTTGCTACCTTTTGCGCCATGCGCATGGGCCTGGTCGCCGTCGAAGGCTGCTTCACCTCGGGGGTGGTGTCGGTTCTCGACGTGCTGAGCACGGCCGATGCCGTCCGCGCCGACATCGATCCGTCCATACCGGCGATCGAGGTGACCCTCGTCGGGGCCCGGCGCCAGGTCACGACCAGTTCGGGCGCGCTCCTCCCCATCGCCGCACCGCTGTCTGATCTGGAGGCGTTCGACGTCGTCGTGGTGCCCCTTCGGGGCCTTGAGCATCGACGACACGCTCGAGGGCCTGGGCTCTGACGACGGGCGTGCCGTTGTCGCCGCCATCGAGAAGTCCTCGTCGGGGCCGGCCCTCGCCGCCGCCTGCACCGGCACCTTCATGCTGGCCGAGGCCGGAGCCCTCGACGGGGGCCGAGCCACCACGTCATGGTGGCTCGGGGGCTCCTTCCGCAACCGCTACCCTGACGTCAATCTCGACCTCGACGCCATGGTCGTCCTCGACGAGCGGGCCACCACCGCGGGGGCCGCCTTCGCCCACATCGACCTGGCCCTCACGCTGCTGCGGACGGTCAGTGCCCAGGTGGCCGAGACGGTGGCCAAGCTGCTCGTCATCGATCCCCGGGTGGCCCAGAGCTCCTACATCGCCCTGGACCACATCAAGCACAACGACGAGCTGGTGCTGGCCTTCGAGGACCACGCCCGGGCCCATCTGGGCGAGCCGGTCGACATCGCCACGGTGGCGCGGGCCATCGGCACCAGCCGCCGGACCCTCGAGCGACGGGTGGCCGTGGCCCTCGGCCTGTCGCCTGTCGCCCTCGTACAGCGCCTTCGGGTGGAACGCGCCGCCCATTTGCTCCGGACCACCGACCAGAGCTCGGAGCAGATCGCGTCGCAGGTCGGCTACGCCAACGCCTCGACGCTGCGGACGCTCATGCGCCGCCTGGGCTGAGCCCAGTCGGTCCTACCCCTTGATGGCGAGCACGTCGGAGGCAAAGACCTCAGGCGGGGCGCTGAGCAGGCGGTCGGCGTTGGCGAAGAGGGCCTCGGCGATCGGGCCGGACAGGTGGACCTGACGCTCGGCGTCGCTCGGGAAGGCGTCGACGATCCAGAAGGTGTCAGCGCCGGTCCGCAGGGCCATCCAGACCGGCGTGCCCGGCTCCTGGTTCGCCAGCTCGAGCGCTCCAGCGAGGAACGACGCCACCTCGTCGGCCATCTCCGGCTTGGCGGTGAGCTTGACGACGAGCGAGACAGTGGGCAAAGGAGCTCCTTGACGATCGTGGAGCCGAGTGGCTCCGGGGTGCGACGGCCAGCGTAGAGACGGCCGCGCTCGCCGCCAATGGCGGGAACGCCATATTCACCACTGTTTGCGTCAGACTCCGCCGGCATCCGAGGAGCGTTCTCCGGACGCGGGCGGCCACGGCAGGCGGGAGGGTCCGGTCTCCGCGTATTTCTGAAGGAGCTCGATACTCTGGAGAGTGAGCGGCCCGTTCGGGCGGCCATGGCATCGGCGCCTCGGAAGGAACCAAGACCGTGAAGGGTGAACGAAGGAGAAGGTTCTGGGCCGCACTGGCTGGGTCGGCGGTCCTCATCGCCGCCACCAGCTGCACCAGCACCAGCAAGCCGACCGCTCTCTCGGTCGAGATGACCGAGCCAACCGCCGCCCACTACCAGTTCGACGCCCCGGCGACCGTAGCCGGGCCACTGGTCAGGGTGACCTTCAAGAACTCCGGAACCCAACCCCATGGTGTCCTGGTGGCCCGGGTCGACGCGGGGCACACCCAGGACGAGGTCGCCGCCAGCGTGGCCGAGCAGGACGCCCCCGTGCCGCCATGGGCGCACCTTCAAGGCGGGGTGGACGGTGTTCCCCCCGGGCAACAGGTGACGGCGACGGTGAAGCTGACGCCCGGTTCCTACTTCCTGCTCGACCCTGGGAGTGGTGACGACGATGTCTCCTTCGTCAAGGGCGGGGCGATTCGTCCGATCAACGTGACCGGTGGAGGGTCGAACGGCGTCCTGCCGTCGGCCGCCGTCACCATCTCGGCCAAGGAGTACGGATTCGACGTTCCCTCGCTCAAGGCCGGTGAGACCACCGTGCGCTTCGAGAACAAGGGCAAGGAGCCGCACATCATGGTCGCCGCCCCCATCGCTGATGGCGTCTCCATCGACAAGGTGAAAGAGTTCTTCGCCAGCGAGGGGCCGCCGCCCGCCGGTGGGCCGCCTCCCCCTCTCGACTTCGAGAACGCCGTGTCACTCCAGGCGCTCGACGCCGGGCAGTCCGAGGTGACGACCATCAACTTCAAGCCGGGACGCTACGCCTTTGTCTGCTTCCTGAACGATCGTGCCGGAGGGCCGCCCCACTTCGCCAAAGGCATGTTGCAAGAAGTGAAGGTGAGCTGACGCACAACCCAGGGACACGCACCCCGGCCGCTGGTCGGGTTGCTTGTCCCTCGTTATGACCAGTCTTCGGGGTTTCGAGCGTGAACGGTGTGCGGGCCGTCCTTCTAGGCATGCCTGACCGGGACGGTGTGCGCCGGGATTGTCCTCCACGACGAGGCGTGTGCGGAACCGCCTAACCCCCCGGTGACCAGTGGCGTCCAGGGACGTGGTGTACGGGGCGGTGAGGGTTCTGGCCTGAAGGCCTGACCATCCCCCGCTCGCGACGACCACCGCATCAACCTCAGCAAGTCCATCCAAGACGAACCGAGGAGATGCGATGGAAGTCCCTGACAAGATCCACCCTCTGGGCTGGCTGCGCAAGCAGCTCGAGGCCGACGGCGGCACCGAC
>JBBSIS010000028.1:0-22485 GCA_038231955.1 Acidimicrobiales bacterium
CCCCCTTGTCGTGCTGGCCGTGCTGGCCGCCGTCGGCGGCATCCTGCGCACACCCCTCGAGCACTGGCTCGAACCGGTGGTGGGTGAGCACCTCCACGTGGTCACGGCCGGTACCGGCACCAAATGGGTGCTTGGCCTCGTCACCACCCTCGGCGCCCTGGGGGGCATCGGCGTCGCCTATCTGATCTACCTGGGCAAGCGCGTGCAGGAGGCGGCCGTCGAACCCAACTTCCTCCGAAGGGCCTGGTACGTCGATGAGTTCTACCGGGCCACCGTCGAGGCGCCGGGCCGGGCCTTGGCCAACTTCAGCGCCTTCGTCGTCGACGCCAAGGTCATCGACGGGACGGTCAACGGGGTCGGCGCTCTTGTCCGGGCCGGCGGCTCCCGTCTGCGGACCGTGCAGACCGGCTTCGTCCGCAACTACGCCCTGGCTGTCGCCGTCGGGGCGGTGGCGATCCTCGCCTACGCAGTGGCGAGGACGCTCTAGATGTCCGAGACCCTTCCCATCCTGACCCTGCTGGTCGTCCTGCCCGCGGTGGGCGCGGCCGTGGTGGCGTGCATGCCCCGCGACAACGAGCGCCTCATTCGCATCGTCGGCATGTCGTTCGCAGTGATCGTGGCCCTGCTGAGCATCGTCATGCTGGCCGACTTCAAGGCCGGCCAGGGGGACTTCCAGTTCCTCTCCGGCCACGTCTGGGTCCGCGACTTCGGCATCTCGTGGAAGCTCGGTGTCGACGGCATCTCCCTCTTCCTGGTCGTTCTCAGCGGGATCCTCTTCCCGATCGCCATCGTCGGTCCCAAGGTCCACCACGACATCAAGGGCTACGTGGCCTGGATGCTCCTGCTGGAGGCAGGCTGCATCGGCGTCTTCCTGTCGCTGGACCTGTTCCTCTTCTTCCTGTTCTGGGAGCTGGTCCTCGTCCCGATGTACTTCCTCATCGGCGGATGGGGATACGACCGGCGCATCTACGCGACCCTCAAGTTCTTCCTCTACACCATGGTCGGTTCGGCCCTGATGCTCGTCGGCATCCTCGCCGTCGTCTTCCTGCACCGCCAGGCCACCGGCACCCTCACCTTCGACGTGGTCATCCTGGCCAAGGAGCAATCGCTCGCCTCCAGCACTGCCCGATGGCTCTTCATGGCCTTCGCGGCTTCGTTCGCCATCAAGGTGCCGATCTTTCCGGTGCACACGTGGCTGCCCGACGCCCACACTGAGGCGCCCACCGGCGGGTCGGTGATCCTCGCCGGGATCATGCTCAAGCTGGGCACCTACGGGTTCCTTCGCTTCGGGCTCTACCTCTTCCCCCAGGCGGCCGTCGACCTGGCGCCTGTGTTCCTCACCCTGGGGACGATCGGGATCATCTACGGCGCCGTCGTGGCTACCATGCAGAAGGATCTCAAGCGCCTGGTCGCCTACTCCTCCGTTGCCCACCTCGGGTTCATCGTGCTGGGCGTCTTCGGTCTGTCCCAGCAGGGCATGGAGGGCGGCGTCCTGCAGATGGTGAACCACGGCATCTCCACCGGGGCCCTCTTCCTCCTGGTCGGGATGATCTACGAGCGCCGCCACACCCGCCAGATCGCCGAGCTCGGCGGCATCCAGCGCGTGGCCCCCGTCTTCGCCGGTGTGTTCATGCTGGTGATGCTGTCCTCTATCGGTCTCCCCGGCCTGAACGGCTTCGTCGGGGAGTTCCTGGTGCTCATCGGCACCTTCGTGACCCATCGCTGGTGGGCGGTGGCGGCCACCACGGGTGTCATCCTGGCCGCCCTCTACCTCCTCTGGGCCTATCAACGGGTCTTCCACGGCCGCGCCGAGGGCGCGAACGCCACCTTCCCCGAGATGACGATGCGGGAGCGGGCGATCATGGCCCCCCTGGTGGTCCTCATCGTGTTCCTCGGCGTCTACCCTCGCCCCGTGCTCGATCGCATCGCCCCTGCGGTGCATGACCTCGTCAGCCACGTCGAGGAGCACTCCGACTACCGCCAGCCGGCCGTCGCCGTCGGAGAGCCCCGCTAGTCAT
The DNA here is from genome assembly GCA_038231955.1 of Acidimicrobiales bacterium. Lineage (GTDB taxonomy): Bacteria > Actinomycetota > Acidimicrobiia > Acidimicrobiales > AC-14 > CADCTB01. Next base: position 2,019 of record JBBSIS010000028.1, read on the forward strand.
GCCGCCCCTCGAACTGCCCATCGTCGAGTGGAGCCAGATGGCTCCCGAGCTGATCCTGATCGTCGGCGCCCTGGCCCTGTTGATGGCCGGGACGTTCCGGCGCGAGCGGTCGATGGTCACCGGCGCCTGCATCTTCACCATCGCTACCGCCGTCGCCGCGCTGGTGGCCTCCGCCGGCCTCTGGCACGACGTCGCCGGCCGGCGGGGCGGGGCCCGACTGGCCGTGGCCGACGCCCTGGTGATCGATGGGTTCGGCATCTTCTTCACGGTGGTGATCTGCTGTGCGGTGATCCTCGGCGCCCTGCTGGCCCACGGGTACCTCCGGCAGGAACGCCTCGAAGCGCCCACGTTCTTCGTCCTCGTGCTGCTCTCGGCTTCGGGCGGCGTGCTGATGGCCAAGGCCAACGACCTGATCGTGGTATTCCTCGGCCTGGAGATCCTCTCGATCGCCCTGTACGTCCTGGCCGGTTACCACCAGCGCCGGGAGCAGTCGCGGGAGGCGGCGATCAAGTACTTCGTGCTCGGGTCGTTCTCCTCGGCGTTCTTCCTCTACGGCGTGGCCCTCACCTACGGGGCCACCGGCTCCACCAACCTCGGGGCGATCAGCGAGTTCCTCCGGAGCCAGACCGTCACCCAGGGCGTGCTGCTCGGCGGCTTCGGCATGCTGCTCGTGGGGCTTGGCTTCAAGGTGGCGGCCGTGCCGTTCCACATGTGGACGCCCGACGTCTACCAGGGGTCGCCCACGCCGGTGACGGGCTTCATGGCCGCCGCCGCGAAGGCGGCGGGCTTCGCCGCCCTGCTGCGCATCTTCTTCTCCGCCTTCGGCAACCAGCGCCTCGACTGGCAGCCGATCGTGTGGGCCCTGGCCGTGCTCAGCCTGCTCGTCGGCTCCGTGCTGGCCGTGGTCCAGACCGACGTCAAGCGGATGCTGGCCTACTCCTCCATCAGTCACGCCGGCTATGTCCTGATCGGTCTGCAGGCGGCCAGCACCCGTGGCATCGCCGGCTCGCTGTTCTACCTGCTGGCCTACACCTTTCTCATCCTGGGCAGCTTCGGCATCGTCGGGTTGGTGGCCCGCAAGGGCGACAACCTCACCGGGCTCGACGCCTATCGCGGCCTGGCGCGGAGTCGGCCCGGCCTGGCCTTCGCTTTCACGGTTTTCTTGTTGGCGCAAGCCGGCGTCCCGTTCACGTCCGGCTTCCTGGCCAAGTTCTACGTGATCTCGGCTGCGGTCGAGAGCCACTCCTACGCCATTGCGGTGATCGCCATGCTGGCCGCCGTCGTCGCCGCGTTCTTCTACCTGCGCCTGATCGTGGTCATGTACATGGCCGACGACCAGGAGATGGTCGGGATCGGCCCGACGGTCGGCGGGCCGATCCCGACGTCGGCCACTGCGGCGGTGGACCGAGGCGGGGTGGGCACCGCCGTCGCCGCCGCGGTGGCAACCAAGGTCGAGATCCCCTTCGCCGCCGGTCTGGCCATCGGGTTGTGCGCCGTCTTCACCGTCGTGGCCGGTTTGTTCCCGCAGCCGTTCCTCGACTTCGCCCGCCACGCCGCGGTCCTGTTGCTCTGACGGGCCGGTCGAAGACCGGGACGGCCGACGCGTACCGCTACCATCGCTGGACTGTCGGGCAGAGGCAGGCGCGGTCTACCTGACCGGGCAGCGAACGTGTTGGTGGGGGACGTGGCAGAACAAGACGATCACAAGGTCGCCGGTCCCCGGATGCAGGTCGACGTCGACGGTACGCGGTACTGGGTCCAGTGCTCGTGCGGTTGGACCAGTGAGCCGTCGCTGACCGGGGTTCTGGCCGAGGCGGCAGGAGAACAACACCGCACGCTCGTCCAGGTTCGTCGGTCGCGGCGACCCTGAAGCGGTGACCCTGAAGCGGCGACCTTGGAGAACCGGCGACGAAACCTTCACTGACCCCTTCCCCCGTGTGAAGGTCGTCGTTAGGATCGCACCATGTCGGCGTTTCTCCGCCAGTACCTGACCGTTGCCATATTCGGGGGTGCCGCCGTGTTGATGGTGGGCGCAATGTTGGGCATGGGCCGGCTCGTGCGACCGACGCGTCCGCAACCGGGCAAGTACATCAACTACGAGTGCGGCGTGGATCCCGTCGGTGTCGGCTGGTCACAGAGCCAGATCCGTTACTACGTCTTCGCTCTCCTGTTCGTCATGTTCGACGTCGAGGCCGTCTTCATCTTCCCGTGGGCCGTGCGCCTCGAGGCGCTCTCGGTGTTCGGCCTGGTAGAGATGGGCATCTTCGTGGTCGTGCTCGCCCTCGGCCTCCTCTACGCCTGGCGCAAGCGCGTCCTTCGGTGGGTATGAGTTTCGTTTGCGGCCATCGGCACCACGGCCACCTGCTGGAGGCCCACTAGTGGGGTTGGTGGAGAAGGGCACGTTTGCCAAGCCGGGCCTGAAGCCGCTCACCTGGTTGCTGAATTACAGCCGCAAGTATTCCCTGTGGGTGTACCAGTGGGGCCTGGCCTGCTGCGCCATCGAGATGGGCGCCGCCTTCGGCTCCCCTCGCTACGACGTCATGCGCCTGGGCGTCATCCCCTTTCCCGCCGGCCCCCGCCAGGCCGACCTGGTGGTGGTCTCGGGCACCGTCACCGACAAGATGGCCCCGGCCATCCGCCGGCTGTGGGAACAGATGCCCGATCCCAAGTACGTGATCTCGATGGGATCGTGCGCCAACTGCGGCGGTCCGTACTGGGACTCCTATTCGGTCACCAAGGGCATCGACCAGATCATTCCCGTCGACGTCTACGTCCCCGGCTGCCCCCCGCGGCCCGAAGCTCTTCTCGAAGGCATCGTGCTCCTACAGGAGCGCATCCAGAACGAGGACATGGGCGAGCGCTGGCGAGGGGAGCCGATTGTCGTCCGCTGACGTTCCGGGCGGGGCCATGCCCACAATTCCGACCGAGGAGCGCAATCGAGCCCTCCTCGAGGATCTCACGTCCAAGCTGGGCGACGCGGTAGTCGGTTCGCACCAGCGCACCGGCGACCTGTGGGTGCGCGTCCGCGCCGACGCCTGGCTGCGTGCGGCGGAAGAGCTCAAGTCGATGGGCTTCGATTACCTCAGCTATCTGTCGGGGATCGACTGGATGCCGCACACCTGGCCCAACCCCAAGGTGGTCGAGGGGCCGGGAGTCGTCGACACCGAGGAGGGAGCCGACGAGGCCGACGCCTCGCCGCCCGAAGCCGCCGAGCCCGACGAGCCCGACGAGCCCGCGCCCGGCGGCGGCATCACGACCGGCTTCGCGGGTGGCGACACCCGCTTCCAGGTTCTGGCCCGTCTCTACTCCACCACTCGCAAGCTCGGCGTCACCCTGAAGGCCGACCTCGATGGCGAGACGCCGCACATCCAGACCTGGACCGACGTGTTCCCCGGCGCCGACTGGTGCGAGCGGGAGACATGGGAGATGTACGGCTTCGTCTTCGACGGCCACCCGAACCTGAGCCATCTCTACCTGCCCGGCGAATTCGAGGGCTTTCCGCTGCGCAAGGACTTCCCCCTCCTGGCCCGCGAGGTCAAGCCCTGGCCGGGCCTTGTCGACGTCGAGCCCATGCCGGCAGTCGCCGAGGCGGCAGGTGCCGCCGACGAAGCAGCGACCACGGAACCGGCGCCCGCCTGATGGCCGTCACCGAGCAGCAGCGCATCGCCTACATCGCGTCACAGGCGGCCGACGCCCGGGTCAATGTCGAGCTCCAGACCGAGGAGATGACGCTCAACCTCGGCCCGCAACACCCTGCCACCCACGGCACCCTGCGCATCGTTGCCCGCCTCGACGGCGAACAGGTCGTGAAGGCCGACGTGGTGTGCGGGTACATGCACCGGGGGTACGAGAAGCTGACCGAGGTCCGCACCTACCCCCAGATCACCACGCTCATCAACCGGATCGACTGGCTGTCCTCCTTCGCCAACGAGGTCCCGTTCATCCTGGCCGCCGAGGATCTCATGGAGGTCGAGGCCCCGCCCCGGGCCCAATGGATCCGCACCCTCTTCTTCGAGCTCAGCCGCATCGCCAACGTCACCCTCTTCATAGGGGAAATGGGCGTCCAGCTCGGCGCGCTCACACCCGTCTTCTTCGCGTTTCGCGATCGGGAGTACGTCCTCAATCTCATCGAGTCGGCCACGGGCGGGCGTTTCCACCCCAACTTCGACCGCATCGGCGGCATCAAGGACGACCTCCCCAAGGGCTGGATCGCCGAGACCAAGGACGCCATGCGCCGCATCCGCGGCTACTGCGACCAGCTCGAGGATCTCCTGATGGGCAACGAGATCTTCGAAGCCCGCACCCGTGGCGTCGGCGTGATCCCGGCCGAGGTGGGGCTGTCGTACGGACTGTCGGGCGCCAACATCCGGGCCAGTGGGGTCGACTGGGATCTCCGTCGCGACGCCCCGTCGCCGCTGGCGTGGAAGGAGCTCGACTGGAAAGTCTGGACCCACCCCGACGGCGACTCCTTCGCCCGCTACTGGGTTCGCCTGCAGGAGACCCGCGAGGCCACCAAGATGGTCGACCAGCTCTTGGAGGGCCTACCGTCCGGTCCGATCCAGGCCAAGGTGCCCCGCATCATCAAGGTGCCGGCCGGAGAGGCGTGGGCCCACACCGAGAACCCGCTCGGTGAGATGGGCTACTACATCGTCAGCCAGGGCGGCCTCGGCCCCATGCGCTGCAAGATCCGTTCCGCGTCGTTCCACAACATCTCAATCGTGCCGTGGCTGCTGAAGGGTGTCTACGTGCCTGACATCATCACGATCCTCGCCAGTCTCTACTTCATCCTGGGGGACATCGACCGCTGATGCTCGCCCTTCAGCTGCCCTACTGGGAGATCACCCTCATCAAGACGGTGATCGTGCTCTCGATCATTCCCGCGGGGGCGGTGATCCTGGGCTACGTCTTCCTGCTGAAGATGATGGCGCACATGCAGAGCCGCATGGGCCCGATGGAACCTGGCGGGTTCCACGGCTGGTTCCAGCTCATCGGCGACGGGATCAAGTTCATCCAGAAGGAGGACATCATCCCGTCGGAGGCCGACCGGAGGGTCTTCGCCCTGGCCCCGCTGGTCGTCCTCATCTCCACGTTCCTGCTCTACGTGGTGGTCCCGGCCGGCCCCCGCCTCGTCGTCGAGAACCTCGACGTGGGCATCTTCTACGCCCTGGCCGTGTCGTCCCTGGGCGTGATCGGCGTGCTGATGGCCGGATGGGCGTCAGCCAACAAGTACTCCCTTCTGGGATCGTTGCGGGCCGCCGGCCAGCTCATCGCCTACGAGCTGCCCCTCGTGCTGGCCGTGGTCGGCGTCGTCATCCAGGCCGACACCATGAGCCTGCAGGGCATCGTCCACGCCCAGGCGAACGGGTCCATCTTCGGCGTGTCGCTCGTCGGCAACCCATTCATCCTCACCCAGATCGTGGGTTTCGGCATCTTCCTTGCCGCCGCCCAGGCCGAGCTGACGCAGACGCCCTTCGACATGCCGGTCGCCGAGTCCGAGCTGGTCGCCGGCTACATGACCGAGTATTCCGGTTTCCGGTTCCTGTTCTTCTTCATGGCCGAGTTCGGCACCGCCTTCGCCCTCTCCGCCATCGCCGCCACCCTCTATCTCGGCGGGTGGTACCAGCCGTTCTTCAAGACCGGCGTCATGGCCGACGTCCTGGGCCCGGTGATCCTGGGCATCAAGGTGATGTTCATCGCCTTCCTCATCTTCTGGATCCGCTTCACCTTCCCCCGCTTTCGCGAGGACCAGCTCCAGACCTTCGCGTGGAAGTTCCTCATCCCCCTGTCCCTCGTCAACATCATGGCTACGGCCGTGTTCAAGGTGGTGCTGTAGCGCATGCCTGAGCTTCCCGGACTGGCCAAGGGTCTTGGCGTCACGTTCAAGACCATGATCAATACGTGGACCAAGGGCGCGGTCACCGTGCAGTACCCGCACGAGAAGGAAGCACTGGCTCCCCGCACGCGCGGTGTCATCGCCCTCAAGGAGGAGAACTGCACCGTCTGCATGCTGTGCGCCCGGGAGTGCCCCGACTGGTGCATCTACATCGAGGGCCACAAGGAGAAGCGCCCGCCACGACGTGAGGGCGGGAAGCCCCGCACGGTCAACGCCCTCGACCGTTTCGACATCGACTATGCCCTCTGCATGTACTGCGGGATCTGCGTCGAGGTCTGCCCCTTCGACGCCCTGTTCTGGACTCCGGAGTACGAATACTCCGAGTCCAGCATCGCCGACCTCCTCCACGACAAGGACCGCCTCGGCGAGTGGATGGTGACCGTCCCAGACCCTCCGGCCCTCGAGGCCGGAGCGGTCAAGAAGAAGTAGCGGACCAGGAGCTAGCGTCCCCGCCGTGGTCGCCCAGAACGTTGTGTTCGGCATCCTTGCGGTGGCAATGGTCGCGGCCGCCTTCCGGCTGGTGACCACGTCCAACGTCGTTCGCGCCGCCCTGTTCCTGGCCATCGTCCTCGCCGGTGTCGCCGCCATCTACATCCTCTTGGCCGCTGAGTTCGTGGCGTGGGTCCAGGTTCTCGTGTACATCGGCGCCGTGGTCGTCCTCCTTCTTTTCGGTGTGATGCTGACCCGGGCGCCCATCGGCCACGATTCCGAGCTGAACAACGATCAGCGCTGGCTGGCCGGCATCGTGGCCCTGTTCCTGCTCGGCGCCCTCGGCGCGGTGCTGGCCGACGCCTTCGGCGACGAGAAGATCGGCGCCATCACCATCCAGCGCACCGCCGACGTCAGTGACTCCATCTTCGGCGCCTACGTCATCCCTTTCGAGGTCGCTTCCGTGCTCTTGCTCGCCGCCCTCGTCGGCGCCGTCGCTCTGGCCAGACGGGATTGAGCAGCCCATGTACCTGAACCAGTTCCTCATGCTGGCCGCCGTGCTGTTCTGCCTTGGCGTCTACGGCGTGCTGGCCCGCAAGAACGCCGTGCTCGTGCTCATGTCCATCGAGCTCATGCTCAACGCGGTGAACATCAACCTCATCGCCTTCGGCGCCTTCCGTGACAACGTGATCGGCCAGGTCTTCTCGCTCTTCGTCATCACCATCGCCGCCGCCGAGGTCGGCGTGGGGCTGGCCATCGTGCTTCTCATCTTTCGAAACCGGGCCGACATCGACCTGGACGAGCTCTCCCAGATGAAGGGGTAGGCCTCCGCTCCATGTTGCGCAACGCCTGGCTGATCCCGGCCATCCCGGCTCTCTCCTTCTTCGTGATCCTGTTCTTTGGCACGCGGCTCCCCAGGAAGGGCTCCGAGGTGGGCATCCTGGCGCTGGGCCTGGCGTTCGTGCTGTCCGCCGTGGCTGCCGTGCAATGGATCGGCACCGCGGCACCCCGGGAGGCGGTGAACGCCCACCACACCTGGTTCGAGATCGGCGGGATCGATTTCGGCGCCGGCATCCACGTCGACGGGCTGACGGTGATGATGCTGGTAGTGGTCACCTTCATCTCCTTGATGGTCCACGTGTATTCCACCGGCTACATGCACGGTGATCGCCGCTACACCTACTTCTTCGCCGCATTGTCCCTGTTTACGTCGGCCATGCTCATGCTCGTCGTCGCCGACAACACCCTGCAGCTCATGGTGGGCTGGGAACTGGTGGGACTGTGCTCGTTCATGCTGATCGGGCACTGGTGGGAGGAGGGGGTGAACTCCGGCGCCGCCATCAAGGCCTTCATCACCACCCGCACCGGCGACATCGGCCTGATGCTGGGGATCATCACCCTGTTTTTCGCCGCCGGTCGCAACTTCGACATCGAGCACCTCAACCACGAGGCCCTCACCGGCGCCATCGGCCACGGCACGCTTCTCGTCGGCGCGGCGCTGTTGTTCCTGGCCGTGATGGGCAAGAGCGCCCAGTTCCCCCTCCACGTGTGGCTGCCCGACGCCATGGCCGGCCCGACCCCCGTGTCCGCCCTCATCCACGCCGCCACCATGGTGGTGGCCGGTGTGTACCTTGTTGCCCGGCTCTATGGCGTCTTCTTCGCCGGCTTCTCCATCGACGTGGGCGGCACGAACCTGGTGGCCGTCATCGGCGCCATCACCGTCCTGATGGCCGCCGCCCTGGCCTTTGTGCAGGACGACGTGAAGAAGGTGCTGGCCTACTCCACCATCAGCCAGCTCGGCTACATGGTGATGGCCCTGGGCACCGGGGCGTGGACGGCGGCGGTGTTTCACCTGTTCACCCACGCCTTCTTCAAGGCCCTTCTTTTCCTGGGTTCGGGCTCGCTGATCCACGCCGTGCACTCCAATAACATGAGCGAGATGGGCGGTCTGCGGAAGCACATGCCCACCACGTTCTGGACGTTCATGGTCGGCTCGGTCGCCCTCGCCGGCATCTTCCCTCTGGCCGGTTTCTGGTCGAAGGACGAGATCCTGCTCGGTGCGTCGTCGAACGGGTTCCCGATCATGCTCGTCGTCGGGTTGATCGGCGCGTTCATGACCGCCGCCTACATGACCCGGGCCTGCTTCCTGATCTTCGCCGGGGAGTACCGGGGTCACGGCCAACCGCATGAGTCCCCGCCGTCGATGGCGTGGCCGTTGCGGATCCTGGCCGTGCCTGCCGTGTTGGCCGGCCTGCTCAACGCCCCGGGCATCGAGCTGTTCCACAAGTGGGTGAGGTTCGAGGTGCCGGGCGTGCCCGAGTTCCTGGAGGAACACGCCTTCAACCCAGGGCTGGCGGTGGGCTCGCTCGCCGTCGCCCTGCTCGGCATCGCCGTGTCGGCCGGGTACTACTACCGAGGCCTGCTCCAGGGCCTGGCCGCCAAGGTGCCCCCACTGCAGACCGGTCATCGCATCCTGGTCCACAAGTACTACCTCGACGACCTCTTCCTGGCCATCATCCGGGCCATCCAGTACCCGATCGCCCGGGCCGCATACTGGGTCAATCAGCACGTCCTCGACGGAGTGATCAACGGCGTGGGCAAGGGCGCCCAGCGGGGGGCCGTCCTCGTCTACGACGTGATCGACCAGCGGGTGATAGACGGGGCGGTCAACGGGGCCGGTTTTGGCGCCGAGGAGGGCGGGAGCATTCTGCGCCACGTCCAGACGGGCAGGGTGCAGCAGTACGCAGCGTTGCTGTTCGGGGCCTCGGCGCTCTTCGCAGTGGGCCTGGTGATCTTTGCATGAGGGGCCCTGACATGACGGAGCCTGACCTGAGGGAGTCGCAACACACATGCTGACCGCCGCCATCTTCCTGCCCGTCGCCGGGGCGGTCCTGCTGGCCCTCATCCCGCGCGGGCGCGAGGAGATGTTGAAGGCCGTCGCCCTGCTGGTGACGATGGTGACCGCGGTGGTCGGCATCGCCCTCCTGTTCGGCTTCGACTACAGCGACGCCGGCCGCCTGCAGTACCAGGTCGACCACGGCTGGATCGACATCATCAACAGCCGCTACCACATCGGCATCGACGGCATCTCGCTGCCGCTGCTGATCCTGTCGATGGTGATCACCCTGTTGTGCGTCATCTACTCGTGGGACCACTTCCCCGAGCCCCACAACCCCAAGGCGTTCCTGATTCTCATGCTCGTGCTGGAGACGGGCATGAACGGCACCTTCGCGGCCCAGGATCTGATTTTGTTCTTCGTTTTCTTCGAGCTGGTCCTGTTGCCCATGTACTTCATGATCGGGGTGTGGGGCGGCCCCAACCGCCAGTACGCGGCGATCAAGTTCTTCCTCTACACCCTGTTCGGCTCGGCGCTGATGATCCTGAGCTTCCTCGCCCTGTACTTCAAGGGCGGCCAGACCTTCGACATCCCCCGGCTCATCGCCCAGGGCGGCACCATCGGCCACGGCACGCAGTTGGTGATCTTCGGTGGTCTGTTCATGGGCTTCGCCATCAAGGTGCCCATGTTCCCGTTCCACACCTGGCTCCCCGACGCCCACACCGAGGCGCCCACCGTCGGATCGGTGATCCTGGCCGCCGTCCTCCTGAAGCTGGGCACCTACGGGTTCATCCGCATCGCCATCCCGATCCTCCCCGACGCGGCCATGTCATGGGCGCCGTGGATCGGGTTGCTGGCGGTGATCGGGATCATCTACGGGGCGCTCGGCTGCCTGGCCCAGCGCGACATGAAGCGGCTGATCGCCTTCTCTTCGGTCGCCCACATGGGCTTCGTCATGCTCGGAATCGCCACCTTGACCAGTTTCGGGATCAACGCCGCCGTCTTCGGCATGGTGGCCCACGGCCTCATCACGGGCATGCTGTTCTTCATCGCCGGCTCCATCCAGGAGCGCTTCGGCACCCGTGAGCTGTCCCGCCTGGGTGGGCTCCTGCTCCAGGCGCCCCGCATGGGGTGGATACTCGGGTTCTGCGCCTTCGCGTCCCTCGGCCTGCCCGGTCTGGCCGGCTTCTGGGGGGAGTTCCCGGCCATCCTGTCGGCCTACCAGCCGGCCGCCGGGCTCAGCTTGACGACCTTTCGCGTTTACATGGCAGTGGCCGCCATCGGCACCGTCTTCGCCGCCGGCTATCTGCTCTGGATGTTGCAGAGGGTGGCGTTCGGCACCGTCCGGGACGAGTTCAAGTCGTCCCACATCCACGACGTCCACATCCCGGAGTACCTGGCGTGGACGCCTTTGCTGCTCGCCATCGTGGTCTTCGGAGTCTTCCCCCACCTGATCTTCCACATGACCGACGACGCCGTCGGCATGGTCACCTCCGGCGTCGGCGCTCTCGCCTCCGCGGCCGGACGGTAGCCGGTCGTGCCCCCGTTCCACCCGCCCAGCCTCGATTACCACGCCCTCGCGCCCGAGATCATCCTCAGCGTGGTGCTGGCCACGGTGCTGGTGGCCGACCTGTTCCTCGACCAGTCCAGGAAGTGGCTGCTGTCGAACATCGCCGGCTTCGGCCTGCTCCTGGCCATGGTTCCGATCCTGACCCTGGCGCTCTCCGACAACCACAGCCGGTCCCTGGTGGGTGGGGCCTACGTCGTCGACAACTTCGCCCTGGTGCTCAAGGCGTTGTTCATCGCCGTGGGCTATGTGGTGCTCCTGATGTCGACGAGCTACATCGAGGAGGGCGACTACTACGAGGGGGAGTTCTACGTCCTCCTGCTGGCGTCGTTGATCGGCATGGTGGTGATGTCGTCGTCGCGCGACCTCATCACCATCTTCGTGGCCCTCGAGACGCTGTCGATCCCCGCCTACATGCTGGCCGGCTGGCGCAAGCGAGACCTCAAGAGCAACGAGGCGTCGCTGAAGTACTACCTGCTAGGGGTGTTGGCCTCGGCGATCATGCTCTACGGCATGTCGCTGATCTACGGCTTCACCGGCACCACCGTGTTGACCGAGATCGGCAAGCAGATGAACGGCAGTGCCGCCGACCAGCCGTTGGTCACCATGGCCATCTTCTTCATAATCGTCGGCTTCGCCTTCAAGGTGTCGGCCGTGCCGTTCCACTCCTGGGCGCCCGACACCTACGAAGGCGCTCCCACGCCGGTGACTGCCTTTTTGTCGGTGGCGTCGAAGACGGCCGGCTTCGTCGCCCTCTTGCAGTTGATCTTCGTCGGGTTCTTCGGCCGGGACGACGTGTGGGGCCCGCTCTTCGGTATTCTCGCCGCGCTCACCATGACGGTGGGGAATCTGATCGCCCTACGCCAGACGAACATCGTCCGCATGCTGGCCTACTCCTCCATCGCCCAGGCCGGGTACATCCTCGTGCCCTTCGCCATCGCCGGGTCCGCCAACGGCGACGCCGCCCACAGCGCGTTCACGGCCTGCGTGGTCTACCTCCTGGTGTATGCGGCCATGAACCTCGGGGCCTTCGCCATCGTGATCGCCGTGGCCCGCAAGACCCGTTCGGGGGCCATCGCGTCCTACGGCGGTCTCTACGAGTACGCGCCGGGCCTGGCCGTGCTGATGACCGTCTTCCTGTTCTCGCTGGCCGGGATACCGCCGCTGGCCGGGGCGTGGGCCAAGATCTTCGTCTTCCGGGCCGTTCTCGACGCCGGCACGCCGTGGGCGGTGCTGCTCGGCGTGGTCGCCGCCGTCAACTCGGTGATCGCGTTGTTCTATTACGCGGGGGTGGCCAAGGAGATGTGGATGAGCCCCGTTCCCGACGGCGATCGCACGCCCATCCGGGTGCCGACGTCACTCATCACCGCACTGGCCATCACCGCCGGCGTCGTGGTCGTGATCGGGGTGTACCCACAGGCTTTCGCCAACTTCGGGGACCTGGCGTCGCTGGTCCCCTAGAGCACAAGATCGCAGTGCGACGGCCAGACGACCCTTTCAGACTGCAGTTTGCATCGTCGATTCGGGGATTTTGCCGGACGGGACAGCGCGAAGTGCAGTCCGAAAATCGCGATGGTCGGCCGCCCTGTGGCTACCAGCCGTGAACGTCGAGCGGGCGGTCGCCAGCCGGGTGGCTGCCGCTGGCGGGCCGATCGGGTACGACGAGGTCGTCGAGCTGGCGCTGTATGACGCCGATCACGGCTTCTACGAGACGGGCGGCGGGGCCGGAAGGAAGAGCGATTTCCTGACGAGCCCGGAGGTCGGTCCCCTCTTCGGCGCCACGCTGGCCCGGGCGTTGGACTCGTGGTGGACTGAGATGAGCGAGCCTGATCCCTTCACGGTCGTCGAGGCGGGCGCCGGGAGGGGAGCCCTCGCCGGCGCCATTCTCGCCACGGGCCCGGCCTGCCGCAAGGCACTGCGCTATGTGGCTGTGGAGCGGTCGGCCCTCCTGCGCAGCCGGCACCCGCCCGAGGTGGAGTCGGCGCCCGAGCTGCCGACCGGGTCGATCAACGGCGTGGTGCTGGCCAACGAGCTGTTGGACAACCTGCCCTTCCGCCTCCTCGAACGCGCCCACGACGGATGGCGGGAGGTGCGGGTCGACGAGCGTCTCACCGAGGTCTTGGTGCCGGCGCCGCCAGGCGTGGGGGAGTGCCTTGCCCCTGATGCGCAGGCCGGCGCCCGCATCCCGTGGCAGGAGCGAGCGGCGGGCTGGCTCGCCACCACCCTGAGCCGAATCGGCCAGGGCAGGGTTGTAGTCTTCGACTACGCCGACACCACGCCGTCGATGGCCGGCCGCCAGTGGACCGACTGGGCTCGGACCTACCGCGGCCACGGCCGGGGCGGGCATCCGCTGACCGATCTCGGACACCAAGATGTGACGTGTGAAGTGGCCATTGACCAGTTGGCTACAGTCCGCGTACCCACCGCAGATCGCAGCCAGGCCGAGTTCCTCCGGGCCCACGGCCTCGACGAGCTCCTAGAAGAAGCCCGCCGGGCCTGGCGGGAGCGGGCCCACATCGGCGATCTCCAAGCCCTGGTCGCCCGCAGTCGGATCGGCGAGGCCGCGGCACTTACGGATCCGGCGGGGCTGGGCGGGTTCCGTGTCCTGGAGTGGGGGCGACAAGACCTGGGCTGAACCCGGTCGGGCCCATGTTTGGTCAATTCGCGGCCCCATACGAACCCCAATTGACCAAACGCTCCGGACGGCGGGCGAGCGGCCGCTGGGTAGGCTGGGGTTCAATGGCTGATCCCGACCGGGCCACTATCGAGGCCTACCAGCTGGAGGAACGGACCTTCCCCCCGTCCGAGGCCTTCAAGAAGGACGCCCTCGTGGTCGACGCGGGCATGTACGACGAGGCGGAACGGGACTGGCAGGGCTTCTGGGCCCGGCAGGCGGCCGACCTCCTCGACTGGTCCGACGAGTGGCACACCATTCTCGAGTGGGATCTGCCCTTCGCCAAGTGGTTCGTGGGCGGGAAGCTGAACGCCTCCTACAACTGCGTCGACCGCCACGTGGAAGCGGGCCGGGGGACTCGGGTCGCCATCCACTGGGAGGGCGAGCCAGGGGACACCCGCACCATCACCTACGCCGCGTTGCAGGCCGAAGTCAGCCGCTTTGCGGCCGTGCTGCGGTCGCTCGGGGTGGCCAAGGGCGACCGGGTGGCCATCTACATGCCGATGGTGCCGGAGCTGCCGGTGGCGATGTTGGCCTGCGCCCGTCTCGGCGCCCCGCACTCGGTGGTCTTCGGCGGGTTCTCGTCGGAGTCGCTGCGGGACCGCATCAACGACGCCGAGGCCAAGGTGCTGATCACCGCCGACGGTGGCTGGCGTCGGGGCCAGGTCGTCCCCCTGAAGGAAAACGCCGACGCCGCTGTGGCCGAGAGCCAGTCGATCGAGCATGTGATCGTCGTGCGCCGCATCGACAAGCCGGTGGCCTGGGATGACGACCGGGACAAGTGGTACCACGAGCTGATGGCCGGGGTGACAGACGAGGAGGCGGCGGTCCCGCCGGAGGCGATGGACGCCGAGGACCTCCTCTACCTCCTCTACACGTCGGGCACCACGGCCAAACCCAAGGGCATCATGCACACCACGGGCGGCTATCTCACCCAGACCGCCTTCACCCACAAGTACGTCTTCGACCTCCATGCCGAGACCGACGTCTACTGGTGCGCGGCCGACATCGGCTGGGTCACCGGCCACAGCTACATCGTCTACGGGCCGTTGGCCAACGGGGCCACGTCGGTGATGTACGAGGGCGCCCCCGACTTCCCCCAGAAGGACCGGTGGTGGTCGATCATCGAGCGCTACAAGGTCAACCTCCTGTACACGGCGCCCACCGCCATCCGCACGTTCATGAAGTGGGGCACCGAGTACCCCGAGGCCCACGACCTGTCGTCGCTGCGGGTGCTGGGTTCGGTCGGCGAGCCGATCAACCCCGAGGCCTGGATGTGGTACTTCGAGCAGATCGGCGGCGGCCGCTGCCCGTTGGTCGACACCTGGTGGCAGACCGAGACCGGCGCCATCATGATCTCACCGCTCCCGGGCGCCACCACACTGCGGCCGGGCTCGGCCACCTTCGCCCTGCCCGGAATCGAGGCCCAGGTGGTCGACGACCAAGGCCACGGATGCCGCACCGGCGGCGGCTACCTCACCCTCACCCGGCCGTGGCCGTCGATGTTGCGGGGCATCTACGGCGACCCCGAGCGCTACCAGGAGACCTACTGGTCGAGGTTCCCGGGTCAGTACTTCGCCGGCGATGGCGCCCGGCGCGACGACGAGGGCTACTTCTGGCTCATGGGTCGGGTCGACGACGTCATGAACATCTCCGGCCATCGCGTGTCGACCACCGAGGTCGAGTCGGCCCTGGTCGACCATCCCACCGTGGCCGAGGCCGCGGTGGTGGGGGCCAAGGACGAGACCACGGGCCAGGCCATCATCGCTTTTGTCACCCTCAAGGGCAGCGCCGAGGCCGACACAGAGCACGGTGAGGCCCTGCGCCGGCACGTCGCCAAGAAGATCGGTGCGGTGGCCCGCCCGAAGACCGTGATCTTCACCGATGACCTGCCCAAGACCCGCAGCGGCAAGATCATGCGACGACTGCTCCGCGACGTCGCCGAGGGCAGAGACCTGGGCGACACCACCACGCTGGCCGACGCCGGGGTGGTCGAGGAGATCAAGCGCCGGGCGGCCGTCGGCGGCCCGGACGAGGAGTAGCCGCCTGTCCGAAGTTCCCACGCACTGGCCGACGCACTGGCGGTGGCGCGACGCAGCTCAGACCGGTGCCGGTCCCGCCGTGCTCGTCGACATCGACGGCGTCCTTTCCGACGCCACGGGCCGCCAGCACTTCCTGGAGGACCGGCCCAAACGCAACTGGCGTGACTTCTTCGACGCATGCGGCGAGGATGCCCTGATCGGCGAGGTGGCCCAGCTGATCGGGCTGCTCGACGCTGCCCTCTCTGTCGTCCTGCTCACCGGGAGGCCCCTCCGGGTGCAGGATCGCACGCTGGTCTGGCTCGAGCGCTACGGCGTGCGCTGGGATCTCCTTATCATGCGCAACGCCGGCGACTACGCCGCGGCCCGGGAATTCAAGCGCCAGACCGTCGGCGAGCTGCGAAACTTCGGTTTCGACCTGACGCTGGCCTTCGAGGACGACCGGCGCAATCTCGAGATGTTCCACGAGGAGGGTCTGCCCTGCGTGTACATCCACTCCGGGTACTACGAGTCCTAGGGAGCGACTGATGCTCAAGGTCTCGGCTGACGACATCCGCAGCGCGGCGGTGCGCATCGGCGGCGTCGTGCTCCGAACGCCGTTGGAGAGGAACGACCGCCTCTCGGAGCTCGTCGACGCCGATGTCTGGCTCAAGCGGGAGGACCTGCAGCCGGTCCGGTCCTACAAGCTCCGAGGGGCGTACAACTTCATCGCCGCCCTCGCTCCCGAGGAGCGGGCAAACGGGGTGATCTGCGCCAGCGCCGGGAACCACGGCCAGGGCGTCGCCTACACCTGTCGGCGGATGGGCGTGCCGTGCTGGGTCGTGCTGCCCCGCACCACGCCTCGCCAAAAGCGCGACCAAATCACCGCGCTGGGCGGCTCGGAGGCCACCATCGTGGTCGAGGGTCACACCTACGACGAGGCCCACGACGCCGCGGTGGCACTGGCCGCCACCTCCGGAGCGGTACTGGTGCCGCCGTTCGACGACCCCGCTGTCATTGCCGGGCAGGGGACGGTTGCTTTGGAGATCCTCGAGCAGCTGGACCGGGCGCCGGACCTCATCGTGGTGCCGGCGGGCGGCGGCGGGCTGTTGGCCGGAACCGCGGTGATGGCGACGACGGCCACGCCCCGGCCCCGGATCGTCGGCGTCGAGCCCGCCGGGGCCGCCAGCATGCGGGCTGCGCTCGACGCCGGGCAGCCGGTGAGCCTGGCTTCGATCGACACCTTCGTCGACGGCGCGGCCGTGCGCCGGGTCGGCCAGCTCACTTTCGCGGTGGCCAACGCCCTGGTGGACGACGTGATCACCGTCGCCGAGGGCCGGGTTTGCACAACGATGCTGGAGCTGTACCAGCGCGACGGCATCATCGCCGAGCCCGCAGGGGCGCTGGCGGTCGCCGCCCTGCACGGCAGACTGGACGTCGTGCCCGGGTCGACAGTCGTGTGCATCGTCTCCGGCGGCAACAACGACGTCAGCCGCTACGGCGAGGTCGTGGAGCGCTCGCTCGTCCATGAGGGCCTGAAGCACTACTTCCTGGTCGAGTTCCCCCAGGAGCCGGGCGCCCTCCGAGGGTTCCTGGACAACATCCTCGGGCCCGGCGACGACATCACCCTCTTCGAGTACGTAAAGAAGAACAATCGCGAGACCGGCCCCGCCCTCGTCGGGATCGAACTGGCGTCGAGAGCCGACCTGGCCCCGTTGCTCGACCGCATGGCCAAGAGCGGCCTCGACATCGAGCCGCTCCCGGCCGGCTCCCCCGCCTTCCGGTTCCTCGTCTGAGCGGCACACCGGGCCGTGCCGTGGCGGAACCAGGAACTGCGTGAGAGCGTTGTACGCGACGACAGGCGCCGGAAGAGGACGATGAGCAAGAACACGATCAAGACGTACACGCTGCTGGCTGCGCTCGGCGGCCTGCTCATGGTGATCGGCAGTTTCTTCGGGCGCGGCGGGCTGTTCATCGGGTTGGCCCTGGGCCTGGTGTTCGTCGGCGGGTCGTACTGGTTCTCCGACAAGCTGGCCATCAAGTCGGCCCGGGCCGTCCCTGTCACCGAGGCGCAGATGCCGGAGTACTACCGGATCGTGCGCGAGCTCACCATCGCGTCGAACATGCCGATGCCCACGCTCTACATGACGCCCGACCTGCAGCCCAACGCTTTTGCCACCGGCCGCAACCCCGACCACGCGGCCGTGGCTGTGACCCAGGGCATCCTCGACATCCTGGACTGGAACGAGCTGCGCGGCGTCCTGGCCCACGAGCTCAGCCACGTCGGCAACCGTGACATCCTCATCGGCTCCGTCGCCGCCGCGGTGGCTATGGGGATCACCTTCGTTGCCCGCATGGCCATGTGGGGGGCCATGTTGGGCGGTGGCGGCGGGAACAGCGACGACGAGCGCGGCGCCAATCCGTTGGCCCTCCTCGCCTTCAGCCTGCTGGCGCCTCTGGCCGCGGCAGTGATCCAGATGGCGCTCAGCCGCAGTCGTGAGTATGAGGCGGACCGCACCGGCGCCCGCCTCATCGGCGACGGTGAGCCCCTTGCCCGGGCTCTGGCCAAGCTCGAGCAGGGGGCCAGGGCCATTCCCATGGCCGTCGACCCCGCCCAGGCGTCGAAGTTCATCGTGAACCCCCTTGCCGGTCGGAAGATCCAGTTCGCCAACCTCTTCTCCACCCACCCCCCGCTCGAGGACAGGATCGCCCGGCTGCGCCAGGGCGAGTGGCGTCCCTGAACCGTCGACCACACTTCGCCTCGCGTCGACACGGATCCGGGCAGGAGATCGCCAGGCGGACGGCGAAGAAGACCGGGGTCGTGTCGCAACGCTTTCGTGTAACTGTCATCGTCCTGCCCATCGTGGCCAGCCTGGTCCTGGGAGTCACCTGGCAGGCGTCGGCCCAGACGCAGGGCAGGCCCACGCCGCCGACCACCAACCCCGGCCTGCTGGGGCTGGTCAACCAGTTGCTGGCGCCGAGCACCGTTCCTCTCCCGCCACCGGTCGCCCGGGCCCCGGTCACCGTCCCGGCGACAGCTCCGAGGGCAACGGTCGCCCCGGCGACGACCACGACCACCGCTCTTGCGTCGCGCGTCATCCCGCCGCAGTTCATCCCGATCATCAACGCCGTCCGCCGCACCGGCGGGCGGACGACGTCGCAACTGCTGGACGCACTGCAGCCCCTGCTGGACCTGGGCCTCACCGGTCAGGAGGCCGCGGTCACCGGTTTCGGCCACTTCCCGGTCGCCGGTGGCGCCAACTGGAGGGACGACTGGCTCGAGGCCCGTTTCGGGCCGCCCTTTCATCTGCATCAAGGAACCGACATTTTCGCCGATCGGGGTACCCCGGTCCGAGCGGTCTTCGACGGCGTCGTCCGTTTCGAGGACGGAGGCTTGGGAGGCAAGGCCGCCTACGTGACCCTGCCGGATGGCACCTTCTACTACATGGCCCACCTCGAGAGCTTTTCCCGGAAATTCTCGAGCGGCGCCGCCGTGAAGCAGGGTGACGTCGTCGGCTATGTGGGCGACAGCGGCAACGCCGCCGGTGGCGGCACGCATGTGCACTTCGAGGTCCACCCACGGGGAGGGGCGGCGGTCAATCCCAAACCGATCCTCGACGGCTGGATCGCCGACGCCGTCGCCGGGGCGGCCGGCCTGTTGGTCGCCAACAACGTCGGTGTGTCGAGGGCCATCACCAGCGCCGGTGCACTCCGTCGTTTCCAGGACGACGTCCCTGCGTCATCGGGCCGCACGGTCGCCCCGGTCTTGTGGGCGTCGAGTGTGAGCGCGGGCGGCGGAACCCTACGACTGGCCGAGATTCAGCTGACCCGGCTGGCGGGCCGAGTCGACTGGGACCGGCAGTCCAGCGCCGCCCAGGCCCGGGCCGACGAGCTGCGGAAGGGCCGGGAGGCGGCAATTGCCGTTTTGGGCCCCCTTACCCCCGCGGCGCTGAGGCCGGCCCTGCAGAACGCGAGCTGACCGGCCAGTCGGCGGAGAGCCGCCGTGTCTCAGTCTCGGAAGTTCTGGAACTGCAGGGGAATCCCGAACTCCTCGGCTTTGAGGGCGGCGATCACCGCCTGCAGGTCGTCGCGCTTCTTGGCCGTCACCCGGATCTGGTCGCCTTGGGTCTGCGAGGAGACCCCCTTCGTGCCCCGGTCCTTGATGAAGCGGTTGATCTCTCGAGCCTTGGCGTCGTCGATACCCGCGGCCAGGGTGACCGTCTGGCGGACGGCGCCCTTGGCCGCCTCTTCCACCTTGCCGTAGGTCAAGCCCTTCAAGGAAACCGACCGGCGGACGAGCTTCTCCTCGAGCACCTGCACCAGGGCCCGGAGCCGGTCCTCGGTCGAGGAATGGAGTTGGACCTCCCCGTCGGCGAGCTCGATGGTGGAGCCGGTCCCCTTGAAGTCGAACCGGGTGGCCACCTCCCGGTGGGCCTGGTCGACCGCATTGCGGACCTCTTGGAGGTCGACTTCGGAGACGACATCGAACGTGGGCACCCCCAGAGGCTATCGTCGTCCGGCAGTCCTGGGTCGGTGCCCGAGTGGCCAAAGGGAGCTGACTGTAAATCAGCCGGCACAGCCTACGGAGGTTCGAATCCTCCCCGGCCCACCAGGAGCGAAGGCGCAGGTTGGCGGGGGTGCCCCCGGATTCTGCCCTGAGTGCAGGGGCGCGGCGGCTTCCGAAGCCCGTAGGCGGTCCGCATGGCGGGTTGGACCGCGGTCTTTCGACGGCCAGCCTGTCGTCGAAGATGGAACGGCTGCCCGGGGCGAGCCGGGAGCCTGACTTGCGTTGGTAGTAAGGGCGTAGGACACTTAGGCCCTCCTCAGAGTGAGCCTAAGGATGCCCTTCCATGCTGGCAAACTATCTGATCGGTCTACGTGAAGGCCTCGAGGCCACGCTGGTGGTCAGTATTCTCGTGGCCTACCTGGTCCGCAGCGGTCGGCGCGACAGCCTGCGGCCGATCTGGGCCGGAGTGGCGGCGGCGACGGTCACCAGCCTGGCCGTCGGCGCCCTTCTGACCTTCACCTCCCGATCGATGTCGTTCCGGGC
>JBBSIS010000029.1:0-22296 GCA_038231955.1 Acidimicrobiales bacterium
ACGGAAGGGTGCCGAGGTCGCCGGTCAGCCGGCGACAACCGTGACCCGCGCTCCGACGCTCTCGTACGTGGGCTTGGCCCGGGCGTCGCGGGTGGCGAGATCGGCATTGTGCTCGGCGGCCGCCCGTCCGACCAGGGCGTCGTACACAGCACCCCCGGCGATGCCAAGGCGGCCGAGCACCTCGACCAGGTTGTTGGCCGCGACCGGGCCGAGCAGGAGCGGTTCGACGAACCGGTCGGAGAGCAGACGGGCCGCATCGGCCGGCGCCAGCCGGATGTCGCCGGGTAGGCGAGTCAGGACTGAATACGTCTCGGCCATGGCGTGGCCGCTGAGGGCGACCTCGCGCCCGTCCCACCAGCGACTGACGGCATCGTGAGCGGCGTGGGTGCGTACCAGCAGCGGGACGGCGACGCTGGTGTCCAATGCGATCGCCGTCATCGCCGTCCGCCGTCGATCAACCCGTAGACGACGTCATCGTCGATGGTCGTTTCCCCGGTCGCCACCAGCACCCCGGACTCCTCGACCAGCCGGGCGGTGCGACCGGCCGGCACCAACTGAAGGCCGGCGCCATACCGAGAGATGTCGATCGTCGATCCCGGGGTCAGACCCAGTTCCTCCCGCAGACGCTTCGGCACGACGATTCGACCAACCGAATCAATCGACGTTTTCATGGTAATACGCTACCAGTCGCCGCCCAATTGAACAGGCCGTAGCGTCCCGCACAACGGCGACCTGGAAGGCGATCAGCGTCCTTGGTACAAGCCGACGGCTCGGGAAAGGAGAGGAACGCATGGCCCGCACCCGCCCAAGGCGGCGGCGGTGAGGACGACGGCGGCCGCGCTGTAGGTGCTGCGTTCGCCGGTCGGGAAGTGGTCACCCTGGGGATGGACCATGCCGGTGAAGTAGCTGCCGTCGTCGTGGCGGAGGTGGTCGGTCCAGTCCAGGAGCCGACGGGCGACATCGGCCTCCCCGGCCGCCAGGTGGGCCATGGCGCACTCGCTGGTCTCCGCCGCCGTCACCCAGTCCTTGTCGGCCACGCAGCGGACGCCGAGGCCGTCCAGGATGAAACGCCCGCGCCCGGCCGCCAGCCGGTCCCTCGCCGCATCGCCGGTCACGATGCCGGCCAGCACCGGGTAGTACCAGTCCATCGACCAGCGGTCCTTGGGCAGGAATGCGCCGGGCTCCTCGGCGATGACCCGGCCCAGGGCGACGATCGCCGCCTCCCAACCGGGGCGCTCGTGGCCGAGGCGAGTGGCGACGGCCGACGCGGCCCGCAGGCTGGCGAGGGTGCTCGACGACGCGGTGAGGAGGGCGAAGGTCCAGGGCGTGCCGTCGGCGTGGCGCGCCCAGATGATCTCGCCCCGATGCGTCTGAAGGTCGAGGACGAACCCCATGGCGGCATCGACGACCGGCCACATGGTCTCCAGGAACCCGGTGTCGTCGGTGGCCCGGAAGTGGTGCCACACGCCGGTGGCGACGTAGGCCGACACGTTGGCGTCGAGCGTCGACTCCTCCACCCGACCGGCCCGGTAGTACTGGTGCCACGCCCCGTCCGCCCGCTGGGTGGCGACCAACCAGTCGTAGGCCGCCTCCGCCCCCCGCCGTCGGCCTCCGGCATCGAGGGCCATGGCCGCCTCCACGTGGTTCCACGGGTCGCCGTGACCGCCGACGAACCAGGGGATCATGCCGTCGCCCTGCTGCACGGCGGCGATCGACGCCACCGTCGCTGCGAGCTCGGCCGGCGTGAGGCTCACTTGGGCTTCACCGCGTACATGACCAGGCTCTTCCCGAGCACCGGGTTGAGCGCACGCTCGAGCACTCGGGCCCATCGAGGACGACGGGTGATGTCCCAGACCAGGAACCGGTGGTAGGTGCGCACCGGCCACCGGTCGCTGCGATCGACGCCGAGGGCACACTTCAGCCACCAGTACGGCGAGTGCAGGGCGTGGGCGTGGTGCGATGTGGTCGTTCGCAGGCCGGCGGCGGTCAGGAGCCAGCCCAGGCCGGTGCGCCGGTAGATGCGGACGTGGCCACCGGCGACGTGGGGGGCGTGGTAGTCCTCGGCCAGTGCCCAGCACACCCGCTCGGGGAACCACCTCGGCACCGTGACCGCAATGGCGCCGCCCGGGCGCAGAACCCGGGCCAGCTCGGCCATGGCCACCCCGTCGGCCGGCAGGTGTTCCAGCACCTCGGCGGCGATGACCACGTCGAAGGCGCCGTCGGCAAACGGCAAGGACAGGGCGTCGCCGTTCACCGCCGTCCCGAGCGTGCCCGCGGGCGCTTCGCCCTCCAAGCGCATGACCGCGAGCATGGCGGCCGCGTCCTTGGTGTCGCCGCCGTTTCGGTCGTAGGCCACGACGTTGGCGCCGCGCCGGTGGGCTTCGAAGGCATGCCGACCCCCGCCGCAGCCCAGATCAAGCACCCGGTCACCGGCCCGTAGCCCCAGCCGGCGGAAGTCGACGGTCAGCACCGGGCGGCCCTCATCGTTGGTCGGCCCTCATCGTCGGTCGGCAAGGACGTGGCGGTAGACGTCGACCGTGGCCTCGGCCGTCGCCCGCCACGTGAAGCGATCGAGCGCCCGGGCCCGGCCGGCGGCGCCCAATCGGGCGCGCAGGTCGGCGTCGTCCAATGCCCGTACGATCGCCGTCGCCAGGGCTCCCGGGTCATTGGGAGGCACGAGAAGGGCACACTCTCCGTCCCGGCCGACCACCTCGGGCAGGGCGCCCCCGGTGGTGGTCACCAGAGGCAGGCCGCAGGCCATGGCTTCCACCGCGGGCAGCGAGAACCCCTCGTAGAGCGACGGGACCACCGCCACCTCGGACTCGGCGTACAGCTCGATCATGCGCAGGTTGTCGACCACCCCTGCGATGGTGACCGCGCCTTCCAGGCCCAGGCGCTCGATGGTTGCGGGCACCAGGCTGCCGTCACGGGGCTGGCCGACGACGACGAGCTCGGCGTGGCGCTCGGTGCGGACCTTGGCCAGGGCCTCGAGCAGGGGGACCAGGCCCTTGAGGGGGACGTCGGCACTGGCGGTGGTCATCAGCCGTCCCGGCACCCGGTCGACGTGGGGAAGGGGGCGGAACAGGGCGGGGTCGACGCCCACGGGGACCACCGACAGCCGGTCCCGCCGGACCCCCATCTGCTCGACGATGTCGCCGGCCGAGGACTCCGAGACGGTCAGCACCGTGGGCAGCCGGCGGGCCACTCGCTTCTGCATGCGGACGAAGCCGTACCACCGCCGCACGCTCATCTGCCGGCGCCAGCCCTCGGCGTGGGAAAGCTCCAGGGCCCGGTCGACGGTGATCGGGTGATGGACGGTGGCCACGACCGGCAGACCATCGCCGGCGATGCCGAGCAGGCCGTAGCCCAGGCACTGGTTGTCGTGGACGATGTCGAAGTCGGCCCGGCGGCTGCGCAAGGCCCGTCGGGCCCGCAGGCTGAACGTCATCGGCTCGGGAAAGCCGGCGGCGCACATGGCGGCGAACTCGGCCACGTCGATCAGATCCCGGAACTCCGAGAGGGCCGGGGTGCGGAACGGGTCGGTGGGCCGGTAGAGGTCGAGGCTCTCCAGCTCGACGACCGGCACCCCGGGCGCGAGCCGGGGATAGGGCGGCCCGCTGAACACCTCCACGTGGTGACCGAGGGCGAGTAGCTCCCGGGTGAGGTAGTGGACGTAGACACCCTGTCCGCCGGAGTGGGGATTGCCCCGGTACGCCAGCAGGGCGATCCGCAGAGGATGTGGCCGTAACGAATCGGAGTCAGGTCGAAGCACGGGCGACGAGCCTGACCGCAGCCCGATGGCGGGTCAAGCAGGCCCCGGCCCGTCAGCGGGCGCGGCGTCGGCGGATCGACAAGGCGCGCCCCTGGCTCGCCAGGAGGGCCAGCGCAGCGAGGCCCACCCATGGCCAGGGGCCCAGCACCAGGAAGATGGTGCTGCCGGTGCGCAGGCCGACGTCGGCCCGCAGCACCGCCTCCACGCCCAGCGGCGACTGGGCGTGTACCCGGCCCCTCTGGTCGATCACCGCCGAGTAACCTGTTGGCGCGGCCTGGACCACCCAGCGCCCGCTCTCCAGCGCCCGTAGCTGGGCCACGACCACCTCCTGGGCCGGCACCTGGGCGTCGCGGTACGACGAGGCGTTGGTCGGCACCAGCACCATCCGGCCGCCGGCTCGGACACCGGCGCGCACCCGGTCGTCGTAGAAGACCTCGTAGGAGATGACGACAGCCAGCCGCCCGGCAGGCGTGTCGAGTGTGCCCGGCCCGCGCCCGGCGACCGCGTCCCGGGGAATGGCCGACAGGTCGGCGAAGGACTCGAAGATGCCGCGGACGGGCACGTACTCGCCGAAGGGGACGCGATGGACCTTGTCGTAGCGGTCGATACGGGTGCCGTCGGGGCCGTAGGCCACCGATGCGTTGCGGAAGCGGCGGCCGGCGACGTCCTCGACCACGCCCACCACGAGCGTCGTCTCGAGCACCCGGGCCAGCTCGGACAGCCTGGTGTCCTCCGCCGTCCCGGCCAGGACGCCGTCGATGTCGACCACGTCCTCCGGCAACAGGACCAGGTCGACGGGCGGCTGCACGCCGGTGGCGGCCAGGAAGTGTCGCTCGAAGACCGGCCCGGGGTCTCGCTCGACGGCGCGGACGCCTCGTGGGCCGCCGCCCTGCACGGCGGCCGCCGCGATCCGCCCGTCCGGCGTCCCGTCGGGCGCCACCCAGCCGGCGCCGGCCGCCACTACGACGAGGGCGACTGTACCCAGCGCCGTACGCCACCGCCGCCCGACGAGCGCGACCAGGGCCACGCCGCCGGCCGCCACCAGTCCGACCAGCAGCAGGCGTCCGCCGATCCGCGCCGCACCGCCCAGCGGGCCGTTGACCTGGCCCAGGTCGATGCCGGAGATGGGCAGTCCCCCGAAGGGCCACGTCCCCCGCGCCCGCTCGACCAGGACCAGCGCGGCCGGGAAGGCCACCGCCCGTCGCCAGCCCGGCCGGGAAGGAACGCACGCCATCCCGAGGGCCAGGATCACCGCCTCCAGCAGGGTGGCGACGAAGTACCCGGGAAGGCTGAAGTCGCGCATCCACCACAGCCCGGGGAGGTAGAGGCCCAGCCCGGCCACCATCCCCACCGCCAGGCGCCCCTTCGGGCCCCGGCCCCCCAGGGCGACGAAGAGCAGGGCGGCGCCGGCCAGGCCCAGCGGCCACGCCCCGCTCGCCACCGGCCACGGCGGCAGGCTGGCGGCCAGGAGGGCGCCACCCGCCAGGCCGCATGCCATCGATGCTCGCGACCTGATTGTCTCGCCTCCTGTGCCAGTCTTGGATTGGATGACCTCGCCCGGGACCACGGATTTGGCCGCCGCCCTCGCCGGGGCCGGCCTCAGCAGCCCCATGCTGCCCGAGAACCGGCCCGATCCCTATCCCATCTACGACTTCATCCGGACCCGGGAGCCCGTCCACCATGCTCCCGACGGCAGTTGGGTCCTGACCCGTTACGACCACTCTGCCGCACTGCTGCGTGATCCCCGCTTCAGCACCAACCCCGCCCGGCTGATCGACGGCCCCGACCCGGCCTCCATGGGCCCGATCCGCCAGGTCGGCTCCAGCCTGATGATGTTCCTCGACCCGCCCGACCACACGCGGCTGCGGTCGCTGGTCAGCCAGGCCTTCACGCCCCGGATGGTCGAGTCGCTGCGGCCCCGCATCCAGGCCCTGGTCGATGAGCTGCTCGACGCCGTCATCGAGACGGGCGAGATGGACGTGCTCGCTGACCTGGCCTACCCGCTGCCGACCGTGGTGATCTGCGAGCTGCTCGGCGTTCCGCCCGAGGACCGCGAGAAGTTCAAGGCGTGGTCGGCGGACGCCTCCCGTCTCCTCGACGGCTACCTCGACCAGGACGCCATGGACCAGGGCATGGTGGCCGGGATGTACCTGTTCCAGTACTTCACCGACCTGGTCGACGACCGCCGCCGCCAGCCCCGCGACGACCTTCTCAGCGCCCTGCTGGCCGCGGAAGCGGACGGGGAGCGCCTCACCCACGCCGAACTGCTGAGCACGGCCACGCTGCTCTTCGTGGCCGGCTTCGAGACCACCATGAACCTGGTCGGCAACGGCACGCTGGCCCTGCTGCGCAACCGCGAGCAGCTCGTCCGCCTGGGCGACGACCCGACCTTGGTGCGTACCGGTGTCGAGGAGCTGCTCCGCTACGACGGGCCCGTCCACGTCACCGCCCGCATCGCCACACAGGACCTCGAGATCGGCGGCTGCACCGTCAGGGAAGGCGAGCAGGTCGTGGCCATGCTTGGGGCGGCCAACCGCGACCCGTCCCAGTTCCTCGAACCCCACCGCCTCGACGTGTCCCGTAGCCCCAACCGCCACCTGGCCTTCGGTGGCGGCCCGCACTTCTGCCTGGGGGCGGCGCTGGCCCGCATGGAGGGACAGATGGCCTTCGAGACCATGCTGCGCCGGCTCCCCGACCTCGAGCTCGACACCGTGGCGCCCACCTACCGGGACCACTTCGTGATCCGGGGCGTGACCGGGCTGAAGGTGGGCTTCTCGCCGCAGACCCCCTCGGCTCGTCGGCCGTCGGCGGCATAGCGTGCCCGACGTGCCTGTACGGGATCGCCCCCTCGTCCATCTGGTGATCCCGAAATGGGCGGGCACGGGCATCCACCAGACGTTCGGCCATCGGATGCCGCCCATGGCGCTACTCGTGCTGGCGGCGCACGCCCGCCGGGCCGGGTGGGAGCCGAGGGTGATCGACCAGAACTTCGAGGCGATCCCCGACGAGACGCCCGACCTGGCCTGCATCACCGTCTGGACCATGCTCGCCCCCCAGGGCTACCGGCTGGCCGACGCCTACCGGGCCAAGGGCGTGCCCGTCGTCCTCGGAGGGGTGCACCCGTCGCTGCTGCCGACCGAGGCGCTCCGCCACGCCGATTCGGTGGTCTCGGGGGAGGCCGACACCGTCTTCGCCACCGTGCTGGCCGACGCCGCCGCCGGCCGGCTGCAACGCCTCTACCAGGGCAGCTTCCAGGACATGGACGACGTGCCCATGAACCACGAGTGGGCCGACATCATCTCGGGCTACCCCATCACCCGGTACGTCCCCCTCAACACCATCCAGACCACGCGCGGCTGCCGGTTCAACTGCGACTTCTGCTCGGTGATCCGCATCAACGGCCGGGGTTCACGGCACAGTCCCACCGAACGCATCCTCGAAGAGATCAAGGTTCTCAAGAAGGTCGGCCAGCACCTGGGCGAATTCACCTACGTGTTCTTCCTCGACGACGACCTGGCCGCCGACCTGGAGTTCTGCGGCGAGCTGTCGGAGGCCATCCTTTCTTCCGGCGTGAAGGTGCGCTGGGGTGCGCAGGCGTCGATCGGTCTGGCCCGCAACACCGAGCTGCTCGACCTGGCCACCCGCAGCGGCCTGCGCACCATGTTCGTGGGCTTCGAGGGCATCGACCGCGACGCCCTCGTCGAGTGCAACAAGAAGAACCGGCCCGGCGAGTACGGCGAGCTGGTCGCCAAGGTGCACAAAGCGGGCGCTGGCATCGAGGGCGGGTTCATCTTCGGCTTCGACAGCCAGGGCCCCGACTGCTTCGACGAGACGGCCGCGTTCGTCGACAAGATCGGGGTCGACGTCGCCCACTTCTCGATCCTCACGCCCTACCCCGGCACCGCCACCTACGCCCGCATGCTGGCCGACGAGCGCATCACCACCTTCGACTGGAAGCGCTACAACATGTACAGCGCAGTGTTCGAGCCGGCCAAGATGACTGCGACGCAGCTCGAGGCCGGCCTGGCCCGGGCCTACCGCAACTTCTACGGCGCCCGCCGCCGGGCCCGCCGCTTCGCCCGCCACGCCAAGGGCCGCGAGCGCGTCTTCCACCTGGCCCTGGCCATGACCAACGAGAACTACGCGTGGCGCTACCGCAACCCCGGCCCGTCGAAGGACGAGGGCTACGAGGCGACCAAGGAGGACATCGCCGGT
Source organism: Acidimicrobiales bacterium (assembly GCA_038231955.1). GTDB lineage: Bacteria > Actinomycetota > Acidimicrobiia > Acidimicrobiales > AC-14 > CADCTB01. Next base: position 7,988 of record JBBSIS010000029.1, read on the forward strand.
CTCATGGCCGCCAGCTCGGCGCCTGCCCAGGAGGCGCTCAACGTGGCGTTCCTCGGGGCCAAGGCGCGGGCGGCGACCACGTAGGGAGCAGGCCGGCTCAGTCAGGACGCGCCAGTATTGGACCGTGCCGGAGCATGGTCCACTCGACGCCGTCCTCGAGAGTGCGGCCCGGCTCCAGGAGCTGGTGCCGGGAGCGGTCCTCGTCGGTGGCTCGGCGGCCGCCTACCACGTCCGTCATCGGATCTCGTCGGACCACGACCATGTGCTCGCCGATCTCGCAGCCCGCTACGACACCGTGCTGGAGACGCTCGAGGCGCTCGATGACTGGTCGACCGCCAGGTTGGCGGGCGGCACGCTCATTCTCGGGGAGCTCGGGGGGATCGAGACCGGCATCCGCCAGATGATCCGACAGCGGCCCCTGGAGGTCGAGGAGGTCACCGTCGGCGAACGGAAGTTGCGGGTGCCGACGCTGGCGGAGATCCTGAGGATCAAATCCTGGATGGTCGTCTCCCGGAACCGGACCCGCGACTTCCTCGATGCCGCAGCCTTGGCGGATGGCATCGGTATCGAGGACGCCGGTCGGGTGCTGGCTCGGATCGACGAGTACTACGACGAGGTGAATCGCCGGCCCGAGGCTGTCGCCACCCAGGTGGCCCGACAGTTCGCCGACCCGACGCCCAGCGACCGCTCGATCTCGACCCGGCTCGGGTCGTACAAGCGCCTGGATGCACGCTGGCACGACTGGGCGAATGTGACCGCAGTACTGCGCGAGGTGGCGGTGGCCATGGTCGACGCCCATGGCGCCTGGACGGGGCGATGACCATTCTGTTCCGCAACGTCGACGTCGACACCACCGCCGATCTCGCCGACTGGCCACCGGAAGCCATCGAGATCCTCGTCGACCGCGGCAGCCTGTCGGACTGGCACCGCTTGGCCGATGCCCTGGCCAACGATCCGTGGGGCTCGCTGGCCAGGACCGTGGAGGAGATCGTCGGCCTCGACTGTCATTACGGCGCCGACCGGATCATGGCCCGCCTTCTCGAGCGGGAACGGGAACGGTCTGGCCTCGCCGGTCCGAGCCGCTGAAAATGGCGTTCCGGTCCCAGGGGCGCGTCGGGTCAGGCGTCGGCCACGAACTGGTGGCGTTCCACATGAACGTCCCATAGTCCCCCTCATCCTGTAGGGGCGAACGAATCGGCCATGCCGCGCAGCTCGGCGGCGGTGGCATCGCCGGAGACGGTGACGACGAGCCGGTCGTCGATGGTCCACACGTGGGGGATGCCTCGGGGGGAGACCACGACCTCGGCCCGGGCCCCGGCGAGCGCGCCGCTGGGGACGGTGGAACGGTCGGGCTGGTCGGCGAATCCCTCGCCGGAGGCCAGAGGATCGGCCCAGCACGCGGTGGCGTCGGAGCCGGGGAGGGTGATGGAGCAGCGTGGCGCCGACCCGGTGGACCGGGTGGTGACGACGATGCGGTCGAAGCCCCGGCGGTAGGCCACCGACACCACCCGGCGTGACGGCGGGTTGGCGCCCTCGCTGCCCGTCGACTGGGCCTGGGGGGCGACAGTGACCTCGGCCAGCTGGTAGCCGGGGGGCAGGCTGGCCGGCGCAGGGAGCAGCGGTGTGTACCCGACCACGCCTGCGATCTGGTCGAGGGAGACGCTGCGGAACCCCACGTCCTGGCGGAAGGGCTGGGCGCCGGCCGGCAGGTCGAGCAGGAACGAGGCCGGGTCGACCGGCCCGTCGACCACCAGGTTCGACAACCGCACCTCGTTCAGGAACTTGGTCCCGAGGGTCTCGGTGATGCGCAGGGGGAAGCCGCTCTGGCGGTCGACGACCACCTCGAGCTGGTCGCCGCTGTTGCCGGGACCGGCCAGCTTGTTGGGGGTCACCGGCGTCACCAGCCGCCACGCCGGGCGGTCCCCTTCGGTGACCTCGGTCACCGGCCCGTCCGAGGTGGTGGCCAGGAACGACCGCACCACCGAGGCGACGTCGCGGCGCAGCACCGACCGCTGGGCGGCGAAGTCGGGCGGCCCGGGGGGAAGGTTGGTGATCACCTGGCTGTTCGGGCGACCGTCGGCGGTGACGGACCGCTGCTCGCGCCGGGCCGCGCTGTAGGAGACGTCGTCCTGGCGACCGATGCCGGTGATGCGCTCGTCGCCCGTCGCGGTGGTGACGAACGACCATCGCAACGTCGTGCGCCCGCCTCCGTCCGGGGGGGCGCACGAGGCGACGGAGACCGCGCATTCGATGCTGACCTCGCCGCTGAGGGAGCGCAGCGAGGAGAGGGCGGTGGACACGCGGCCTCGGACCTCGGTGGCATTGATCAGCCTGGTCTGCGGCGGCTGGGGCACGAAGGGACTCTTCCCCTTCCCGCCGGTGAACATGGTGCTGGCGGTGACCACGACCAGGATCACGGCGGCGGCGGCCAACCCGACCAGAACGGGCGGTTGCCAACTCGGCCGCTGGCGACGGCGGCGGGCCGGCGCGGTGTCCTGGTTCAACCGCTGGGTCAGGCGGGCGAAGAAGTCGGGCCCGTGCTCGGGGACGTCGAGGGCCCGCAACTGCCGGCCGAGGAGCTCGTCGCGATCGTTCATCGGGACTCGTCCCCTCCGTCGAGGGAAGCCCGCAACGCGGCCCGGGCCCGGCTGAGCCGGGAACCGATGGTCCCGGCCCGGACACCGAGGGCTTCGGCGGCGTCGGCGTAGTCCAAGCCGTAGGCGTCGACGAGGAGCACGGCGGCGCGCTGGTCGCGGGGGAGGCGGTCGAGGGCGGCGGCCAGATCCGAGCGACCGATGGCGATGTCGTCCGGACCGGGACGGGGGTCGGCCAGTGAGGCCGAGCGGTCGGAGTCGTCGACCTGCGACGCCACCGCCGGCTGACGGCGAAGGTCGTCGATGCAGGCGTTGTAGGTGATCCGGTACAGCCACGTGCCCAACGCGGACTCGCCCTTGAACTTCGGTAGCGAGCGGAATGCCTTCACGTACACCTCTTGGAGGACGTCGTCCATGCGGTTGCGATCGCCGAGGAGCCGGAATGCCAGGCCCCGGAGACGATGGTCGTAGTGGCGGACGATGTCGGCGAAGGCGGCGTGGTCGCCACTGCGGGCCCGGGCCACGACCTGGGCGTCGACGTCGCCCGTTGCCCGAGGAACCGCGGCGGAGCGCATGAGGCCCAGCCAGCGCGGCGGATGGAGAAGGAGGAGGGCGCCCACACCGGAGCTCTGACGTGGGTGACGCAGGATTCCTTCCGTCCCTGTTGCCCGCCTGTGACGGAAGGAACGATGGAAGGACCTCGTCACACCTGGCATGAGGAAAACAGCGATCATCCGAGTCCTCACCGAGGCTACCGCCCATCACCGCCTCGACCACCACCACCGTGGCGCCCATGACCATGACCGTCTCTCCTGTCACCACCCCAGTGCCTGCGCCGCCGCCGGCAGCCGGGCCGGTCGCCGAACGGGCTGTGCACACCTTGATCGAGCTGGCGTGACCAGGCGAGCAGGTGAACGCAAGCTCAGCGACGAGCAGGTCACGGAAGCTGCCGGGCTGGACACTGCGGGCTCGGCGTTGACTGCTCGGCGCTACGACCGTAACCCCGACACCGTCAGGCGGGCATTGGGTTCGGGCCGGCGTGTCAATCAGGTCAAGGCGAAGCCGGGCGCGCTGACCGCAGGCACCTGCTTGGCCTCCGGATTCGATTCCGGCCGGTCACCGACTCGAAGCCGTCGGCGGTTGCGCAGTGCTTGGTGGGCCACTTCACCTGTGGATAATGGCCCTCCAGCCGATACCCAGTTTCACGCCAGCCACTGGACTTTGGAACCAAGAGCCCAATCCGGCAAAATATTTGATTCGGTAAAAGTGCCTCCTCATTCGCAAAGTTTGCTATTGTCGCAAACTGCTGCCGCGATCGCTAATGCGGTGACCGCCGAACCTAGGCCCGTATAGCCAGCCCTAACGGGCTGGCTCTCTCAATGGTAAGCGGCCGCCGCTGACGCGCTGGTCCTCGCCCGGCCGCCCTTTTGACCGCTTTCGTCGGCTGCGCCCCTCGAAGCCTATCAAGGCCGCCCGGCGTCTCCAGACGACGATGGGTCCGGACGGATCCATAACCCCATAACCAACTGTAGGTCTGCGCTCAAGCAGGCGCAGACCTACGCGTGGCGGTGACCAAGCGCTATGAGAGACCGAAGTGATGTAAAGCCATGGTCTGCAGCTCCGGAGGTTGAAGCGGGGCAGGAGCACCGAGATTCCCAAGGGCCTCCAGCCGAACGAAGCTTCCGTCAGGACGGGCGACGGCAACGACAGCGCCACTCGGCTCTGATGAACTCACCACGACCGAACCATCTGGGCGCTGCGTATAAGAGGGGGCAGTGACTGGGTAAGATGTCGCGTTGCCTGGGGCAACGCTCGGTGCAAAACTCTCTGTTGCTACCGATGAAAGCGGAATCGGGCGCGTAAGTCGCTGCTCATTCGCGACCAACTTACCGGCTGGCCCTTCCAAAACGATCGATGCAGCGTCAAAGTCGTCAATATCGCTTGCGGTGGTTACGTGAAAAGATGCCGGCAACGCTTGCTGCAGCTCGGCGGCGAAAGACATGCTACGAGGGCCGTTCTTCTGCTCTGCGTGGACCTGAGGACCCGCCGGAGCAGGCCCAGTTTGGGCTGCGATTTGATCATCCGGAACAATAAACCGCTGGCTCGCCGGCGCCGCGACGGGCCCCTGTGCCTTCACTGCCACCGCGGCCTGACCGTCGGTTCTCGTTAGCACCAACAAAACCGTAGCTGCGCCAAAGGCGACGACGACAGCAAGGGTCAGTGCGCCGCTCAACCGTCTCGTCGGAAATGCCGTCTGCATGGTCCCTCGCTCTCTGGTGGGATTACGGACCATTCACGTCCATCAAGTTATAGGCCCCGGATGGTGACAGGACGTACCAAGAACACCCGAATGGATTGCCCGGGCACGACATGGTGTGCGCAAACTCTTCCGTGTTGAAGCCATCGAAGAGATTATAGTGTTCGTAAATGCCGTCATCAAAAGCACGATAGAGGGTGTGATATCCCAGATCCCGCCAAGTCTTGGAGCCGACAATTCCGTCGGGACCTAAGCCGGTCATATTTTGCGTGGCTGCCTGGTAACAGTAGACACCATTCTGGGTGTTGTTTCCAAAGCCACCGTCAATTCCGGTAGTCGTACACCCGTAGCCGTTCGTACGGACAAGGCGCTGGACGGCAGTGACATAGTTGCCGAGTGTGACGTAACCGAATCCCACGTAACAGTTTGGATCCCAATCGCCCGCTTGAAACGCGCCGTTCGTCGGATACTCCATTCCGCCATACGCGCCGGTTCGGCAGGTCGACGGATAGAAAGTATTCGCTTGCGCTCCAGACTGCATCATCACCACGGTCGAGGCGCACAAAGCGACTGCGAGCGCGAGTCGTCCACCAATCCGCTTCCCACCAAGTCTTACGGCACCACCCTTCGTAAGGACCACCGAGGCTCTCGTCGCCGCCAGCGTCCACCGATCAGTCTAGGCGCTTCAATGTTTTCACGCCGATACACGGCTTGTCAACCACAAGCGCCTGTACACCCCGGCGCTCGTGCGTGATGTCGGGCGTCGCCGGGCGTCGCCGGTCCTGGTCTCGAAAGGGGGAAGGACTCGGGCCGACCATGGAAGGCAACCCGCGTCCACCACTGGCGGGGCGGCATGGCTCATTACCTCCAGGTCCCGTCGACCACCTCGGTCATCTTCGGCGGCCTGGACAACGGCGGCCAGTACCACTTCGCCATCTTCGCCTACAACAGCGCCGGCGGCTACGGGCCGGGCACCAACTCCAACAACGTCTTCCCCGCTCTAGTCGACCCCATGGCCGGCGCCGGTGAGCGCTCCTTCTTCACCTATGACCGCTTCGGCCTGACCGAAGCCATGACCGGCGCAGTCAACGTGGGCACCGGCAACCTGGAGGTAGTGCCACCGACGTGTCCCTGCCTCGGCGCGCGGCGGAGTTTACTCCTCTTGAAGGTTTGGGCCGCCACCGAGAACCACCAGCTCGTCACCCTCACCCCACCTAGGCCTCCAGCAACTCCCATTGCCGTCGCTCATCCGCCAGGCCTGGCCTTCCCCCGGCCCCTGCGGGACGCCTTCCGACCGGCGATGCTCGAACGCCGGGACCGCTTTGGCTGTCACTCGTCTGACGCCGGCGAATTTCGGGTCGCGCTTGAGTGCGCCGCTCGCAGGGCAACCCACATCGCGAAAGAGAATAGGATAACAAATCCTACAACCGCTATGGCCCAAGAGGGCAAACCGATCGTGATCCCCACTACTAGCACAACTATGACAATCGCGTAGAAGCCGATGAAAAGGAGAACGGAAGTCATTTGCCTTTCGACCCCGGTGGCATCCTGGCAAGAACCCGAATCCTCTTGGACATGTGCATTTGAGACCGCTTCCAATAGGAACCGCGGGAGCGTTATGAGCCGGCCTCGCGATCGAGGTACTGCCGTACGAGGCCGGGCGCAGAACACGCCAACCAGCCGTCAATGATCGCCTCGCGCAGGTCGTCTCTGGCCGCGACCGTCAACTGGATCAGTACGGCCGCGTACCCGTCGAAGTGCGGGATCGTGAAGAAGCCCTCCTTTTGCGCTCCGAGCACCGCCTCTTTCTCGCCGAGGTCGGCGACGCGAACGGCGACGATCGGTCCGTCCGGCGGGGCGGTGGCGCCGAACCGCCGCACGTCGGCCTTGCTGAACGGCCGCTCCCAGGCGAAGGCCTTGCCGGTCACAGACCAGGAACGGTTGCCATAGCGCTCGCCTTCGGCGGCCTCCGGCAGGGCCAAGGCCATCCTGGCGGCATCGTCGACCGTCACCAACGTCGCGTGAGGCTCCGCCCGTCGACGTCACCTACCCGGTGACGTCGAACTCGTTTCCCTCGGGATCGGCCATCAGCGTCCAGTGGCCTTCGGCGGCGTCGTGGACGCCACCACGGTGGCCCCCAGCGCGACCAGGCGCTCGACCTCGGCGTCATGCGCTTCGGGGCCGACCGTCAGGTCGAGATGGACCCGGTTCTTCACTGTCTTGGCCTCGGGCACCGCCACGAAGAGGATGCGTCGGCCGGTGCCCGCACCCCGCTCGTCCACGCCGTCGTCGGGATGTCGCAACGACGCCACCGCTCGCCAGCGCAGCTTCCCGTCGACCTCGATGGTGTGCTCGGTGGGCGCGTGGCCGGTATCCACCAGTCCCCGGACGAAACCGTCGACCTCCTCGTGTTCGTAGTGGAGCGCGGCGGCCCAAAATGCAGCCAGAGGATGAGGCTCCGCTGCGTCGAACACGACCTGCGTACGGATGGCGGGCACGCCACATGGTCGCGCCGTCGCCGCCGGAGCGAAAGCACTTCGCCTCCTCGCCGGCGTCGAGCCCGCTTGGCGGCGTCGGGCCCAGTTGGCGGCGTCGAGCAATGATGGACCGATGAGCGACGCCGGTCCTGAGGCCCTGGTCGGGCTGCTGGCCGAGGAGAGCCGGCTCAAAGTGGCGGCCGCGGTGGTGCTGGGCGCCCGGCGGGAGCCGGACATCGTCACCGCCACCGGCCTGGCGGCCCGCACGGTCCGTACCGCCCTCGACCGCCTGGTGCGAGGTGGGATCGTGGTGACCACTCCCAACGGCGACATGCGGGTGGCCGTCGAACGGTTCAAGGAGGCGGCCCAGCGGGCGGCGGCCGAGCGACCGCAGCGCCGCCCGGAGGAACTGGGGGCGACGGCCGATCAGGCCCAGGTCCTGCGCAATTACCTGGTCGACGGGCGGCTCACCCACATCCCCACCAACCGATCGAAGCGGCTGGTCGTCCTCGACTTCCTGGCCGGCCAGTTGGAACCGGGCCGGGTATATCAGGAGCAGGAGGTCAACTACGCCCTGGGCCGCTTTCACGCCGACTACGCCGCCCTTCGTCGCTACCTGGTGGAGGACGAGCTCCTCGAGCGGCGGGACGGCTTCTACTGGCGTTCGGGAGGTACGGTCGACATGGACGAAGGAGGCTGAGCGATGGCCGGTCGGGGTGAGCGAGTTGTGTTGGCCCGCAAGGGCACGTCGTCGATGGTCAAGGTCCGCTGGACCGAGGTGGCGCCCGGGACGCTCGACGACGTGGAGGACGCCGAGGAGATGGGCGCCCGATGGGAGGGCGTCGAGCTCGTCACCTACGACCTCGACGGGTTCCTGGAGCAGTTCTCCTACTACGAAGCCAACGACTACACGATCGACAACGACTGAGCTCATCGGGCCGCGCCGCGAACCCCTGGCCGGCCGGTTGGAGCGAGCTGGCGGTAGTTCGGTAGCCTTGCCCTTTCCCTTCCTGGGAGCAGGGTACTGAGTGGCTACAGAATTCCGACGGATCCCAAGTGTCGACGGCAGCCGCCGCCGGCCTGTTTCGCTGCGCCACCGTGACGCCTGGGCCCTCGGCACAGGGATGCCCGCCCACAGCCCCCTGCCCGGTCGGCGCCGCCGTCGGCGTTACTCGAGCGGCCGGCGGGGGCCACGCCCCTCGTGGACGACCGTGGTGCTGATCATCGGGTACGTCGCCGCCGGCCTGTACGGCGTCAACGCCCTGCGGTCCCTCGTGAGCGTCGACGTGGCCGTTGATGGCCTCGCCGAGAACGCAGTGATGACCTCGGCGGCCCTCGGCCAGGCGACGATGAGCTTCAAGATCGACACCGGGACGGCCGTCGCCCGGTCCACCCTGGAAATGGACGGCGCGCCGGTTCCCAGCGCGGCGCGACAGGTCGACGGCAACACCGTGCGCTTCCGACCGGGCGTCCTCATCGAGGGACGACACGAGGTCGTGCTCTCCGTGCCGAGGCGGGGCATGGGCCCGTCGCGCATGTCCCGCCACTTCACGGTCGACGACACCCCGCCGGCCCTCGAGGTCTCGCCGCTGCTGCCCCCGTCGTCGATCTGCCAGACCATGACCATCACCGGCACGTCGGAGCCGTCGGCCACCCTCACCCTCGACGGCCAGCCGCTGAAGTCGAAGAACGGCACGTTCACCTTGAAGTACGACCAGCCCCCGGCCGCACCGCTCCACCTGGTGGCCACCGACCCCGCCGGGAACGAGACACGGACCGAGGTGGTCACGCCGGTCCGTTACCCGGGCGGGCAGGGCATGCACGTCACCGCCGCGGCCTGGGGCTACGAGCCGTTGCGCAAGGGCGTCCTGGCCATGATCGACAGTGGCCTGGTGTCGTCGGTGGAGCTCGACCTGAAGGACGAGGGCGGGATCGTCGGGTACGACTCCAAGGTGCCCCTGGCCAACCAGGTGGGCGCCGTCCGGCCCGAGTACAACCTCAAGGACACCGTCGCCGAGCTCAAGCGCCGGGGCGTCAGGGTCATCGGCCGGATCGTCACCTTCCGTGACGCCCCCCTGGCGTCGTGGGCGTGGGCCAACGGCAAGCGCGACTGGGTCATCCAGACGCCGGCGGGGGGGATGCTCGACACCTACGGCGGCTTCACCAACCCGGCCAACGCCGAGGTGCACCACTACAACCTCGACATCGCCATGGAGGCGGCCGACGCCGGCGTCGACGACATCCTGTGGGACTACGTCCGCCGCCCCGAGGGCGACCCCGCCACCATGGTCATTCCTGGCCTGCCCGGCTCCACGTCGACCGCAATCGTCGACTTCCTGACCATGACCGGCACCGCCCTCCGGCAGCGCTGCGTCTACCAGGGCGCCGCCGTCTTCGGCATCGCCGCCGATCGGCCCGAGGCCGTGGGCCAGGACGTGCCCCGCATGTCCCGCCACGTCGACTACCTGGCGCCGATGCTCTACCCGTCGCACTGGGGCCCGGGCGAGTACAACGTGAAGAATCCGAACAAGCAGCCGTACGACATCGTCAAGGTGACGCTGGCCGACTTCCAGGCCAAGATGGAGGGCACCGGCAAGTCCCTGATGCCGTGGATCCAGGACTTCAGCCTGGGGGTTCCCTACGGGCCCGCCGAGGTCCGGGCCCAGATCGACGCCGCCGCCTCCCTGGGCGTGGGCGACTGGCTGTTATGGAACGCCAACGTCACCTACACCAGGGCCGCCCTCAGCCCCAGCCTCGTCAAGCTCCACTGACCCTCAGGCCGCCAGCGGGGTGTGGTCGGCGGCCACCACCTCTTCGGGCCGCGGCGGGCCGGGTGGGGTGCCGTCGCCGAAGGGCCGACCACCCAGCTCCTCGCGGCCGTGAGGGTGGAGCCAGTTACGCAGGTCGGGCCCGTCGGGCACGATCCCAGTCGGGTTGACGTCGGTGTGGACCTGGTAGTAGTGGCGCTTGATGTGGTCGAAGTCGATCGTGTCGCCGAAACCCGGCGTCTGGAACAGGTCCCGGGCGTAGGCCCAGAGCACGGGGAGCTCGGTGAGCTTCTGCCGGTTGCACTTGAAATGGCCGTGGTAGACGGCGTCGAAGCGCACCAGGGTCGGGAACAGGCGGACGTCGGCCTCGGTGATGGTGTCTCCGACGAGGTAACGCCGTGTGGCCAACCGCTCCGAAAGCCGATCGAGGCGGTCGAACAGCCGCCGGTAGGCCCTGTCGTAGGCGTCCTGGGTGCCGGCGAAGCCACAGCGGTAGACGCCGTTGTTCACGTCCCGGAACACCGCCGCGCTCACCTCGTCGATCTCGGCCCGCCGGTCCTCGGGATAGAGGTCGGGGGCGCCGGGCCGATGGTGCTCTCGCCACTCCGTGGACAGGTCGAGGGTGATCTGGCCGTAGTCGTTGGTGACGACCTGTCCGGTCGGGACGTCGACGATGGCGGGCACGGTGATGCCGCGGGCGTAGTCGGGAAACCGGGCCAGGAACGCTTCCTGCAGGCGTTCGATACCCAGCACCGGGTCTCGGCTGTCGGGGTCGAGGTCGAAGGTCCAGCTGCGGGCGTCGTGGGTGGGGCCGGTAATACCCATGGAGAGCACCGGCTCGAGGCCGAGGAGGCGACGGGCGATGACGGCCCGGTTGGCCCACGGGCAGGCCCGGCTTACGACGAGCCGATACCGGTCCGCCTCCACCGGGAACCCGTCGCGCCCGTCGGCAGTGATGCGGGTGGGGACGTAGTCGGCGTCGCGATTGAACTCGCCGGCCGGGTTCACGTAGCTGGATTTGCCCTCGTCGGTCATGGAAGGGTTCTTCCCCACAGGCCACGCCCCGGATCAACCACCCTCGGTGAGGGCGCGTAGAGCGGCGGCCGACTCCAAGCGGACACGGAAATCGGCGTCGTTCGCTCGGGCCGCGATCGCCTCCCGGCTGGGCTCGGGGCCCAGCTCCACCAGGCCGCGCAACGCCTTCCAGCGCACCCACGCCACGGGGTCGGCCAGGGCCGACTCGAGGAGCGGCCGGAGCGCCTCGCGCCCGGCATCGACAATGGCGTCGACGGTCGCCCGGCGGACAGCACCGACCGGGTCGGCGACCAGGCCGGACCAGGCGGCGGCGGCCGCCTCGGGATCGGCGCCGCCCAGCAGGTTGGCGGCGACCTGGCGGCGGTACTGGTCCGGGTCGACGGCGGCGGCGGCGACGGTGGCCAGGTCGGCGGGCTCGGCCGGTCGCAACGCGCCGAGATCGCGCCAGGCCTGGTCCAGCCGGTTGGGCCGCGTGCCCCTCTCGGCCGGCGCCGAGCGTTCAGTGACACGCCCGGCGCCGGCGGGACCGCCGCCAGGGCCCGAGCGGCCGGGTACCGGTCTATCGCCAGGGAGGCTGAACTCGTCGGTCACCGCGGCGAGCACGGGTCGGAGCAGGCGCTCCCAGTCGGTCGGTCGCCGGAGCATGACGGCCACGAAGTCGGGCCCGACCAGGACGCCCGTGACCTCGTCGAACTGCTCGAACAGCCGAGCCGCCCCAGGATCGGAGGCCTCTGCGGCCGAGGGAAACCAGTGGCTGGCGCCGTCAGTCAACGGTCGGCCCACGGCGAATCGGATCGTGCGCGGGCTCGGGGTGGCCTCCGGCACGACCGGGCCGGCGAAGTCGGCGGCCAGCGGGTCGCCGACCGCCGGCACCGGCCGCGACTCCGCCGTGCCGTCGCCGGTCCACCTCACCTCCACGCCGAAGCCCTGGGCGTCCCAGCCGAAGAGAAGGGTCAGGTCAGCGTCGAGGGCGCGTTCCCACGACCCCTCCCCGGCGCCGACGGCCGCCGACAGGGCGGCGTCGTCCTCGGGGCCCCAGGGACCGGCGGACAGGAAGCGCTTGAGCAGGGCCTTGGTCGGGCCAAGAGCCTCGAACGGCAGCGCAGTGAAGGCGTCGGTGAGATGGCCGAAGGCGGCGGGAACGAGGTTGCGCTCGACGACCAGGCGACGGGCTTGATCGGGCTCCACCGCTGCCGACCGTACCCGTACGCGCCGCCGTGGGCAGAGCGAGGCGCGGCATGAGAGCATGCAGGCTGTGGCGTCGTCGCCTGCTCCGTTCGCTCGGGACGCCGACCGGCGGATCCTGGCCGGCGTGGCCGCCGCCCTGGCCCAGGTACTTCTGGGCGTCGGCCTCGTCGTCGCTGGCGTAGCCGTGTTCCTGGTGGCCACGCCGAGCGTCCAGTCGCCCAGCGCCGGGATCCTGGCCACCTCGGCCATCGTCGTCGGCCTGGTCATGGTCTTCGGCCCCTGGTGGTGGCGGCTCACGCACGACCTGGCCGTCGAGCGTCGCGAGCGCATCCGCACCCAGGAGCGGGCCGAGGTGGCGGCCCACATCCACGACTCCGTGCTGCAGACGCTGGCGCTCATCCAGCGCCACTCGGCCGACGCCCGCACGGTGAGCACGCTGGCTCGCGCCCAGGAGCGGGAGCTTCGGGCCTGGCTGTACGGCCCGGCCGAGCCCAGCCCGGGCGAGAGTGTGGCCGCCGCCCTCCAGCGCGTCAGCAACGAGGTCGAGGATCTCCATGGGGTGGCGGTGGAGACGGTGGAGGTCGGGGACTGCGAGGTCGACGACCGCTTGGCCGCCCTGGTGCTCTCGAGCCGGGAGGCCCTGGCCAACGCCGCCCGTCACTCGGGCGCGCCGGCGGTGTCGGCCTACCTCGAGGTCGAGCCCCACCAGGTCACCGTCTTCGTGCGCGACCGTGGGGCCGGGTTCGAACCGGGGGAGGTGTCCGGCGACCGGCGGGGTATCGTCGACTCGATCGTCGGGCGCATGGACCGCCACGGGGGCAAGGCCGCGGTGCGCAGCCGGCCCGGGCAGGGCACCGAGGTGGAGCTGGTGATGCCCCGATGACGGGGGCCATGGCGGCTCGGCCCCGGGTGTTCCTGGTGGACGACCACCGCCTGGTCCTCTCAGGCGTCCGGGCCGAATTGGGCGACGCGGTGGACGTCGTCGGCGAGGCCTCGGAGGTGGACGCGGCCATCGAGATGATCGGCGAGCGGACACCCGACGTCGTCCTGCTCGACGTGCACATGCCCGGTGGCGGCGGTCGGGCGGTGATCGAAGGCGTGGCCGCCATCGCCCCCGGCGTCAAGTTCCTGGCCCTGTCGGTCTCCGACGCGTCGGAAGACGTGATCGCGGTCATCCGTGCCGGGGCACGGGGGTACGTCACCAAGACCATCTCCGGGCCCGAGCTGGTGGAGGCGGTGTTGCGGGTGGCCGACGGGGACGCAGTGCTCTCGCCGCGATTGGCCGGCTTTGTGCTCGACGCCTTCGCCATCGACTTCCGCGGCCCCGTCGACCCCGAGCTCGACCAGCTCACGGCGCGGGAAAGGGAGGTCTTACGCCACCTGGCCCGCGGCTACTCCTACAAGGAGATAGCCCGTCAGCTCACCATCTCGGTCAAGACGGTCGAGACCCATGCCTCCGCCGTCCTGCGCAAGCTGCAGCTCACCAACCGCCATCAGCTCAGCCGATGGGCCACCGATCGGCGCCTGGTCTGAGCATGGTCTGAGCATGGTCTGAGCATGGTCTGAGCATGGTAAAAATGTCGACGAGGCTGCCCGCATGGCCCTGGGCCTGCGGGGTTGTTGAAGGCGAGCGATACGGCAATCGGGCCTGGTCCGTTTCCGGCAAGGCGTTCGCGTGGGAACGGCCGTTCAGCAAGGCAGATATCCGTCGGTTCGGCGACGCCAGCCCGCCGGATGGCCGTCCGAACCTGGCCAACGAATACCTCAGGAAGCAGTAGACCGTCGTTACGCGAATCGGCGGTGACGGGACGGCGAGGCGATGACCCGCCGCCGAGGGTGGCGCCGGTCGCCTGTTCCGCGTCGCCGGTTGGCTTGGGTCATTCGGGGCGCTTCTTGGTCGCCGGGCGCGTGGCCGCCGACGTGGCTCGGGGTGCGGGGGCACCGGCCGATCGTTTGGTCGGTTTCGCCGCCGGGGCGGGGGCCGGCGCTC
>JBBSIS010000030.1:0-22015 GCA_038231955.1 Acidimicrobiales bacterium
CGGTGAGCGCCATGAGGTCGTCCTCGAGGTCCGTACCGACCCCGGCGTGCCCGACCACGAAGTCGACCTCACCCCACCCGAGCTCGACTTCTCAGGCCCCCCCATCCGAACCAGTGGCAGGAACGGGGCCCGGGCCCCGCTGGACGGACGGCCGGGCGGGGCGGGCACGGCCTCCGGCGGACTGGGCAGCATGCCGGCGATCACCCTCAATCCGGCCTACACGTTCGAGAACTTCGTCATCGGGGAGTCGAACCGCTTTGCCCATGCCGCCGCCCTGGCCGTGGCCGAGCAGCCGGCGGCCTCGTACAACCCGCTCTTCATCTACGGCGACACCGGCCTGGGCAAGACCCACTTGCTCCACGCCATCGGCCATTACGTCCACCAGCACCTGCCCGACCTGGTGGTGCGCTACGTCTCCACCGAGCATTTCCTCAACGACTTCATCGACGCCATCCGCACCAACGCCACCTCGGCGTTCAAGATGCGCTACCGGGGCTGCGACATCCTCCTCGTCGACGATGTGCAGCTCATCCAGCACAAGGAGCGCTTCCAGGAGGAGTTCTTTCACACCTTCGAGACCCTCCACAGCGCCGGCCGCCAGATCGTGCTGTCCTCCGACCGCCCACCCAAGGAGATGGCCATCCTCGAGGACCGGCTGAGGAGCCGGTTCGTCTCGGGCCTGCTCACCGACGTCCAGCCGCCCGAAGTCGAAACCCGCCTGGCCATCCTCCGCAAGAAAGCCGAGCGTGAGCCGGTCGCCGCCCCCGACGACGTGTTGAACTACATCGCCACCCACATCGTCAACAACATCCGCGAGCTCGAGGGCGCCCTCCACCGTGTCTTGGCCTACTCCAGCATCAACCGGGTGGCGCTGACCCTCCCGATCGCCACTCACGTCCTGGGCGACCTCATCACTGCCAACGCCCCTCGACCGATCACCCCGAAGCTGATCCTCGAGGCCACCGCCGAGATGTTCGGCCTCAGCATCGACGACCTCCGGGGCAAGAGCCGCAGCCGTCCCCTGGTCACCGCCCGCCAGGTCGCCATGTACGTCGTGCGGGAGATGACCGACTTCTCGTACCCGGCCATCGGGCGGGAGTTCGGCGATCGCGACCACACCACCGTCATGCACGCGGTCACCAAGATCTCCAAGCTCATGGCCGAGCGGCGCACCATCTACGACCAGGTCACCGAGCTCATGACCCGGCTGAAGACCGGTGGGTGACGCGGTGGACAACCTCGCCCTCCACCCCCAGCCCTCGGCCCTGCTGTCCCAGCCCTGTGGGAGGCTGGGGGCGGCTGGGGACGACGTCATCGCCGCCACCAGCCCAAACAGGGCGTTCTCCACAGTCCACAACCCCTACTGCTCCCTCTTCCTTTTGGATCTCCAAAGAGAGAAAGAAGCACCGAGGTACAACCCGTGAAGTTCCGAGCTGAGCGCGATGTCCTCCTCGATGCTCTCGCCATCGCCGCCCGGGCGGCAGCGACCCGCGGGGGCGCCCTCCCAGCGCTGTCCGGCGTGCGTCTCGAAGTGACGGGCGATGTCCTGCACCTGGCCGGTTCCGACCTGGACCTCACCGTCCAGGTCGAGGCGCCGGTCGCCGGCATCGCCGAGGGGGTTTGCGTCATCCCCGCCCGTCTGGGCACCGACATCGTGCGGGCCATGGAGCCGGGCGCGGTGACCGTCTCGCTGGAGAGCGGCGAGGCGATCATCGCCGCCGGCCGTTCGCAGTTCAGCGTGCGGGTGCTGCCAGCCGAGGAGTTCCTCCGCCTGCCCGGCGTCGAGGGCGACGCCGTCACCCTCGACGCCGCCGCCCTGGCCGCGGCCCTGACCCAGGTGGTCCGGGCCGCCAGCCGCGACGACGCCCGGCCCATCCTCGCCGGCGTGCTCATGACGGCCGAGCCCGCCGGCCTCCGCCTGGTGGCCACCGACTCTTACCGCCTGGCCATGCGTGACCTGCCCGGCACCACCCTGCTTTCGGAGGGCCAGCATGTCCTGGTCCCGGCGCGGGCGTTGGGCGAGCTGGGCCGGGCACTGTCCGGCCCGAACCTCCCCGATTCGGGGCAGATCACCCTTCGCCTGGGCGGGGACCAGGCCAGCTTCGAGGTCGGGCGGATCCGGGTCACCACCCGTCTGATCGAGGGCGAGTTCCCGAACTACCGTCAGCTCCTCCCCAACGGGTATCCCAACCGGCTGGTGGTGGCGAAGGACCCCCTGCTCGACGCAGTGCGTCGGGTCAAGCTGTTGGCCCGGGAGTCCACCCCCATCCGCATGGCGCTACGGCCCGACGGCGTGGAGCTCACCGCCGTCACCCACGAGGTCGGTCAGGCCCGCGAGGATCTTGACGCAAAGTACGAGGGCACGGAGATGACGGTGGCGTTCAACCCGGAGTTCCTCATCGACGGCGTCGAAGCCACCCCTGGCGACGAGGTCGTCCTCGAGACCCTCGACGCCCTCAAGCCCGCCACCCTGCGGGCCACCGAGGGCACCGACTTCCTTTACCTGCTGATGCCGGTGAGGGTGTCCTGAGGGACGACCGACTCCCGTGTGGCTCCGCCACCTCTGGATCAACGACTTCCGCAACTATTCCGCCGCCGAGCTCGAGTTGCCATCGGGCCTTACCGTGGTCAGGGGCGCCAACGGCGAGGGCAAGACCAGCCTGCTCGAGGTGGTGGGGTACCTGGCCACGCTGGCGTCGTTTCGGGGCGTCCCGTCGGAGGCGTTGGTCCGACAGGGATGTGTCCAGGCCGTGGTCCGGGGTGAAGGGGAGCGGGCCGGCCGTCAATTGCTCGTCGAGGCCGAGATCGCCGCCGGCGGCCGCGGCCGGGTGGCGGTGAACAAGCAGCGCCTGCGCCGCACCGCCGACCTGCTCGACGCCCTGCGGGTGAGCGTCTTCTCGCCCGACGACCTCGAGTTGGTCAAGGGCGGTCCGTCGAACCGTCGCCGTTACCTCGACGACACCCTCGTCGGTCTCCACCCCCGCCATGACGTCCTGCGCCGCGACCTGGAACGCATCCTCCGCCAACGCACCGCCTTGCTACGCCAATCGGGCGGCAGGCTCACACCCGACGTCGACACCACCCTCGACGTGTGGGACGCCAAGCTGGTGGTGGCCGGAGAGGGCCTGGCCGATGCCCGGGCCGATCTGGTCGCCCGGCTCGAGCCGGCCCTGGCCAAGGCCTACGCCGACCTGGCCCCTGGCAACGCCGAGCTGAGTGCGCGCTACGACGCTCCGTGGCGAGCGGCCGGTCTGGCCTCCGGCCTGGCTGCGGCCCGGGCCGAGGAGCTGCGCCGTGGGCTGTGCCTGGTCGGCCCCCATCGCGACGACCTCGACTTGCGGATCAACTCCATGCCGGCCCGTACCCACGCCTCCCAAGGCGAGCAGCGGTCCATGGCCTTGGCCCTGCGCCTAGCCGCCCACCGCCTTGTCGCCGACGGCCTCGACGAGGTTCCCGTGCTCCTCCTCGACGACGTCTTCTCCGAGCTCGACCCCATCCGTAGTGAGGCACTCCTGGCCCACCTCCCGGTCGGCCAGGCCATGCTCACCACCGCCGGGCCCGTCCCCGCCGGCGCCACTCCCGACCAGGTCGTCACCGTCGTGGCCGGCCGGTTCACGGTGGGGGCGCCGTGAGTGCCGCCAAGCCCCGGCGTCGTCCCGCCGCCGGCGGCTGGTACCCCCTTCCCGAGGCGGGCGGCCGGCCCCCACAACGGATCTCGGCGTCGCTCGACGCCGTCGCTCGCAACCTGGGCGGGCGCGGTGGCCCTGCTCTCGTGGCCCTGCTGCAGCGGTGGCCGGTGGTGGTCGGCGAGCAGCTGGCCGCTCACAGCCGGCCCCTGGCCCTGCGGGACAACGTCCTCACCATCGGCGTCGACGAGCCCGCCTGGGCCGCCCAGCTCGGGTGGTTGGAGGCCGACGTCCTGCGCCGTCTGGGCGAGGCCCTCGGGGCCGGTGTGGTGACCCGGATCACGGTCCGGGTCCGCCCCCGTCCCCAGTCCAGGGAACCCGGGCATTGAGTCCCCCCTCTGGTATTCTTGAGGCAGTTGGCCCATCAGGTGGCAGCGGCGGTGACCAGCGCTTTTGTCGCCTCGTCGCCTGAACGCCCTCTTCTCGACCTCCGGGTCGACCCGCACCCAACTTCGTAGAGAAAGGCCGCGCCCGTGGCGGTGGATACCCCTTCGTACGGGGCCAAGGACATCACCGTTCTGGAGGGCCTCGACCCGGTCCGCAAGCGGCCCGGCATGTTCATCGGCTCCACCGGTCTCAACGGTCTCCACCACCTGGTGTGGGAAGTGGTCGACAACGCCGTCGACGAGGCCATGGCCGGCTACGCCACCCGGATCGACGTGACCCTGCTGGCCGACGGTGGTTGCCGGGTGATCGACGACGGCCGCGGCATCCCGGTGGACTCCCACCCCGGCTCCCGGGGCAAGTCGGCGGCCGAGGTCGTCCTCACCGTGCTCCACGCCGGCGGCAAGTTCGGCGGTAGCGGCTACAAGGTCTCCGGCGGCCTCCACGGCGTCGGCGTGTCGGTGGTCAACGCCCTGTCCACCCGGCTCGAGCTGGAGATCGACCGTGACGGCTCCCGCCACCGCCTGGTCTTCCAGGACGGCGGTCGACCCATCGGCAAGCTCGAGGTGATCGGCAAGGCCCCTCGGGGCCGCACCGGCACGTCGGTGGCCTTCTGGCCCGACGACACGGTGTTCGCGTCGGAGGGCACCGAGTTCCGGGCCACCACCATCCTGGAGCGCCTCCAGATCTACGCCTTCCTGAACAAGGGCCTCGAGGTCCGCTTCCGCGACGAGCGTCCCGAGCATGAACAGGAGCAGACGTTCAAGTTCGCCGGCGGCATCGTCGACTACGTCCGCCACCTCAACACCTCCAAGGAGGCTCTGTTCAAGCGGGTGGCCCAGTTCGAGGCGTCGGAGGCCGACCAGGAGGTCGAGGCCGCCCTGCAGTGGAACACCGGCTACTACGAAGGTATCCACAGCTACGCCAACGGCATCGCCACCATCGAGGGGGGGATGCACGAGGAGGGCTTCAAGAAGGCCCTCACCAACGTGGTCAACAAGTACGCCCGGGCGGCCAAGCTGCTGAAGGAGAAGGACGACAACCTCCTCGGCGAGGACATCCGCGAGGGCCTGACCGCCATCGTCAGCGTCAAGCTGCGCGAGCCTCAGTTCGAGGGCCAGACCAAGGCCAAGCTGGGCAATGTCTCCATCCGCTCCATGGTCGAGAAGGTGGCCAACGAGAAGTTCACCGAGTGGCTGGAGGAGCACCCCACCGAGGCCCGCCAGGTCGTGGCCAAGGGCATGCAGGCGGCCCGGGCCCGGGTGGCCGCCCGTCAGGCCCGCGAGCTCACCCGGCGCAAAACCCTGCTGGAGGGCGCCGGCCTGCCCGGCAAGCTGGCCGACTGCTCGTCACGCGACCCCAGTGAGTCCGAGCTGTTCATCGTCGAGGGGAACTCGGCCGGTGGTTCGGCCATCAACGCCCGCAACCCCATCACCCAGGCCATCCTCCCCATCCGGGGGAAGATCCTCAACGTCGAGCGGGCCCGCATCGACCGCATGCTCAAGAACATCGAGATCCAGTCGCTCATCTCGGCCATCGGGGCCAACCTGGGCGAGGAGTTCGATGTGGCCAAGATCCGTTACCACAAGGTCATCCTGCTGGCCGACGCCGACGTCGACGGCAACCACATCCGCACCCTGCTGCTCACCTTCTTCTTCCGCCAGATGAAGGATCTGGTCGAGCGGGGCCACGTGTACATCGCCCAACCGCCGCTGTACTCCACCCTGGTGGGCAAGGACAAGATCTACCTGAAGGACGACGCCGCCCGAGACCGCTTCGTCGCCGAGCACCCGACCAAGAAGCACGAGTTCGCCCGCCTCAAGGGCCTGGGCGAGATGGACTTCGGCGAGCTCAAGGAGACCACCATGGACAGTGGGCGGCGCACGCTGCTGCAGGTGTCGGTCGAGCAGGCCGCTCTGGCCGACGAGGTGTGCTCCATCCTCATGGGCGAGGACGTGGAACTGCGCAAGCACTTCATCCAGACCAATGCCAAAGACGTGAGATTCCTTGACATCTAGGAACGGCTGCATATGAGCGACCAGACACCTCCTCTCGAGTTCGGTGAGGTGGAGCCGATCGAGCTCCAGACCGAGATGGAGCAGTCCTTCCTGGTCTACGCCCTCTCCGTCATCACTTCCCGGGCCCTGCCCGACGTGCGCGACGGGCTCAAGCCGGTGCATCGTCGCATCCTGTGGGACATGTTCGACCAGGGCTTCCGGCCCGACCGCACCATGGTCAAGTGCGCCCGCATCACCGGCCACGTCATGGGCCAGTACCACCCGCACGGGAACCAGGCCATCTACGACGCCCTGGTCCGCATGGCCCAGCCCTTCAGCCTGCGCCACCCTCTGATCGACTTCCACGGCAACTACGGTTCCCCCGACTTCGAAGCCGCGGCGGAGCGCTACACGGAGTCCCGGCTCTCCTCCCTAGCCATGCAGATCCTGGCCGGCATCGACGAGGACACCGTCGACTTCGTCGAGAACTACTCGGGCGACTTCACCGAGCCCAGCGTTCTCCCCAGCCGTTTCCCCAACCTGCTGGTGAACGGCAGCCAGGGCATCGCCGTCGGGATGGCCACCAACATTCCGCCTCACAACCTGGGCGAGGTCATCGACGCCACCCTCCACCTCATCGACCATCCCGAGGCCACGCCCGACGACCTCATGGCCTTCGTCAAGGGCCCGGACTTTCCCACCGGTGCCTACATCCTGGGGAGGGCCGGGATCATCGACGCCTACCGCACCGGCCGGGGCTCGGTCCGGATGCGGGCCAAGGCCGAGATCGTCGAGGGCAAGACCACCGACGAGATCGTGGTGAGCGCCCTGCCCTATCAGGTGAGCGTGTCGGCGGTGGCGTCCAAGATCGCCGATCTGGTCGACTCCCGCCAGATCGAGGGCATCCGCGACATCAAGAACCTCTCCGCCGGCGAGGTCACCAAGCTCGTCATCTACCTCAAGCGCGATGCCAACGCCAACGTCGTGCTCAACAACCTCTACAAGCACACCCCGCTGCAGTCGAACTTCCCGGTGAACATGGTCGCCCTGGTCGACGGCATCCCCCGCACCCTCAACCTGGTCCAGGCCCTGGCCGCCTATATCGACCACCAGGTCGTGGTCATCACCCGGCGCTCCGAGTACCGCCTGCGCAAGGCCCGGGACCGGGCCCACATCGTCGAGGGCCTGCTGAAGGCCCTCGACATGATCGACGCCATCATCACCCTGATCCGCGGGTCCGACGACCGAGACGCCGCCCGCCAGGGCCTGATGGCCGCCCCCTTCGAGTTCAGCGAAATCCAGGCCAACCACATCCTGGACATGACCCTCGCCCGCCTCACCCGTCTGGGCCGTTCCCAGCTCGAGGAGGAGCTGGCCAAGCTGGCGGAGACCATTACCGAGCTGGAAGCCATCCTCAACGACCAGGGCCGGCTGCGCCAGGTCATCAAGGACGAGATGGGCGAGATCCGGGCCAAGCACGCCACGCCGCGACGGGCGGAGATCACCTTCGACCCCGGCGACATGGACAACCTCGACCTGATCGACGACGAGGAGCTCGTCGTCACCATGACCCGGGCCGGGTACGTCAAGACGGTGGCCGCCGACGCCTTCCGCACCCAGGGCCGGGGCGGCCGGGGCATCGCCGGGGCCAAGCTCAAGGACCAGGACTACGTCGAGCGGATCATCCACACCACCGCCCACGCCTACCTGCTGTTCTTCTCGAACCGGGGCAAGGTCTACCGGCTGCGGGCGCACGAGATCCCCATGAAGGAGCGCACCGCCCGGGGCACCGCCATCGTCAATCTCCTCTCCCTCGATCCCGGCGAGCGCATCCAGGCCATCATCGACACCCGCGACTACGAGACGGCCAGGTTCCTGTTCTTCGCCACCAAGAAGGGCATGGTCAAGAAGACCCGCTTCACCGAGTACGACTCGTCCCGGCGCGACGGGCTCATCGCCATCAACCTCAAGGACGACGACGAGCTGGTCCGGGTCATCCAGACCAGTGGCGGCGACGACATCTTCATGGTCAGCCGCCTCGGCACCACCATCCGCTTTTCCGAGGACGAGGTGCGGGCCACCGGCCGGTCGGCCATCGGTGTCATCGGCATGCGGCTGCGCCAGGGCGACGAGGTGGTGTCCTGCGACGTCACCCGCGACGGCGTCGACCTGCTCATCGTCACCGACACCGGCCATGGCAAGCGCACCAAGCTCGAGCGCTTCCCCCGCAAGGGCCGGGGCACCATGGGCGTCATCGGCATCCGCCTGCTGGCCCGGCGGGGTTCGGTGGTCGCCGCCCTCATGGTCGGCCTCGACGACGAGCTGCTGCTCATCTCCTCGGCCGGCGTCACCATCCGCACCGCCATTCGCGATATCTCCTCCCAGGGCCGTGACGCCACCGGCGTGCGCATCATGAACCTCGACGAGGGCCAGACGGTCGCCGCCGTGGCTCCCGTCCTCTCCGTCGACGAGTAGTTGGGTCGACGAGTAGCCGACCCTCGACCTCGCCCACCCTCGACCTCGCCCACCCTCTCGCCGGTGTGGGCCCCCACTTCCCCCTCCTGAGCTGACCCGCGCCCGGGAGGGCACATGCGAGATTCACACTCCGAACGGGGATCGATCCTGCCGTTCGTCGCCCTGGCCATGGTGATGGCCGGGGCCTCCGTCATGCTCCTGGGCCGTCTGGGTGTCGCCGCCACCGCCCGGGCGAGCGCCCGTACCGCGGCCGACGCCGCCGCCCTGGCCGGGGCCGCCGAAGGGCGCGGCGCGGCGCTGTCCCTGGCCCAGGCCAACGGCGCCGAGCTGCTGTCCTACGAGGAACGGGGACTCGACACCCTGGTCCGCGTGCGGCTGGGCCCGGCCGAGGCCACGGGCCGGGCCCAGCGCGGCGGTGACCGCGAGGGGAGTGGCGGCGCCGGCGCCGGCGGGGCGACGGGCCTGGCGCCGGCCCTGCAAGCGGCCCTGGCCCGGGCCGAACAGCTGCTGGGCCAACCGGTGCCGGTCACGTCGGGCTTCCGGTCGACGGAGAAGCAGGCGGAGCTCTACGCCGACCGGGCGAACAACCCCTACCCCGTCGCCCCGCCCGGATCGTCGATGCACGAGCGGGGCCTGGCCATCGACGTCCCCCCCGATTTCGTGCCCCGGCTCCTGGCCGTGGCCCCCAAGGCCGGCCTCTGCCACCCCTATCCGGTCGACGATCCCATACACTTCGAACTCTGCCGCTAGATCCACCAGACGTCGGGGGCGCACCCGACCGTGTCCAGCGGCTACCGTTCGCGGTCGCCCCGGTGTGAGAAGGAGTCCCGTGACACAGGGACGGCGCGTCCGTCTGGTGGTACGCAGAGTCGAGCCCTGGACAGTGCTCAAGTTCTCCGTGCTGCTCTACGTCACCATGTACCTCGTCATCCT
The DNA here is from genome assembly GCA_038231955.1 of Acidimicrobiales bacterium. Classification (GTDB taxonomy): domain Bacteria; phylum Actinomycetota; class Acidimicrobiia; order Acidimicrobiales; family AC-14; genus CADCTB01. The sequence goes on from JBBSIS010000030.1 coordinate 9,476, forward strand.
GGTGGCCGGGACGGTGCTGTGGGCGGTGGCGTCGAGCACCGGCCTACGGGGCAACATCGAGAAGTTCATCGGCGAGCTCATCGCCTCCGACAACTTCACCCTCCTGGGCGGCACTGTCGCCAAAGCGTCGGTGCTGGGCGGCGCCGTCCTCGTCGTCATGGGCGCCGGCGCCAACGTGCTGCTGACCGTGCTGTACAACCTGATCGCCGACGTCGTCGGTGGCGTGGTCGTGTTGTTCGAGGAGCGCCCGAGGCGCCGAGGCCGCGCCCGGGCGGAGAAAAGGGCCCGAGTCGGTGAGATCGAACCAGCGCCCTCCCCGCTGGCGCCGTCGCGTCGGGCGGCGCGCCGCGAGGCTGCGGCCCGCGCACCACGTGAGCGCTCTTCCGGCGCCGAGCCGCAACTGCTTCTCGATCCCGACATCGACATCGACATCGACACCGGCCCCGGCGCCTCGCAGGCCGAGGCGGCGGAGGTGGCGCACCGGGCCGACTGACCCCCTGTGTCCCCTACAGGCGGTCGAGCAGCTCCAGGCCCTCCTCGCGGTAGCGCCGGGCCGCCTCCAGCCGTCGTGCCGGGTTCCCGTCCGACATCTCGACGAAGCGGGCCATCAGCTCTTCGGTCAGGGCCTGCTCGAGGCGGATGTGGCCACGCTGGGGCTCAGGCGACTCGTGGAACGCGGAATCGAGGTTGGCCTCGGACTTGGCCAGCCACCGGGCGGCCTGGTTCAGGAACGGGCGACGCTCCTCGGGGCGGTCGACGGCTTCCTGCAGGCGCTGTTCGGCCACCCGCCGGGAACAGATGCCTCGCATGTGCCGGCAGTAGCCGTTGCGGTCCCCGCCGGTGGCCACCGCGTTGCCGTAGCAGATGTGGGCTTCTTTGAAGCGGCCCAGCCGATAGTGCTCGTCCGCGCCGCCGATCAGATCCTGGTACGTGGTCACGAGTATGTCCGCCCGGCGCGTGAATGCAAAGAGATCGGCACGTTCGGTCCATCCTCGCAGTGCCCGGCCCGGAAGTCGACAGGCCCACCGGCATTGTCGGGGAACTGCGGGGTCAGTCGGTGGTGCTGAACCGTTTGATGGCGACAGCCAGGACGCCCACACCCATGGCGGCGAGGATGAACAGCTGGAGGGCGTCGGGGACGGGCCAGCCGTTCCACGTGAGTGCCGGGTCGAGGGCCCGCTGGGCCGCCCCGCTGAGGTCGAGGTGGCCGAAGACGGCGTGGCGCATGGGGTGGACGGCGTAGCTGAGGGGGTTGAGCTTGGTGGCCACCGCCAGCCACGCCGGTAGTCCGGACGTCGGGTAGAGGGCGCCGGAGAGAAACATCATGGGTGTGATCACCGTCTGGATCACCGGCATGAGCGACTGCACGCTCTTGATGCGGGCGGCCAGCAGCAGGCCGAAGGCGGTGATCGACAGGGCGACCAGGAAGAGGATGGCCAGCAGCTCCACCATCAGCACCGGCGAGTAGGGCACGCCGGCCAGCCCGGCCAGGGCCAGCAGGACGATCGACTGGATGGTGGCCACGATGGCCCCGCCCAGGCACTTGCCCACCATGATCGACGTCCGGCGGATCGGGGCGACCAGCATCTCGCGCAGGAACCCGAACTCCCGGTCCCACACCACCGAAACGCCGGAGAACACGGCGGTGAACATCACCGACGTGGCCAGCACCCCGGGGAAGAGGAAGGTCCGGAAGCTCACCCCCTCGGCGCCCGCGCTGACCACCCGGGACAGTCCGGTGCCGAGCACGAACAGCCATAGCAGGGGCTGGACCAGCCCGGCGGCCATGCGGCCCCGGTCCTTGTACCACCGCAGCAGCTCGCGATGGCAGACGATGCGGACGGCCCGCACGTCGGCGGCCAGCCCCGACGGGGCCCGCCGCACCGGGGCGATCGGTGTTCTGGGCACCGACGCGACGGACGGCCCCTCGGGCGCCGTCGTCACCGGGTTGCCGGTCGTCGTCATGGCTACCTCGCTCTCCGGAACATGGCCGGCATCTCTGGCCCCGACGACTCCGCGTCGCGGATGGTGCGGCCGGTGAAGCTCATGAAGACGTCGTCGAGGGTCGGACGGGTGACGCTGACGGACCGGACCGCCACCCCCAGGTCGGCCAGGAGCCGGGGGACGAAGGCCTCGCCGTCGTGCACCTGTAGGGCCAGCCCGTCCGGGCCCGCCGCCACTTCCAGGCCGAACTGGGCGGCGATGGCGGCGGCGGCGACGTCGTCGTCGGCGGTCACCAGCCGGACTCGATCGGTGCCGATCGAGGCCTTGAGGGCGGCCGGGGTGTCGAGGGCGACGATCCGGCCGGCGTCCATGATGGCGATGCGGTCGCAGTTCTCGGCCTCGTCCATGTAGTGGGTGGTGAGGAAGATGGTCAGATCCTCCCGGTCCCGCAGCTCGCCCAGGTACTCCCAGATCGACGCCCGGGTCTGGGGGTCGAGGCCGACGGTGGGCTCGTCGAGGAACAGCACGCGCGGCGAGTGCAGCAGCCCCCGGGCGATCTCCAGCCGGCGCTTCATCCCACCCGAGAAGGTGGCCACGTCCTTGTCGCGGCGGTCCCATAGGCCGACGAGCTCGAGAACCTGGCGCATTCGGGGCTCGAGCTCGGCCGACGGCACGCCGTAGAGCTGGCCGTGGAAGCGCAGGTTCTGGGCCGCGCTCAGGTAGGAGTCGAGCGTCATGTCCTGGAAGACCAGGCCGATCTCCCGCCGGACGTTGTCCCGTTCGGCGACCACGTCGTACCCGGCCACCCGGGCGTGGCCGCCGGTGGGGCGCAGCAGCGTGCACAGCATGTTGATGGTGGTCGACTTCCCGGCGCCGTTGGGACCGAGGAACCCGAACGTCTCCCCGGCGTGGACCTCGAAGTCCACGCCCCGGACCGCCGCGACGTCGCCGAAGCGCTTCTCCAGGCCATCCACCCGTATGGCGGCCGGCCGCTCTGCCACTGTTGCCACCGCACCTCCCTCGAACCGTTGGAGATGCCAACGATAGATGACTCCCACGGGATGTCAAGCGCCGCCTAGACTGACGCCCGTGGAGCCCGGCCGACCGCTCGAGCCGCTCATGGCCGTCTCGGCGCTGGCCCGGGAGCTGCGCCGTGAGGTCCATGACCTGCTGGGGGTCGAGCACTGGGTGCGCCATGCCGGCTTCCGCCCGCCGTGCATGGGGGTCATCGCCTGCCTGGAGTCCGCGGGAACCTTGTCGCAACGCGAGATCAGCGACCGTCTCGGCCTCGACGCCAGCGATGTGGTCGGGGTTCTGGACACCCTGGAGGCGGCCAAGCTGGTCGAGCGCCGCCGTGACCCCGCCGACCGTCGCCGCCACGCCGTCGTGCTCACCGAGGCGGGGGAGACCGCGGCCAGCCGCCTCGCCACCCTCCGGGCCCAGGCCGAGGCCCGGGCCCTGGCCCGCCTCGACCCCGACGAACGCCAAGCCCTCGCCGGACTACTCAACAAGGCGCTCGGGCGAGGCTGCCCGCCATCGGTCGGGCTATGTTCGCCCGGTTCCGCCATCGCCCCGTAGCGGGGGAGGGCTCAAGTGACGGTGTAGGAGGTGGTCGATCCCCTGACTGATGTGTTTCCTCTCAGGATGGAAACCCGGCAGGCGGCGGTCGCAGGCACGTCATTCAGGTTGACCCCGACGGTGGTGGTCGGCACCCCGCCGAGGTCGTACCACGGCCCGGCGATGTCGAAGCGCTCGGAGGAGTCGAAGTGGCCGCTGAACAGGCCGGAGAACCAGCACCGATTCTCGATGGAGAACTCGTAGGGCGCGATCGGAGTCGAGCTGGTGATGCTCGCGGTGACGGCGGCGGCGGTGCCTGATATCGCCGGCCCGACCACCGTCGTGCCCCTGACGGCCGCCGCCGCCGCCGGCCCGGCCCCGGCCAGGCACAGCAGCGCGCCTCCAGCCAAAGCTGCGAGTCTTCTCCGCATCGAGCAACTCCCTTTCGTCGACAGGTTCACTGGCAGATGTCCGACTTGGACGCCTCGCCGTAGCCGAGCTTCCATTTCAACGGCGTGACCCCGGGGTCGATGGTGTCCGCCTCCCAGGTGGCATCGGCGATGCACTGGTGCCCGGCGGCATTGGGGTAAACGCCCATGCCCTTGGTGGTCTGGCTCCACTCGATGAGCACGCCCAGAAGTGCCGGCAGGAGGTAGTTGGGCTTGGCCGTGCCGTCCGACCCGGCCACGAACCACGGCGTCGAACACCCGAAGTTGATGCTCGTCGGCGAATTGTGGTCGTGGACCACACCGTCCTCCTCGGGGTGCTCCACCTTGGTCTTGATCTCCACGTCCATCTTCATGCAGTGGCTGGCCAGCTTGGGGTAGACGTCGACGTACACGAACCGGTTGCCGCTTGGCCCTGCCTGGAACGGCGCCATGGCGTTCTTGAGCGTGGTGTTGAGCTTCTGGAACACCTGGTCGAGCGCGGTGAGCGCGGGGGCGAGCTGGGCCCAGCGGAGAGTGCAGGTCGGGATGGTGTCGATGAGGGGGACGCATAGCTCGGCGATCTCGTCGACCACGTCGACGGCCCGGGGGTAAGGGTTGGAATAATTCGTGACGGCGATCACGAGCTGTGGCCGTTGCGACATCATGATCCGGTACTGCTGGAAGATCGTGGTCAGGTTGCTGGTCAGGCCCGACCACAGCGACGAGTTGCCCTGGATGGCCGCCGCGCACGCCAGGGCGGCGGCGAAGTCGTGGTCCTTGACGTTGTCGAAGCAGGTCGTGATCAGGTTGACGATGGTGCCGTTCTGCTCACCGAGGCTCAGGGTGAGGAAGTCGGGTCGCATGTTGTAGGCGCTGGAGAGCGGGCCACCCGAGATGTAGTTCGACGAGGTGGTGCCGTTCTTGGCCTGGTTGAACAGGCACCACCCCGGGGTCTTGAGGTGGTCGGCGATCAGCCGCTCGGGAAAGCGGCGGGTCTGGTCGTCGAGGTCGTGGCCGGCGGAAACGTCGTCGCCGCTGGCCACGTAGACCCGACAACCCGTCGCTGCGCTGGCCGCCGGAGTCGTGCCGAGGAGCGGCGTCAGCCCGGCGAGGACCGATGCCGCAGCCAGGAGTGCCACCAGACCGCGACGACCTCTGGTCAAGCTCTTCGAGCTCTTCATCGAAATGGCCTTTCTGGGATCAGACAACGTCGACTCGCAGACTTGCCGCGTTGTTGCTGTCGTTGAGCTCGGTGATGCTGTTCGAGGGATCGACGACGGTGTCGAAGTCCACGAACGAGGGAGTGGTGCCGGTGGCGACATTGGCCACGACCGTGAACAGCGCTCCTTGGCCTGGGGCCAGACCCGTCGAGCTCGTGCACATCACGTCGAACACGGGGTCGAGGGGCGTCACGGCACAGGCGAAGCCCGCCGGCGGTGTGATCGACACGAACGACGAGTCCTCGAACGACTTATCGAAGTCGATGCCGACGGTGACCGCGTTCGGGGCCGGATCCGCTCCCGTCGGCAGGTCGCCGATGTTCGTGACCGTGAAGGAGTAGGTGACGTTGCTCCCGTTGGTGACCGGAGTCGGCGTGGCGAACACCTGGCCCATTACCAGCTCGATGCAGGAGTTGCAGGCGGCCACGTTCACCGTGGTGTCCTCGGCGGCGACGTTGTTGGTCTCGTCGGTCTCCACGATGGCGTTGGTGGGATCGACCGTGGCCTCGAGGTGCAGGCGGGCGGGCACGAGGGCGTTCACCGTGAAAGTGATCGTCACCGTCGTGGCTTCACCGGCGTCGAGATCACCCGTGCACGTGAGCACGCCGCTGGAGGGCACGCAGGTGAATCCTTGCGACGCCACTCCGGACTGGAGCGTCACGCCGGCCGTCGGCAGCGCGGTGCGGATGACGACGGCGGTCCCGTCGGCGGCCAAGGCGTTCTGCGTGCCGCCGTTGGTGACGACGAAGGTGTAGACGAGGCTGTTGCCGACGTTCACCGGGTCGGGAGTGTCGGTGATGTCGCCCACCACCAGGTCGATGGCCGAGCCGCCGACCGACGTGGTCACCGAGGCGGTGTTGTTCGCCTGGTTGGCCGCGGTTTCGTCCTCACAGGCGTCGGCGCTGGTGCAGGGGCCGCTGCCGTCGAAGGACACCGCGCCATTGATGGCCGCCGTGTTGGTGAACGGCGTGGCGGTGCCGTTGCGCACGTGGACCTGGATGGTGACCGTCGTCGACGCCCCGACGGCCAGCCCGATGGTGTCGGCATCCGCCGGCCCGTCGCACGTCACCACACCACCGGAGGCGGCCCCATCGTGGGTGCAGGTGAAGCCGTTGGTGGCCACCGGCGTCCCGACGATGCTCACCGCGCTCGGGAGGGTGTCCTTGATGGTCCACCCCTCCTTGGCGTTGGCGTCGCCCACGTTGGAGACGTTGACCGTGTAGGTCAGCGTCTGGCCGACGGTGGCCGTGCCGTCACTGGCCGTCTTCTCTACCGACAGGTTCGGTGAGAGCTTCCTGACCACCGTGGTCTTGGTGGCGCAGTTGTCGAACTCCTTGTTCTCGATGATGGTGTTGTCGGGGTCGACGCAGGCCTCGTTGTCGAGGGGGCCGCCATTTGCCGTCACGAAGACGTGCACGGTGATCGTCACCTTGTCGGTGGCGCTCCCCAGGGCCCCCATGTCACCGACGCAGCGGACGAGGTTGACCGGGTTCTCGGTGATCGAGCAGGCGAAGTTCGACGGGGTGGCCTGGACGCTGAGGGGGATGAGCCCGATCGGCAGCGGATCGACGACGACCACGCCGGTGACCGCGTCACCCAGGTTCTTCACCGTGATGACGTAGTCCTGCTCGCTGTTCTGCTGAGCGGTCGTCGGCCCATCCTTGTCCAGAGTGAGGTTGAGCGGGGACTGGATCGACGTCCGCTCGGTGTCCTGGTTGTTGGTCTCGTTCGACTCGGGAACGGTGTTGCCCGGGTCGATGAAGACCTGGTTCGTAACCACGACGTTGTCCTGGTTGGGCGCTCGGACGACGATCTTGACCGTCCGGGTGGTCGGCACGTCGTCGGGGGCGGGGATGAGGTCCCCGCTTCCGTCGAGGGTCCCCCCGGTGCAGCTGACCACGCCCCCGGTCTCGGCGCAGAGGAAGGCTCCGGGCCCGCCCGTGTCGTCGACGGCCGAGACGAAGGTGGTGCCGGCCGACAGTGCGTCGCGCAGGGCGACGTTGAAGGCCGGGTCGGTGCCGTTGTTCCTGGCCTCGACGTAGTAGGTGATGAGGCCGTTGGCCTTCACGATCCTCGGCGTGGCGCCTTCGCAGCCCGCCACGATGGGCTCGTCGCACTTTCGGACGGTGAGGTCGACAAAGCCGGCGCCGACGACCACCTTGGTGGTCTGCTCGGCGTGGTTGTCGGTCTCATCGCCTTCAGGGATGGTGTTGTCGGGGTCGACGAAGGCGTTGTTGGTGATGAGGCCGGGCTGGGTCGGGGCGAACACCTTCACGATGATCGTCCTCACCGCTGCAGCGCCCGAGGCGGTCACCGCTGTGCCGCTCAGGGTGGCCCCCGAGCAGTCGACCACGCCGGCGGAGTATCCGCAGAGGAACGCGTTCGGCCCGGGGGCGCCGTCGGCGGCAGAGATGAAGCCGGTGCCGGCGGCCAGTGAGTCTCGGACCTTTACCCCGAAGGCCGGATCGGTTCCGGCGTTGGTCACGGTGATGGTGTAGGTGAGGGTGCTGCTGGTCGCAACTGGGTCCGGGTTGTCGCCCTTGGTGATGGTGAGCTGGTTGAAGGAGTTCAGCCCGCCATCAGTGGCGGTCTTGACCTGCGTGGCGACCTGCGATTCGTTGTCGAACTCGTTGCCTTCCGGGATGGCGTTGTCGGGGTCGACCTTGGCCAGGTTGGTGTAGTTCCCTGGCGTGTCGGGGGCGAACACCTTGACGGTCAGGTCACGGAAGGTCGGGACATTGCCGCCGCCGGCGCTCTCCGGGATGACGTTGATCGTCCCGCTCAGGGCGCCGCCGGTGCAGGTGATCACGCCCCCCTTCAGCGCGCCGTCGTGGGTGCAGAAGAACGCGTCGGCCATCCCAGGCCCGGCGTCGGTGTCCCTGGCCTCGATGAAGCGGGTGCCAGTGGGCAGGAAGTCCTTGACCACGATGGCGCTCGTCGGGTCGGTGCCGTCGTTCTCGACGCGGATGTTGTAGGTCAGGGTGCCGTTGGTGGCGACGGGCGTCCCGGCGGCCGGGACGGTCTGGGTCTTGGTGATCTTGAGCTGGTTGAAGGCGTTGCTCGGGGCACCACCGGTGGCGACCCTGGTGTCCTGGACGGCGATGTTGTTGCTCTCGTCCGCCTCGGCGATCTCGTTGAGGGGATCGACGCGGACCTCGTTGTGCATCACCGGTTGCACCGCGGGAGTGGCGAAGACGCGGATGACGATGGTGGCGAAGTCGTTGCCCTGGGCGCCGGCGCCGTAGAACTCGCTCTCGGTCCCCAGCAGGCGGCCGCCCTGGCACTCGACGTTTCCGCCGGTGGGGGCGCCGTCGTGGGCACAGGTGAAGCCCCGGTCGCCGGAGGCGGAGAGGAACTTGGTTCCCGCAGGCAGGATGTCACGGACACGGACGCCCGCTGTGTCCTGGGTTCCGAGGTTGTCGACGTAGATCGTGTAGACCGCTGTGCCGTTGGTGGCGACGGGGTCGACGCCCTGGGCCGGCGACGGGTAGGCGGGGATGAGGCCGACCGGATCGGCGGTGGAGCCGGGCTGGTCGAACTTGAAGACCGTCAGGTCGATGCCGGTGCCGACCTGGGTGGTGGAGGTGGCGCTGTTGTTGGTCTCGTCGGACTCGAAGATGGCGTTGTTGGGGTCGACCGTGACCGAGTTGGTGGTCGGACCGGCGGTCGGCGGGGCCACGACGATGATCGAGAACGTCTCGGTGCTCGAGGGCGGGATCGAGGCGTTGGTGCACACGAGCACGTTGTCGGCGGCCAGAGGCCCGGCCGGGCAGACGAAGTCGCTGCCGGCGCCGTTGCTGTAGCTGTCGTAGATCGTCCCGGCGGGCAGAACGTCACGGACGGCCACGTTGGTGGCGGTGCCCAGACCGCTGTTGCCCACCACGAACGTGTACTTCAGGCCGCCGAGGCACACCCCCGGGGTCGGAGCCGGCCACGATCGGGCACAGACCGGGTCGGGCGAGGAGGCGTTGGTGACGGTCAGGTCCACCGACGGTCGCACTGTGGTGTTCTCGGGGTCGGTGGCGCTGACCCCGACGTTCTTCACGTTGCCGGTCACCGTCGCCGTAGTGAAGATCGACGTGCCCGCCGGAGCGACCACCGTGCCCACGATGGTGACGGTCTGGGTGCCGCCGGCGTTCAGGCTGCGGATGGCGCAGCGCACCTGGGGCGCGTTCACGCTGCAGCCGTTGCCATTGCCGACCGCCCCGTCGACGATCGCCTGGGTCGCGACGATGCTCGCCGCCTCCAGGCCCTGGGTGCCGACCACCACCACGACATCGTCGGCGCGGGTGGTCCCGGGGTTGGTGACTCGGACCTTGTAGGTAAGCGGTGCCCCGGGCACTACCGGGTCGGGCCCGGCGCCGACGATGACGGCCGAATCGTCGGTGTTGACGATGGTCAGGGCCGTGGGCGCGGGTGTGGCGGTGACGGCCGTGTTGACGGTCGCCGAGGTGTTGTTGAGCTCGTTGGCTTCGGCGATGGTGTTGTCGGGGTCGACGACTGCGGTGTTGGTCAGCGAACCGGATGCCGGCGCCACCACGTTGAGGGTGATGGTGGCGTTCTGCCCGGCATTGACCGCCCCACCGGTGCAGACGACCGTGGTGGGCCCAGGGGCGGGGGCCGATGACGGCGAGCACACGAACAGGCTGCTGGAACTCACCGAGGTCAGGGCCACGCCGGCGGGGAGGGTGTCGGACGCCTTGACGTTGCTGGCGCTGGTGGTGCCGATGTTGTTGACGGTCAGCGTGTAGGCGTATGTCGAACCGGCTGCGACGCTCGACGGACCGGTCTTGTTGATGGTGAGGTCGGGCAGCGACGACCCCCCGCCACCCTGCACAAGCGTCTGGACGCTGGCCGTGGTGGTGAAGTTCTGCGCCGATCGCGTACCGGTGATCGACGCCGTGTTGTTGAGCGTGGAGCCGCTTGGCGCGGTGACCACGCCGCGGATGGTGACCACCCATGTCTCGCCGCCGTTGAGGGTCCCCGCCGAACAGCTCACCAGCTGGGCGCTTTGAGTACAGGCACCCTTCGAGCTGGTGAGGACGAACTGTGGCGTGGCCGGCGGGCTCTGGATGGTGCCGAGGCCGTTGAGCTGGTCGGTCAGGCCGACGTTGTCGATCTTGGAGCCACCCGTGTTCTTGGTGGTGATGGTGTAGGTGATCTGGGCGCCGGACGCCACCGGGCTCGGACTGGCCGTGTTGGTCACGGTGATGGGACTGGCGGGGTCGGCGACCGCCGGCGCGGCCGCCGCGTTGAAGGCGCCGCCGGCAAGCGACACGATGCTGACGATGGCGAGCAATGTTCGCCGCGCGCCCACATGGAATCCGACGCCGGTCCTCTTCATGGGTTCCCTCCCCGATCAGGCCCCTGCGGGCCACCATCCCCACCGATCGCAGCGCACCATGCCTGCGACGGCATTGAGGTGATCGCGATCGTCGGTGGAAAATACGAGAAAGTTCCGATTTCTTGCCGAGCCGGGCCGCATTGGCCCGGCTCGACCCCGAGAGCGGGAGACGTTGGCGGGACTGCGAACAAGGCCTTCGGCCGGCCTACTCCGGCCGAGGGCCATCCGCCGGGGGTCGTCACCGCCCCGTCGCTGGAGCCCTCCGGTGGTAGCGAGCGGCGGTCGTTGCCGGATCCCCTACGTCGTCCACCGTCCTGACCGGAGCCCGGCCCCGCGGCCGGTGAAGCTTCCGAGGCGGGTGAAGGCCTGCTCGAACACCTCACTGGTCAGATCGTCATGGTCGGCGGCGCCTTGGGCCCGCAGGTACCCGGCCACCGCGGGCGCCAACGACGCGTACAAGCGCTCGAAGGCCCATGATCCGCCCGCCTGGGCGGCAGTCAGGACGGTGGCGAAGGCCTCGTCGTCGCGCCACATCCCGAAGTGGCCCATTGCTGCAACATCGACAGGATCCCCGACAAGCTGAAGCGCGAGGGGGGCCCGCTCCTGCCCGGGCGCCTCTCTCGGAAAGTAGTGCTGACCAGTCAGGTCGTCGAAGGTTCACCATTCTGTCGACGTGGGCGCCGAGGGGCAGCGCAGGCGGCGTCGGAGTCGATTCCCGACCCGCCGGCCATCGGCGGCGTGCGGGCTCCCGTTGCGGCCCCGTAGACTCCAGTGTCGTGACGTCCGGGCAGCCCGGGGCTATAGCTCAGTCGGTTAGAGCACACCCCTGATAAGACTCAGCGGCCCAGCGCTGTGCTTCTGACTTGCGACTGCGAAACTTCCTAAACGAAGATGGCGTAGGGAGGTGCTGTAGGTTGATCGGCTCTACAGCGCACCCCCCATGAACTCAGTGCAAGCTTAGCTTAGGCCCGGACATTTCAGCAAGCTCCTCGATGATGACGCCCGAAGGATCATCACGATTACGGGCAGGGACAAGCGCTCTCGATCACCGGACCGGCGAGATCGGGGCGCGGTTGATCAGAGCGAGTCGCTGACCTTCTGGGCGGCGTCCGCTGATAAGCGGTGATCGTGGGGCGGGGCCGGTCCCGCCCGTTGGGCCTCAGGTCCGCAGGACCAGCGAGTCCAGGCGGTCGAACGCACTGGCGAGCTCCTTCGCCCACGTCCAATTGGCCTGGATCCGCAGAAAGGTCCGCCGGCCGGAGCGGGCCAGGCGGCCGGCGGCGTGGAGCAGGCAGTAGCGCAGCCGCTTGGGCTCGGCGACGGCCAACGCGCCCTCCAGGCACAGCGACTGGGTGAATGCCAGCAGGTCACAGGCCATCAGCACGAGGGCCAGCCATGCCTCGTTGTCGGCGAACGCGTGGCAGGGGAAGTTGGCCAGGCCAGTCTGCTTGGCGTTGCGGATGCGATCCTCGACCCGGGCATGGCCCCGGTGGCGGGCCTCCAGGTAGGCGATGTCGTCGTCGTCGGAGTCGCAGATGAAGACCTGGAAGCGATGGCCCTCGATGTCGGTGAAGCTGAGCTGCGCCCCGGGGTGGGGCTCCTCCCGGCGGAGGATGGCCCGGGTGCCGCTCGGCCAGGCCGACAGGTCGAGGGACTCGGTGATCTCGGCCACCTCGGCGCCCACACGCTCCTCCATGTCCTGGCGGATGGCGCCGATCCACGCCGTCTCCGGCAACGCCAGCACCGCTTCGCGCACGGCTGCGTTCATGGCGAAGCCGACGGAGAACTCAAGCCCGCGCTCGCGGAGGGCGTCGAGAAACTCATGGGTGCAACCGGCCGAGTCGGCCCGGGCCAGCGTCCATTCGCCCTTGTCCGGATCGACCTTCTTGGTCCTCACCGGTAGCTGGGCCAGGGCGGCGTCGAGGACGGCGACGTGGTCGGCCGCGGTGCTCGACCCCGCATTGCCGGGGCGCAGCACGCCGGCCACGGCGTCATTCGTCGAGTCGACGAAGCACAGCAGGGGGTGGAAGCCGAAGCCGAGCTTGTA